>NZ_CP049249.1:1202500-1207714 GCF_011046895.1 Rhizobium rhizoryzae | reverse complement strand
CCCTCCATTTTTTGGGAGAGTCTTGGGTTTTCTGCTCTGGGACCAAACCTTGGACCGCCGGGAATTAGAGTTTCCGGCTCTGATCACGATGGCTGGCTGGTAGCGCCACCGGGATTATGCAGTGCGATCGGGACGTTATAACCGATCGCCGAGTGAGGACGTTCCTCGTTGTAATATCGACGCCAAGTCTCCAACTTTTCGCGGGAATCTGCAAGGGTCAGGAACCAATGAGCATTCAGGCATTCCGATCGCAGCTTGCTGTTGAAGGCCTCGATGAAGCCGTTATCAGTCGGTTTGCCCGGGCGTGAGAAGTCCAGGGTGACGTTGTTGGCATAGGCCCAGAGGTCAAGATCACGGGAGATGAACTCGCTGCCATTATCCACCCTGATCGTCTTCGGATAGCCGGTCTTTCGGCAGATGCCTTCGAGGGTCTGGACGACATCCTCGCCGCGATAGGTGAAGCGAGCGTCGGCGGCCGGGCAGTAGCGCGAGTGCGTGTCGACCACGGTCAGGATACGCAGCTTCTTGCCGGTTGCGAGCTGGTCATGAACGAAGTCCATCGCCCAGACATCGTTCGGCCCGACAGCTTCCTGACGATCATCTCGGAGCTTTGCCTTCACACGCCGCTTGGGATGCTTGTTGCGCAGCTGAAGCCCTAACTCGCTGTAAATTCTGCGTGTCTTCTTCATATTGATCTTCCAGCCGTCGCGGCGCAAATGCACATGGACGCGGCGGTAGCCATACCGCACACGTGTCTCGCAAATCTCCTTGATGCGTCGTTCGAGTGGGGCCTGTCCGGTGCGGCGGGATTTGTAGTGGTAGGTCGATGTATCGAACTTCAGGACCTTGCAGGCCCGTCGAATCGATATGCCCAGTCCACCAGCATCCCGTCGATCAGCTTGCGCTTCCGGACAGGCCTCAGAGCTAATGGGATGGTCCGCCCTGTCTCCCGAGAGCATAATGGAAGCAGGCAAAAAGGAGGGCCTCAGTGATGGATCGCAATCAACCGCGTGACTGCACTGTTTTTGGAGTAGATATTGGGAAGAACGTGTTCCACGTCGTCGGCCTGGATGGTTCAGGTGCGATTGTTCAGCGAGTTAAGTTCCGACGAGAGACATTGCTGCAATTCTTCGAGCGTGCGGCGCGTACGCTCGTGGGAATGGAAGCCTGTCCCGGGTCTCAGTGGCTGGCGCGCAAGCTGCAGACAATGGGACACGAAGTCCGGATTATTCCCGCGCAGTTTGTGAAGCCTTATGTGAAGTCGAACAAGAACGACACCATTGATGCCGCAGCTATCGCCGAAGCAGCAACGAGGCCGACAATGCGGTTTGTGGGTATTAAACAGCCGGACCAAGTTGATTTGCAGATGATGCACCGCGTTCGGAGTCGGTTGGTGTCAGCCCGGACAAACCTCATCTGTCAGATGCGTGCCTACTGCCTTGAGCATGGTGTCGCGATGCGACAAGGGGCTGGCGTATTCAAACTCGATATTTGCCGAGTTATTGAAGATCTGGACAATGATCTGACGCCAATGGCCCGTTCTGTTCTTCGCGATCTACATGACGATCTCCGCAGGCTGGAGGCACGTATCCGGCAAGTATCGGACGACATTGAGAAGATTGCAGACAGCGACGAGCGCGCGAGGCGCCTCATGACAATTCCAGGCATCGGCCCACTTGGAGCTACAGCTATTCTGTCAGCCGTCGGCAATCCCTCACGGTTTGCCAAGGCGCGAGACGTTGCAGCCTGGTTAGGCCTGGTCCCTCGTCAGTACTCGACCGGCGGAAAGCAAACGCTCCTCGGCATCAGCAAGCGGGGCAACAATTATATTCGACGATTGCTCATCCATGGTGCCCGCTCCTGTTTGATGCACCTCAACCGAGACAAGGATCGGCTTGGCCATTGGATCGATGAATTGCGACTCAGAATGCACGTGAACAAGGTGACCGTGGCTTTGGCTGCTAAGCTGGCGCGTATCGTTTGGGTGATACTCACGAAGCCCGGCGCCACTTACATGCGCCAGCCAGCTGCATAGCCCATCGCCATTCTGGCTCCTGAAGGCCAGACAGATTGCGAGGTTCGAAGGTGATGACGAGACAGTTGATCGGCATTCTGTAAGTCCTGGCTGAAAGAGGGCTTCGTGCCCGAAGAAGCTATTTGGAAACAGGATGTGCGGATCTCATCAGGGCCTGACTGCAACCGCAGTCCACTCGCGAGAGGCCGGATACATTTACGCAAACTGCATTCGTCAGCAGCTAAAGATCCTTGCAATGACAGGGCGGACCATACATTTCGGCGGATCACGTCCTGCAGCATCTCGCGGTCCAGCGTCAGATCGGCAACGATCTTCTTGAGCCTGGAGTTCTCATCTTCCAGAGCCTTCAATCGGCGCATCTCATCGGGCAGCAGACCCCCATACTTCTTGCGCCAATTGAAATAGGTCGCCTGGCTGATCCCCGCCTTCCGGCAAATCTCTGCCACCGGCACGCCGTCGTCGCCCTGCTTCAAAATGAACGCCTTCTGGGCGTCCGAGAACTTCGATGCCTTCATGCTTCCGCTCCTTTTCCCAGCCGGGAAATTACAGCGGAAAACTCCAATTATGAACGGTCCAGTTTTTGGGGATCAGAGCAGCAGCCGCGCTGTCAGATGGGAGTTTTCAACTTTTGCAAGAGCGAGCAAACGGAGCCCTTATCGTGTCGTATGGGGTTTTGTGGCGTTTCGTGCGCCCCTTGGGCCGACGTCGATTGCCTCGAGATGTCGTTCTCACGACTGACGGACAGTATGTCGAACGCATCCATGCGGACTGCTCAGTTTTGCGATCCCCGTGTTGATGCGGGTGTTTGGGATCGTCTTTGTGTAGCGTTGGTTTGGAAACGCAAAAAGCCCCACAATGGGGGCTCTCTGGTATCACAGGGATTGTTGGTTGCGGGGGCAGGATTTGAACCTGCGGCCTTCAGGTTATGAGCCTGACGAGCTACCGGGCTGCTCCACCCCGCGTTATGTTTGAGCATTGTCTGGTTATTTGCCAGACTATGTTGTTTCTGTGTCCGTGGCGCATGCCCGGTTGTTTATTGTTTTGTCCTGCCTTTGGCCACTTTTGGTGTCCTTTGGTGGACAGGGCTGCTCTTGGCCTGTGCGTCGCATTTTTGGTATGACGCTTCTAGATTATTTTGCAGCAAAAAGGCCGCGTTGTCAGCGGCCCTTGTCTGTCGGCTTGGGCCGAAGTTTGTGTTGAGAAGATTTTGATTGCCTTTAGCAGACCTGGCAGCGACCTACTCTCCCGCGTCTTAAGACGAAGTACCATTGGCGCTGGGGCGTTTCACGGCCGTGTTCGGAATGGGAACGGGTGCGGCCGCCCCGCCATAACCACCAGGTCGGCTAAGGGCAATGTGATTGAGAAGCTGGTGAAGGTATGAGCCTTCGTTTTTGATTTGAACACGTTATTTGTTTTGTCTCTTTTTGTCTTTGACCTGTTTGAGTGTGCCACCCCTACAGGCCAGCGGCCGTCGCCAATCGTTTGGCGCGCCGTCCTTAAGCCGCAGCAAGCTTTGCTTGCGACAGCGTGAGGACAAAACAGATGGCATCATCTGTGCTGCAGGGCAGCACGGATGAGCATTTTCAATGAGAACGATCAAGCCAATCGGGCTATTAGTAAGGCTAAGCTTCATGCGTTACCGCACGTCCACACGCCTCCTATCAACGTGGTCGTCTTCCACGGCCCTGATAGGGAATACTCGTTTTCAGGTGGGTTTCCCGCTTAGATGCCTTCAGCGGTTATCCCTTCCATATATAGCTACCCTGCTATGCCGTTGGCACGACAACAGGTCCACCAGAGATATGTCCATCCCGGTCCTCTCGTACTAGGGACAGATCCTGTCAATATTCCTACACCCACGGCAGATAGGGACCGAACTGTCTCACGACGTTCTGAACCCAGCTCACGTACCGCTTTAATTGGCGAACAGCCAAACCCTTGGGACCTGCTCCAGCCCCAGGATGCGATGAGCCGACATCGAGGTGCCAAACAACCCCGTCGATATGGACTCTTGGGGGTCATCAGCCTGTTATCCCCGGCGTACCTTTTATCCGTTGAGCGATGGCCCTTCCACGCGGGACCACCGGATCACTATGACCGACTTTCGTCTCTGCTCGACTTGTCAGTCTCGCAGTCAGGCGGGCTTATGCCATTGCACTCGACGACCGATTTCCGACCGGTCTGAGCCCACCATCGCGCGCCTCCGTTACTCTTTCGGAGGCGACCGCCCCAGTCAAACTACCCACCATACACTGTCCCGGATCCGGATAACGGACCGCGGTTAGACATCCATGACGATAAGGGTGGTATTTCAAGGATGGCTCCACGAGAACTGGCGTCCCCGCTTCAAAGCCTACCACCTATCCTACACATGCCGACACGAATGCCAGTGTAAAGCTATAGTAAAGGTGCACGGGGTCTTTCCGTCTGACCGCAGGAACCCCGCATCTTCACGGGGAATTCAATTTCACTGAGTCTATGTTGGAGACAGCGGGGAAGTCGTTACGCCATTCGTGCAGGTCGGAACTTACCCGACAAGGAATTTCGCTACCTTAGGACCGTTATAGTTACGGCCGCCGTTTACTGGGGCTTCGATTCAAAGCTTGCACCTCTCCTCTTAACCTTCCAGCACCGGGCAGGCGTCAGACCCTATACGTCGTCTTATCGACTTCGCAGAGCCCTGTGTTTTTGATAAACAGTCGCTACCCCCTGGTCTGTGCCACCCCAATACACTTGCGTATAATGGGGTCACGCTTCTTCCGAAGTTACGCGTGCAATTTGCCGAGTTCCTTCAACATAGTTCTCTCAAGCGCCTTGGTATACTCTACCTGACCACCTGTGTCGGTTTCGGGTACGGTCTATAATGATGGAGCTATTTCCTGGAACCGCTTCCCTGCCCATCCAATCCAATAAGAATGAACAAGTTACGCAATCCGTCACTACCACCAGGCCCACGAATATTAACGTGGTTCCCATCGACTACGCGTGTCCGCCTCGTCTTAGGGGCCGGCTAACCCTGCTCAGATTAACTTTAAGCAGGAACCCTTGGTCTTTCGGCGAGGGGGTCTCTCACCCCCTTTATCGTTACTCATGTCAACATTCGCACTTCCGATACCTCCAGAGGCCCTCACGGGTCCTCCTTCACTGGCTTACGGAACGCTCCGCTACCACACATCTTA
>NZ_CP049249.1:902500-1197500 GCF_011046895.1 Rhizobium rhizoryzae | reverse complement strand
GAGATCTGCAAATAGATCAATCCGCTCTCAAGATCGTTTCGTTCGATAATCTGGCGATGTAGATCGAGAAGCTCGTCGTCCGATACCGGTGACGGGATACCGAGCGCTTCCAAGGACCGTTTCAGGCGAGCGGTGTGGCCTGAATAGTCTATGAGCTTACGGTTGATGACAGCCGTCACCTCATAGATCGCATCTGCGAACAGAAGACCTCTGTCGAAGACTGAGATCGTTGCCTCGGCCTCGGGTTTCCATTCGCCATTTACATATACGATGCGGGACATGCTCACTCCGGTCATTCTATCAGACGCCCATGCGACGTCGCTGGTCGCACAGAACCAGCAGCATACGATTCGGGCAAGGCCAAGGCTTGACGCCTATGGCGTGGATGCTGAAAAGATCGAAGCTTGAAGGAGAATCGCCATGACACCGCCGATTGCATTTGTCACCCGCATGCCCGGCGATGAAGAGAAGCAGTGGCTGAACGTCCTGCAGCAATCCATGCCGGCAGAGCATATTCTCTCCTTTCGGGATCTGACGCAGGAGGAAAGGCGACTGGCCGAAATCGCAATCGTTGCCAATCCCGATCCTTGTGACGTCGCCGCGCTTCCCGGCATATCCTGGATCCATAGCCTGTGGGCCGGTGTGGAGAGGCTGGTTGCTGAACTAGGCGCCGCTGCTCCGCCCATCGTGCGGCTCATCGATCCGGAATTGTCTCGCGTGATGGCGGAGGCGGTTCTGGCCTGGACCTATTATCTGCAACGGGAGATGCCCGCTTACAGAAAACAGCAAGTCGATTGCCGTTGGGAACCACGCAGCTACCGACATCCCGGCGAAATGACTGTTGGCCTATTGGGGTTGGGTGTGCTTGGCAAGGCGGCGGCGGGACGCCTGATGGATGCCGGGTTTCAGGTCCAGAGCTGGAGCGGTAGCGCGGCAACGCTTCCAGGTGCCGTGCATTTCACCGGAGAGGATGGCCTCAACACGGTTCTTTCGACAAGCGATATCATCGTATGCCTTCTGCCTCTTACTACCGAAACCCGGGGGTTGCTGAACAAACATCGCCTTGGATTGATGCCCAACGGTGCCTCCCTCATCAATTTCGCCCGTGGCGCGATTGTCGACGCGGATGACCTTATCGAGCTTCTAAATAGCAGGCATCTCGATCACGCGGTGCTTGATGTCTTCACACAGGAGCCCCTCGACGAGAATTCCCCGCTATGGCGGCATCCGGATATCACAGTCCTTCCGCATATCTCAGCGCCAACAAATGCAGTGACAGCAGCGAAAATAGTGGCACAGAACATCGAGACGTGGAGACGTACCGGCAAGCTGCCTGTCACCATAGACCGAAAACGCGGATATTGATCGTTCAGGCCATCGGCAGAACCGGGCAGATCCCACCCTCGGCTAATTGCCTAAATGCGGGCAACATTGCATCATCATCAACGGAATGCCTCTTGGCATTTTCGATCGCGTCAGGTGGGGCATGCTGGGTACACGCATTCATATAATTTCGCGGCTTCTGGCCTGCCTTGTCTGTCTTGTTGTCTGGCTTCAGACGGCCGAGAGCTCGGCTTCTGCTGAAGACAAGCCGCCGACGATTGTGGTCCTCACCGCAAATCAAACCGCCGCACAGATAGAGGCCGCCGTAAAAGCTGCCTCAGAGGGCGGCGCTCCCGTACTTATCCGATGGGCAGAAGAGACGTTGCCGCCAGCTGCGTCTAACAGCCGCGATCAATCCATGGCCGCCATGAACAACATGTGGATGATTGGCGACCTTCAGAAAGCACTGGCAAACGGCACAGAGGGGGCCATTGCTGGCATCAGCCGGCTGCCAGCTGTGTTCCAGACAAGCTGGCAGACAATTTCCGAAGAGCCGGGTGGCACCACATTCGCAGCCTGGATGTTGCTGGTTAGTGCAAGCTTGGGGCTTGCCAGCGCCTATGGTGCTCGCGTGGTTCTGAACCATGCCTATGGGCGTTTCATACCGAAACGCCGGTTCACCAATGCGGGTTTGCGCTTGCTACTTGATCTCGCGGCAGTGGCGGTTTTTCATGCCGCGTCCCACATCGCGGCTCGCCAGGGTCTGGACGCAGGCAGCTTTGGGCGTCAGGTCAACGGCGCCCTTCTCTCAATGCTGACAGGCGGGCTGGTGTATGCCTGCCTCGGTCGCTTTCTGTTTCAATCCAATGGCGCGAGCGGCGGCCCTTTGATCGATATCGCAAGGCCGCGCTGGCATTTCCGGATGCTGGTGCTCTATGGGCTTATGACCGCCTTCATCGGGAATAGCGTGCATCTGGCGGATATGAGAATGGTGGATGCTGCGGCGGCCGATAGCTGGCTGTTCCTGACAACCACAGTCCTGACCGTGATGAAGCTTTACTGGTTCATTGGCGGTCGCCGCGATATCGCTTCTGTGTTTGCCGGAAAAGATGCCGGTCCTTTTCGGCGGGCAGTCGGGAGTATTCTGGCCGATTCATACATCGTTTCGGCAATCGTCATATGGGCAACAGGCCTGCTGGTCGCGGGTTCGGCACAAAACCTGGTCTGGGCTCGCGCCGCCGGTATAACGCAGTTCCTGATGATCGTGGTGCCTGTTCTTGATCTGGCCGTCGTTTCCCTTCTTGGTCATATGGCACGGAAGCGGGAAGCTGCGACCGGCAAGGGCCTGCCATCCGTTGTCTTGTGGAGCCTTCGAACACCCTTGGCGGGGGCGATATGGCTGATAGGGCTTCATATGATCGTGCAGCTGTGGCAGCCATTGTTGATGGGTGCTTCTACACTGGTGACCACCTGGCTGATGTGGCTTGAGCGACTGAGCCTGGCATTGATCGTCAGCTGGTCGTTCTGCAGTTTCCTGCTCAAATATTTCGAAGCAATCGCGCCGAGCGCCACGGTCATCATGCCGGGAGAGGATGATGGCGATGCCCGCAAGGAAAAAAGCCGGATATCCACCATTCTGCCTGTCGTGCGAAATCTGGTCCTGGGTGGGGTCATCGCCATCGCGGCGCTTGTCGTCGTATCGGCTGCCGGAATAGATGTGGCACCACTTCTTGCCGGTTTTGGAGTGCTGGGTCTTGCCTTGTCTTTCGGATCCCAGACGCTGGTGAAGGATGTCGTTTCCGGCATTTTCTTTCTGGCCGAGGACGCCTTCCGGATCGGAGAGTATATCGATACCGGAAAGCTGATGGGAACGGTTGAGCAAATCTCGCTGCGGTCGGTTCGGCTCCGGCACCATAATGGTCCGATCCACACGGTTCCTTTTGGCCAGATTACCTCGATCACCAACTACAGCCGCGACTGGGGAACCATCAAATTCCAATTGCGGTTCGATCGGGACGCGGATCTGGAGTTAATCCGGAAGACGGCGAAGAAGGTCGGCCTTGCCATGCTGGATGATCCGGAATTCGGCGGCGATTTCCTGGTGCCTCTCAAGATGCAGGGCATTCAGGATGTGACGGAAAATTCCATGGTGATCCGCTTCAAGTTTACCGCGCGCCCTGGCAATCCCAGCATCATCAAGCGCGAGGGCATGAAGCGCCTTCTGGCCGCGTTCAAAGCAGCCGGATTGCCGCTGGCATCAAACGCTGTTGTCGTGCGCGGCGGCAGCGAACGCCCGGGAGATGCCGCTGCGGCCTCGCTCATGCCGCTGACGTCACAAGCAAGTACGTGACAGATTTCTGATATCTCAGCTATTCATCCGCGCTAAAATTCCTATGATCGGCCTCGTAATCCAAAACAGACCGGTGCCCTATGCTGAATGATGATGTCTACGCCCATATTGCGGATCTCGAAAAGACCCACGAGGAGATGACAGCGATAAGGCAACATCTTCATGCGCATCCCGAACTCTCCCATGAAGAAGAGGAAACTGCGCGGTTCGTCGCCGACAAGCTGCGCTCCTGGGGCTATGAGGTAACAACCGGCATCGGTGGACACGGCGTTGTCGGACGTCTACGGGAAGGCAGCGGAACGAAGAGCCTGGCTCTGCGCGCAGATATGGATGCACTTCCCATTCAGGAAGAAACGGGGCTTCCCTATGCAAGCAAAACGGTGGGCAAGGCCCATTCCTGTGGCCATGATGGCCATACAACAGTATTGCTCGCTGCGGCGGAGTATCTGGCAAGGACCAGGAGGTTCAGCGGTACGCTCAATCTCATCTTTCAACCGGCGGAGGAAGCAAGCGGCAATAGCGGCGCCCAGCGGATGATCGCGGACGGGCTGTTTCAACGCTTTCCTGCAGACGCGGTCTTTGGGCTTCACAATCACCCGGGACTGGCTGAAGGCCACTTCATGATCCGGCCGGGCCCGATGATGGCGGCGTCCGATACGGCCACCATCACTATCCTTGGCAAAGGGGGGCATGCCTCCCGGCCACACCTTGCGATAGATCCGATTGTCGCGGCATGCTCGCTCGTCGTCAGCCTGCAGACGGTGGTATCGCGCAGCATCGACCCCACCCAAACCGCAGTCGTGACCGTGGGCGCCATCCACGGCGGTGATGCCGCAAATGTCATACCGGAAACCGCCATGATCAGGCTCAGCATCCGGTCGTTCGATGCCGGTATCCGCAATTTGCTGGAGGAACGCATCCGCACCCTCGCCTTCTCCGTCGCCGAAGGGCACGGCGCGGAAGCGATCGTTGATTATGTGCGCGGCACCCCTGTTGTATCCAACAGTGAGGCAGAGGCCGAATTCATCAAAACGATTGCGTCAGAGCTCGTCGGGCCGGAGAAGGTTGGCGTCTGTCCGCTCATCCCCGGCAGCGAAGATTTTGCCTATATGCTGGAGAAATTGCCGGGTGCCTTCATCCGCCTTGGCAATGGTATCGAGTCGGCTGGCCTGCATAATCCGAAATACAATTTCTCCGATGCCAACATTCCGGTTGGAGCGGCACTCTGGTCACGCCTTGCGGAACGATTCCTGATCGATTCCTGAAAGCTAGATCAGGCGGGGAACCAACCGGCTTTCTTCGAGTTGCCCAAGCGGGCCGTCGAAGCATCACGCCAATGCAGTCGTTCAATCTGCAATGACACAGAGCTGCTTTCGGCCTGGACCGCAGGCAGAAGGAGATGCGCTGGTGGCTGATCAGGATACCGTGAAATATGATGGACCGGCTGGCGGTTGGGGCTCGCTGAGAGGTATCACCCGCATTTTCGGCAAGGAATGGCCGACCCCTGGCGTTCTCGATACGCTCGCCCACCAGAACAAGCCTGGCGGTTTCATGTGCACGTCCTGCGCCTGGACGAAGCCTGCCAATCACAATGCATTCGAGTTCTGCGAGAATGGTGCGAAGGCGACCCTGTGGGAGCTTACGACGCGCAGATGCACGCCCGATTTCTTTGCAAAACATACGGTTTCCGAACTGCGGGACTGGACGGATCACGATCTCGAACAAACGGGGCGTCTTACCCATCCGCTGCGCTATGATCGCGAGCTGGACACTTATGTCGCTTGCTCCTGGGATGAAGCCTTTTCCGCCATCGGTCGCGAGCTAAAGTCTCTCGATCCGAAATCCGCGGTTTTCTATGCCTCTGGTCGAGCCAGCCTCGAAACATCTTATCTCTACGCATTGTTCGCGCGACTCTACGGAAACAATAATCTGCCCGACAGTTCCAACATGTGTCATGAGACGACGTCCGTCGCCCTGAAGAAAGTCATCGGCGCTCCAGTCGGCACATCGGTCTACGAGGACTTCTCCACCTGTGACGCCATCTTCTTCTTCGGCCAGAACACAGGCTCCAACAGCCCGCGTTTCCTGCATCCTCTTCAGGACGCGGTGAAGCGGGGCTGCCGGATCGTCACGTTCAACCCGGTTCGCGAACGCGGGCTGGAAGCAATGATCAATCCGCAAAGCCCGACCGAGATGCTGACCGGCCAGGAAACGCAAATCTCCAGCTACTATCTTCAGGTCAAGGCTGGAGGCGATATTGCGGCCCTCATGGGACTTTGCAAACATGTTCTGGCCAAGGATGACGAGGCACGATCAAGCGGACGCAGCGTTCTGGATCGTGATTTCATAGATCAGCATACGCATGATTTCGAAGCGTTTGAACAGCTCGTGCGCTCAACACCATGGGAGCAGATCGAGCACGAATCCGGTCTTACGCGTGATGCCCTGGAACAGGCGGGGCAGGTCTATGTCGAAGCGGAACGCGTCATCGGCATCTATGGCATGGGGCTCACCCAGCAGGTTCACGGGTTTGATAACATCGGCATGTTCGTCAATCTGCTCCTGATGAAAGGCAATATTGGTCGTGATGGCACAGGCATCTCACCTGTGCGCGGCCATTCCAACGTGCAAGGCCAGCGCACCGTCGGGATATCGGAGAAGCCGGAGCTTGTACCACTCGACAGGCTGGAGGAGATGTTCGGCTTCACAGCACCGCGCGAAAAAGGACTGACCACGGTAGACGCATGCCAGGGAATTCTGGACGGCACCGTCAAAGCATTCATTGGTCTTGGCGGGAATTTCGTTCGGGCCATTCCCGAGCAGGGCGCCATGGAAGAGGCCTGGCCCCGCATGCGGCTAACAGTCCAGATCGCAACCAAACTCAATCGCAGCCATCTTTTCAACGGCGATATCGCCTATCTCCTGCCCTGTCTTGGGCGCTCCGAGGAAGACCTGCAGGAGGCGGGCCCGCAAATCGTGACGATCGAGGATACTTTCAGCTGCATCCACGGATCGATTGCCAAGCGCAAGCCCGCGAGCGAACACCTGAAGTCCGAGCTAGCTATCGTAGCGGGTATCGCCAAGGAGACCCTTGCCCCCAACCCGAAAGTGCGGTGGGATGAATGGACAGGCGACTACTCGAAGGTCCGCGACCTGATCGAGGCCACCTACCCTGACCAGTTCCACGATTTTAACGCCCGAGTGTTTACCCCGGGTGGCTTCTATCGCGGCAATAGCGCTCGGGAGCGGATCTGGAAAACGGAAAGCGGCAAGGCGGAGTTCACCCTTCCCAAGCAACTCTCGGCGGCCGGGTTCGCAGACTCTGCTGGACGCTACCGCCTCATCACGCTGCGCAGCAACGATCAGTTCAACACGACCGTCTATGGATACAGCGATCGCCTGCGCGGGATCGAAGGTACGCGTTCAGTTCTATTGATGAGCCCGTCGGAGATCCGAAAGGCTGGACTTCGCGAAGGCCAGGTTGTCGGCCTCTCCTCAGATGCCGACGACGGACGCAAGCGCTACGTGGGCGGCCTGACGGTGACACCATTCGACCTGCCGAATGGCTGTATCGCCGGCTATTACCCGGAGCTCAACCCGCTGATTCCCCTTTCGCATCACGATCAACATTCGAAAACCCCGGCATCAAAAGCCGTTCCGGTCCAGATCGTAACGTAAACCGGTTGAACCTATCACCAAGTCAGATGCAGCGCTTCAAGCCCATGAAAATGGTAGACGTCCTTCACCTGGGGCGTCTGCGCCAGCTTTAGGTTCGGCAAGCGCCGGAACAGAAGAGGCAGGACAATGTTCAGCTCGAGGCGTGCCAAGGGCGCGCCAATGCAGAAATGGATGCCCGCCCCGAAGGAAAGATTTGCTCCATCGTTGCGGTCAGGCTTGAAGATGAGCGGGTCCGGGAACTTTGCCGGATCCAGATTGGCGGCAGCCAGGATGAGGCTCACCTTGTCGCCGCGCTTGAGCGATACGCCTTCGACTTCAACCTCCTCCAACGCCCAGCGCTGGAAAATATGAACGGGAGCGCAGAGCCTGAGCGTTTCCTCGACCACGCGTTCCGTCGAAGCCGAGTCCCGAAACAGGTCGCTCACCGGAAGCCCGCTTTCCAGAATGATCCGAACTGAATTGCCGATTTGATGAACCGTCGCCTCATGGCCGGCATTGAGAAGCACGATCGTGGTGGAGATCAGTTCCTCCTCCGTGAGAAACTGACCCTTGTGCTCCGTGTGGATCATGTGGCTCAGCAGATCGTCTTTCGGGACGCTGCGGCGCTCTGCGATGACCGAGCGCACATAATCTGCGAACTCCCTGGCAGAGCGATCAGCCGCCTCTTCATCTGCGCGGCTTCGCTTGAACATATACATGCCGACATAATCATGGCTCCAGCGCAGAAGCTGCGGCCCCATCTCCTCCTGGATTCCGATCATCCGCGCAATCATTGTAACGGGGATGATGTCGGCGAAGGCTGACAAGAGTTCTACTCGTCCGGCGCTCTCGAACCTGTCGATCAGATCGTTCGCAAGTTGCTCGATTTCGCCGCTCATCTTCTCGACATGGCGCGACACAAAGGCGCGATTGACCAGCGTCCGCAGTCGCGTGTGTTCCGGTGGCTCGATCTCCAGAAGCGAATGTCTTTCGGCCAGATCGAAATTGCGGGTATGCTCTGGCGGCTCCGCCAACCCAAGCTCTTCCCGGCTGGCAATGTGAAGGATCTGTCGACCAAATCTTCGATCCCTCAGCAGGGCATTGACGTGGTCGTATCCAGTGAAAAACCATTGCCCTTGTTGCTCCCAGAAGAAGGTGGGGCACTGGGCATGCAGCTGTGCATAGGTCAGGTTCGGATTGCTGTAGAATCCGGGATGGCGAGCATCCAGCCAAACCCGGCGGGTGGATGCATCGATGCGCAGGAATTCGTTCATGTCGGTCATTCCTGAGGACTACATCATCAATGCAGAAAGCGAAATCAATTCGCGATGCCACGAAACAGCCATCCGCAGAAAAATAGAAGTTTTGGGATTCGGCCGGCCTGCCAAACGATTTTGTGATGCCATGTCATCGGTGGAACGGCAGCAACTCCAGCACTCTCCTGATCCAGCCTTGTCAGAAAACGTATCAGACCCAGGAGGTGAACAGCCATGCAGACTGACCGCTTGTCAACGATACCCTATCCCGCGCCCATGCGAGCCCTGCACTGGATCGTCGCACTCGGCGTCCTGGCAACCTGGCCGCTGGGGATGATGATCAAATTCACGGCGGAGCCCTTCAAGCTCACTTTCTACATGCTGCATGAATCAATCGGCTTCCTCGTGCTGTGGGTCATGCTGGTTCGTATCGGCATACGATTGACGAGTGAGACGCCTGTTTCCAGCGGCGGAGGTCCACTTGCTGCTCTTGCCAGACTGGTTCACGCGCTACTGTATCTGATGCTGGTGGTCATGCCGGTTAGTGGCTTTCTCGCAACGAACGCCCATGGCTTCCCCCTCTCCTGGTTCGGCCTTTTCACCGTATGGAGTCCGATCGGCAAACTTCCAACACTGGCCCCGACATTTTCTACCATCCACACCTGGAGCGCATGGATCCTTCTTGCCCTTTTTGCGTTACATATCGCTGGCGTGCTGTTTCACCATCTCATCAAGAGAGACGGAACGCTGCATAAAATGCTGTAAGCGGGAGGTTTGCTTATGCGTCGCGTTGAAATGACGGACCAGATCTGGGGCCATTTGCTTCAGGCGCGTAACAGTTCAGCCAGCCGTCTTTCAATTGAACGAAGCGCTGCCGCAATGCTCTATGGGCCTTTGGCAGAAGCACGCGGCCCGTTCGTCCTGGCGCAAGTGGGACAGTCTCTCGATGGACGCGTGGCAACGCCTTTCGGCGATGCCCGCGACATATCCGGCCCTGATGGTCTTGCCCATCTGCATCGGTGCCGTGCGCTGATGGATGCGGTTCTTGTCGGTGTTGGCACAGTAAAGGCCGACAATCCCAGATTATCCGTTCGCGAGGTCAGAGGACCGGATCCCGTCCGAGTCGTCATCGATTGTCGTGCCGAACTGACGGGCTCTGAACGAATTTTGCTGGATGATGGGGCCCCGGTCATCGTCATCCAATCTGCCGAGGCGCCGCGTCGCGCTCTGCGCGCCGACGTCATAAGATTGCCCCTGAAAGAACGAGGCCTCTGTCCGCATGACATCCTGAACGTGTTGCAAGACCGCGGATTGAACAAGATATTAGTTGAGGGTGGAGCGCGGACGATCGCCCGTTTTCTCGAGCAGGATCTCATCGATCACCTGCACGTCTCCATAGCCCCGCTGATCATCGGGTCAGGACCATCGGGAATCTCGCTCAATCCCATCAAGTTCCTGTCCGAAGCGCAGCGGCCGCAGGCCAGCGTCTACAGCCTCGGAAGCGACATCCTGTTCGACTGCCGCCTCCGGGCCGAAGCTGCTTCCTCAAGCGCGCGGCAAGGCAAGGATGTCCAGATGGCCAACCCGACAGCTCGAGCGCTCGCGGACCCTGTCTAATCTGAACTCCAACCATTCCTCGACTTCGGCAGGCGAAAGCCTGCCGATCTCAAGAACCGGTCGCATCATTCCTTTCAGCATTTCCTGCTGGAGCGTCGCTTCTTCTTCTCCCAGGATCCAGGGGCTTTCGGCGACGAAAATCCGGTAATCAAGGCTTTCAAACACTCCCTGCAGATGTGCCACGGCTTGAGGGCCCAATGCAGAACCCAGACCCTTGTCCATGCGTTGATGCTGGTTGAAATCACGGACGACATCGCGATCGAGTGGATGAGGGTTGCTCCACTCTACTTTGCCATCATAGTTCAGCGCGGCGTAGAAGGCACAACGGCGCTTTGCGACAAGAGCTGCGATCTCCTCGCAAAACCTCGCCGATGCGAGATCAAAGAATGCGGAGGCTGAGAGTACAGAAGCACCTTCCAACGGCAGATTTTCAAGGTGGTTGAGATCAACCTGGTGATACTCAAGACCATCGTCGCCAAGTTGGAGTCTCGCCTCGCGGAGAAGCGCCGGATCGTAGTCAACCAGCCTCCAGTCCACCTGCAAAGCGGAAGGAAACATCGGCCCCAAGGCGCGTACGCTCGAACCGGTTCCACAGCCGATATCAACGATCACCGGTCTTGCATTCTGGCGCAGCCAACCCACGATGTGTTCGACCAGACCCGGGTCGCGCGCCGCGAGATCTGCAGGCTCCCGCAGCGCGAGCCAGCTTTTATCAAAACCACTCATGCAAAATCCTTCAGTCTGTCGGAGAGGACGGATGCCGACTGCGCCCAGGTCGGAAGCTGCTTGCCGGCGGCGTAAGCCGCTTTCGCCATTTCATCGGCGAGGTCATTATCCTGCAACACTTCCCGTAATGCAGTTCCAAAGGCCGCTGGATCGTCCGGTGGAACCAGCCGACCAGCACCGGCAGGTACCACATCCGGAACTGCCCCTGCCCGACAGGCGATAACCGGGAGACCGTGGGCCAGCGCTTCTGCGAACACCATGCCGTATCCTTCGTAGCGGCTTGCGAGCGCGAAGAGATCAGCAGACGCGAATACCTCGCCCACATCATCAATTTCTCCCGCAAGAACAACACGGTCCTCCAGATCAAGCTCCTTCACCAGAGCCCGAAGGGTTCTCGTCGTAGAAGGCTCGAGCTTCTCACTGCCGACTATCGTCGCGCGCCAGGGCACCTCACGCACCGTATCCAGCGCCCGCAGCAACACGTCATGGCCTTTTCGTGGCGTCAGCGAACCGACCGAGACAATGTGCGGCACATTTGAGCCGCGCTGCGCAGGTTGAACCGGCTCGGTCCCTGGCAGAACAACCGTAATGTGAGACGAGGTCAGCCCGTAGGAGCTTTCCAGCGTCTTTGCAGTCGCTGGCGAGGTTACGAAGACATGTCTGGTGCAGGTTAGAGCGAGCCGTTCGCTGACCTCCAGCCTGACGCGGTCTGCAGGATCGAGACCGGTCTCAAGCGCCAGCGGATGATGTACGAGCGCCAGAATCCGCAACCGTTCCCGTTCGCGCTCGGCCACCTCGTGCAGGACGCCATAGGCCAGACCATCCACGAGCAGCACAGTTTCATCCGGAAGTGCGGCAATCAACGATTCCGCATTCCGAAGATCCCTTTCGCGCGGATAGGGGAACCCTGGGCCAAGCGGCATCATGTTGACCGTCCAACCGGCTGATCTCAATTCGCTGACGATATGGCGGTCGTAGGCGTAACCGCCGGTTTTCGTCATGAGATCGCCTGGATAGGCAAAGACGAGCGACGGGCTCAAAGCTCGGCCTCATACCATCCGCGCGCCATATGGCTTTCGTGCAGAAGAACACGCAATTTGCAGATACGATCGCTTCCGGAACCGAGTTCGCCAGCCTTTACGGCTTTGGCGAGCTCATCGAAAATATGCTTGGCGATCACTTCCGTTGTCGAAACGCGACCCTTGAAAACCTCAACCTCATCAAGGTTCTGGTAGTTTAAAGGCTTGAGTACCTTGGAAAGAACCTGCGTCGCCAGGCCGATATCAACAGCCAGACCATCGGCATCAACATCGCGTGTGAAGAAGGCGGCATCGACAACGAAAGTCGCACCGTGCATTCCCTGAGCGGGGCCAAATACCGGTCTCGGCAGGCTGTGAGCAATCATGATGTGATCGCGAACTTCTACGGCAAACATGCAAATTTCCTTTTGATCAGTAGCGAATACGGTGACACAGCGTGGAGGGATCGGTCAGGATACGGCCGTAATCTTGGGGTAGATCATCGAAAGCGGTCTCCCCGGAGATCAGCACATCAAGTCTGTCGTGACACAACAGTTCCAGCGCCTTGTGAAGCCGGCGCGCATAGGTCCAGCGCGGTCTCTGTAAAGGTGAGACGTGTCCGACCTGTGAGCTGATGAGACGAAGCCTGCGTGAATGAAAGGCGCCTCCGAGCGGCAATGTCACGGATCGCTCACCATACCAGCTGGCTTCCACTATTCTGGCTTCAAGACCTGCATGATCCACACACTGGGCAAGTGCCTGCCCAGAACCGGACGCGTTGATCAGTATGTCGAATTCACCTTTCAACTGGTCGGGATGGCAAAAGGCAGCGCCCATGCGCTCCGCCGGTTCAGACCGCGATGCATCCGGATCCACCAGCGTGCATTCCACACCTGGCACCTGCGATGCGAGATAGCCGACCGCCAGACCGACGACGCCGCAACCAAAAACCGCGACCCTGTTACCGATCCCGATCTGCGCATCCCAACAGATATTAAGCGCTGTCTCCATGTTGGCGGCAAGAACTGCACGGTCTGCCGGCAATCCGGCCGGGACGACGACAAGATCCTCGGCTCTGACAAGGTAGTGGCTCTGGTGTGGAAAGAGACAGAAAACGGTAGTCCCCTTCTCAAGCCCCTCACCCTCCTCAACCTGTCCGACCGAGCTGTATCCGTATTTGACCGGGAACGGGAAGGTGCCTGACATATGTGGAGCACGCATCCTGTCATATTCCGTTTCGGGTACCTTACCAGTGAAGACGGTGGTTTCAGTTCCGCGGCTGATGCCTGAAAAGAGAGTTCGGACAAGCACTTGGCCGCTTGATCTGGGTGTCAAAACCTCTGACCGCAACACCGGATGTCCGGCTGCCTCACACCAGAGGGACTTGGCATCGACCATTGCTACACCATCTGTTCAAGTTAAGGCGTCGCTGACGGCGCGAGGCGGGAGTTTCCTCGGGTCAGCCGCTGCTAATTAGAGCTTCTTTCGGAATTTCCACCCCTGAACCATCAACTTTTATTTATGCACCTTCGACCGATCCAAAGAATGGGTTGGTTGCGTAACTAGCTGAAAATTCAATGGAGATGATCATGACCGAGCACAGCCCATTTGCTCTCGAGTTCAAAGACCCTTCCCGTGAAGTAGAGCGTGCCGTAGCGGAGTTGCGGTTCGGTCGGCCGATCATACTCGAAGATAGATCTCGCGCTCTCGCCGTACTGGCTCTCGATGCCGTTTCGCCGGCCCTGTACGATCAATTTGCGAGCGTTGTTGGCCAAAAGCACGAACTGTTTCTCACCCGCAATCGTGCCGAAAAACTTGGTATCACTCGCGCAAGCGATATCGTCGCCCCGCTTCGCAATGTAAGCTTCCATCAGGCGTCGGAGCTTGCTTACACTCCCGGGACCAAGCATTTGTCCGCCTGGCGAAAGGCAAATGAACTGGAGAGCGCGAGCGCGGAGCTCGCCAGCACGGCGCTGCTGCTTCCAGCCATGGTATGCGCAGAAGTAGAAAGAGACGATAAACGCTTCTCTTCGTGCTGCACCCTGGATCATGCACAACTGTCCGCGTCTTCCAACGTCCGGCAGTCTTTCCAGATCGTCGCTCGCACACCGGTCCCGCTGGAAACATTTGGCTACGCGGATTTCGTCGTTTTCCGCGGCGGTTTGGCGCAGAAGGATCAGGTGGCGATCGTCGTCGGCAAGCCTGATGTGTCAAAGCCGGTGCCGATCCGTATCCACTCGTCCTGCATCACCGGCGATTTGTGCGGCTCGCTGAAATGCGATTGCGGTGATCAACTCCGGAACGGTCTCGATCTGCTGGCCAAGGCTGGTGGCGGCGTTCTGCTGTATCTTGATCAGGAGGGGCGCGGCACGGGCATTGGCGCCAAGATGCGGGCCTATGGCTTCCAGCACCGCGGCATGGACACAATCGATGCGGACGCCCAGTTGGGTTTCGGCGCCGATCATCGTCGTTATGAGGCTGCTGTCGCCATGCTGAAGCTGCTCAATATCGATGAGGTGATCGTCTACACCAATAATCCAACGAAAATCGCTGCGCTATCGGATGCGGGCATTCTCGTTCACGCACGCAGTGCCGTCACAGGCCGCGTTACCTCGGAAAACGAGTTTTACCTCCGCACGAAAACCGCGCGCGCTGGCCATATGCTGGATGTCGACGCCTTGATCGCGGCTGAGTAAGGATTGACGTGCCGTCATGACAATTCTTGATTCAGACAGACGCAGCTCGAGTAGTCTGCTCCCAACCTTGCAGTCCTTCAACGCTAGTCGAAGGCTGCTGAGGGATGCCTTGAAATCGATGGCGGTGATCTTTGTCTTATCGTTGGTGGGTAGCGTCACCCTCGCCTACCATTATTCGCTGGAGCCAGTTGTTCCTTTGGCTGCGGCAGGATTGCTTGCTGTCATGTTCGGGCTGTCACTCTGCTTTTTGCCGCAGCATCGTCACACAAGGTTTGGTTATGCAAATCTGGTCACCGCCGTGCGTGCTGCCGCGACGAGCCTCGTAGCGGCGACAATACTTCTTTCGGACGCATTTGCGGACTCGGACGGATCAGCCTTGGTCTGGGCGGTCTTCATCATTACCGTGGTCGCACTCACTCTTGACGGGTTCGATGGATACCTCGCCAGACGCTTCAACCACGTGTCGGAGTTTGGCGCCAAGTTCGACATGGAAGTCGATGCATTCCTGATTTTGATGCTGTCCTGTGCCGCCTTCGTTCTGGGCAAGGCTGGGGCATGGGTGCTGCTCATCGGTGCCATGCGATACATGTTCATTCTTGGGCAGTTCGCCTTGCCTGCCCTCAATCAGCCTCTCAAGCCCTCGTTTCGACGCAAGCTGGTCTGTGTGGTCCAGGTGCTGGCTCTCGGTATCGTACTCGTGCCGGTGGTCGAAGCGCCGATATCAGCATGGATTTCAGCCATTGCTTTGATCGCTCTGGTCTATTCATTCGCCGTCGATATCGTCGCACTCGTCCGAGGGTCGTCCAAACCCGTCGTGGCTCGCGGATGACACGCGAAGGGCGTTCATCTGTCCTTGGATGTAAACAACAGCATTAGACTTGGTGCTGCGCCGAGCATGGCCACGGCTCCATAAAGCAGGCTTGCTGCAATGCCCTGATCCGGAGTGTAGCCGACCATTGGCCAGAGAGCTGCAGCCGCAGCCTCTCTCGTTCCCCAGCCGCCGAAGCCACTCGGCAACACCATCGTCAACAGGCAGAGAGGGACAACCATCAGTGCCGCACCGATTGTCAGAGCCCCCCCGGTTGCGTCAGCACACAGCATGAAAAGCGCAATATAGGATGCAACGATCAGAACACTCGTCGTCAGTTGGTAACCCGCCGCTCCCACGCTGCAGAAAGCTGCGCTGAGATCATTTGCAAGCCCTGTAAACCTGGTGCGGATGACTGGAAGAACCGCCAAGCACAAGGCTGCCAACAGGACACCGACCAAGGCCAACACAGCCCATTTATTGGTCCCATAGATCCGATCTGGCCAAAGCAGCAGGCCTACCAAAACGAACATCAGAAGGGCGATCTGGCCAGACAGTCGCTCGAGAATGACGGACGTAGCAGATCGCGCCAGGCCCGACCCATCCTGCGCCCGTCCCCGATAAGCGCGGATTGCATCCCCTGCGACCCCGCCTGGCAGCAACTGGTTGAGACCTGTCGACAGATAGTACTCGCGAACGGCCTGCCACTTCCCGATGGGCTGTCCGATGCTCAAGGCAGTATACCGCCAGCGGAATGCGGACATGCAGATCTGGAACTGGACCAACAACAAGCCTGCGGAGAGATGGACCAGGGAAACGGATGAGAGAGATTTTAAAACGATGCTCCAGTCGGTCTGCCAGACCACCCACGCAGCAAGGACCAAGGCAAGAGCGGTACCGAAGATGCGCACCAGTTTCAAAATCGGGCTCCTTTCCTCGAGCAGGGTGATCGCCATCCACGATCGGGGCGTAGTTCAAGATACGGAACGTTGATTGTGATGGACCGGCGCGGATGACGACGGCGGGAATGATTGGCATGTTTGTAAGCACGACGCGATTTCTTTTGTTCTGCGTTCTTCTATCCGCATTCATCAACATGCCGGAACATCCCGACGCATTCGATCTCCAGACATTCCTGTCCATCCCGCTTGAGATACCGATCATAGCTCTGGGTCTCATCATCGTGCCCGGCAAGTGGCGGGGAAAACTTGCGGCTGTGGTCACTGTACTGGCAAGCTTGCTGGTTCTGCTCAAGCTCGCAGACATCGGCACGCAATCGGCGTTTCAGCGACCGTTCAACCCGTACCTCGATATCAAAATGATTGGAGACGGCTGGAATGTGCTTTCCAGGAGCATTGGTACCTGGGTCGGCGCATTTGCCATTCTGTCCGGCTCCTTCAGCCTTTTCATCATAATTGGCCTGTTTTATTGGTCATGCAACTTTCCGGGAGGCTGGTCATCCAAACGCAGGCTTTACGGCTGTGTGGCGGTATCAACCGCATTGATCGGGCTTTCGGGTCTGATGCTAAGAAGCGAAGATGAGCGGCATGCGTTGACGGTCGAAGCCAAAGCCACGCCCTATCTGATACAGCGGCTCGATCTGATCTCGCATGCAATTGCCGACATGCACCGCTTTGAGGTGGAGCTCGCACAATCCGACCCTTTCAAAGGAAAGACCGAGCTCATGGGACGGGTCAAGGGACAGGACGTTTTCCTGATATTCGTCGAGTCTTACGGACGCAGTGCTGTTGAAGACACACGTTTCTCGCCGCGTATCGCTGCACGATTTGAGGATATGCAGAAAAGCCTCGAACAGTCCGGGTTTCAGATTGCCAGTCGCTGGGTCACATCGCCGACTGTGGCGGGCCTCAGTTGGCTTGCCCATGGCACACTGTTGTCTGGACTCTGGATCGACAGTCAGGCGCGCTACGATCGACTGGTCATGAGCGACAGAAGCAGTCTCAACCGCTTGTTTAAGAATGCAGGCTGGGAGACGGCGGCGGCCATGCCTGCAATCACTCTGGATTGGCCGGAAAGCGCCTATTTTGGTTATGATCGGGTCTATGCGGCGAAAGATCTTAGTTATCAGGGCCAGCCCTTCAACTGGATCACAATGCCAGACCAATATACGCTCTCGGCAATTCAAAAACTCATTCGAGATCCGCAACCACGTCGCAATGTCATGATCGAGACTGCCCTCATCTCAAGTCATGCGCCCTGGACGCCAGTCGCTCACATGATCGACTGGCAGGCGGTCGGTGATGGGAAAACCTTCAATGACCAGGCGGCGTCCGGCGAGTCGCCGGCTTTCGTCTGGGCAGACCCCGACCGCATCCGGGACCATTACATCCGAACGATAGACTATTCGCTGGAGGCGGTGGCAAGCTATATCCGTACCTTTGGTGATGATGCGATTTTCATTGTTATCGGTGATCATCAGCCGGCATCAGTCGTGACCGGGCCTGACGCAACGCGCGATGTCCCAATTCACATCATTGCAAAGCGCACGGATGTTGTAGCCGAATTCCTTCGGCAAGGCTTCAATTCAGGCTTGAGGCCGGTACAGACCGAGAGTCTGAGAATGGATCAACTGCGCAACCTTATCGTAGAGCTCTTTTCCGAACCAAATTCCTGACGCTCGGAACACGAGCGAGCGACAGGGCGAACGGGTCTGGTATCATCGACTTCAAGTATTCCACTGGTGCCACACCGGGGCATTATCATAAATCGACAATATGATACGTGATCATTTACAAGAAAATCATCTGTATTAAATCCCGTGAAAGTCGATTTTTTTGTCTATTATTCGAATCTTTGCGCGAATCTGATTTATATCCTTCTCAGACAAAAGTATTTATTATGACGTCAGTCCGCTTATCTAAATCTAAAATTATCACATTCTGATTAATATATTTTTATTAACCATCCGGGTGGTTTGTTTCACAGTTTCACCTTCGTCAATGATTTGGAAAGAACCGCGCAACCATCATCAGGGCTGCAAGATTTAGACAACCTACTTATAATTGCACTGTGATTGGAACCCTGATGCTGTCGATATTCGCAGGCCAAAAGGCCCTGAAGACGCGTTTGAATTGGCGTCGATCCATCATCGGCAAAGTTACCTCATTCCTGCTATTTGCTGTCGCGCTTGCCTACATTTCTGGCGCCGCGACGGGTTGGATCATGATCGAGCGAAGTCAGCGAGATGAATGGCGACAGCAGGCGAGCACCAATATCCAGATCGTCAGCAGTGCAATTCGAAGCGTCTATACCTTCGTTGCCGTGGACATGACACCGTCGAGCCAGATTGTACGGATCATCACCGACCGCATGATAGGCGACGATGCGTCGGTGCTGGATACCGGCTATGTGGCCGTGGATGTTCTCGCGCTCGCGTCCGTGCAGACAAAGCAGAAGGTGTGGCTCCTCCAATACGATGCTTCGACGAAAAGCCTGGTTTCCATTACTGACAGTGACGGCGGGCCTGCCGGCTTGACGCTATCCGTTCAGGACAATGGCGGACCGTCAGAAGAATACACGGAGTTTTTCACCGGCTTTGGCAAGATTGGCACTGAAGAGCACTACATCGGCTATCTGCCTATCCGCTCCTCCGAGGGCAAGATGCTGGGTGGCGTCGCCGCATCGGTCGGGACGACGGAATCGCTCATGGCTACCCGCGGCATCTTTTACCGCAATTCACTTTTATCGTTCGCTGTCATCATGCTTGCCACCGGCGGCGCGATTGCCTTGCTCCTCCGCAGCCTTTTCAAACCCGTACCAGTTCTGATCGAGGCGCTCAAACGGATTGCTCGCGATGAAACGGGGAACATCACGCCGTACCAGCGACGACAGGATGAAATCGGGCAACTTGCCACAACGATCGAGACCTTGCGGGAGGCAGTGGTCGAGCGTGAACATTTGAGACAGATGCGGGAAGCAGCCAGAGAACTGGAGCATCTTGCCCATCATGACGCTCTCACGGGACTGCCAAACCGGGCGTTTCTCCAGAAAGCACTGAATAGTTTACTTGAAGAGGTCGAAGTCGGAAACAAGATCATCAACGTGATGTTGCTGGATCTTGATCGCTTCAAACCCGTGAATGACACCTATGGGCACGCTGTTGGTGACCAGGTGTTGATATCGACCTGCAAACGCGTTTCCACATTGCTGGGGCCAGACGATGTTTTCGCCCGCCTCGGTGGCGATGAGTTCGCGCTCATCCAGGTGGTAGCCTTGAACGCCGAAAAGGAGGCAAAGCGGCTGGCTGCCCGAATTCTGGAGGCAATTTCCAGACCCTTTCAGATCAACGAACTTTCATTGTCTATCGGTGCCAGTATCGGAATTGCCAGGGCACCATTACACGGCCGAAACTCCAATCAAATTTTGAGCAATGCGGATGTCGCGCTTTACACATCGAAGGGTGCAGGCCGCGGTTGCTTCCATATATTCGAACCAGGGATGACCATGGAAACATCACACCGCTCCACTATCGAGCTGGAGCTCATGACTGCCCTGAACGAGGACCAATTCGAGGTACATTATCAGCCGATCGTCGCCATCGGCGAGGGTAGAATTTCGGGCTATGAGGCGCTGGTGAGATGGAACCATCCCAAACGCGGCTTCATTACGCCCGACAAATTTATCCCTGCCGCTGAAGAAACCGGTTTTATCGTTGAGCTCGACCGCTGGGTCCTGAAGCAGGCCTGCCGCCAGATGGCAGGCAAGGATGATCGGACAACAGTCTCTGTCAATATCTCTGCCATCGGCCTGCTGAGACAGGATCTACCGGATTTCATTCGTGCCACACTCAATGAAACCGGCCTCTCGGCTGACCGTCTGGAGATAGAAATCACCGAAACCAACAAGGTCGAAGGCAAGGAGGCGATCACCATCCTGACGGCCATTCGGGCGATGGGTGTCGGCATAGCACTTGATGATTTTGGAACCGGGTTCGCATCCTTGTCCTATCTGATTGATCTGCCGGTCACGCGTATCAAGCTGGATCGCCGCTTCATTTCAGGTGTCGCGGAAAGTACCCGGTGTCTCAATATCGTGCTGTCGACTGTTTCCCTGGCCCGGGGACTGGACATCAGCGTGACCGCCGAAGGTGTCGAATACAAGGAACAGCTGGATCTGCTGCGTGCAGCCGGTTGCGGATCGGTCCAGGGTTATCTGCTGGGCAGACCGCAAGCCAGCTTCACGGAACAGTATCTGGGATCGAGCGCCGCCTGAAACAAAAGGGAACGATCTTCATGCCGGGACACGACGAAATTGCAGCGACAGTGCCAACGATCAGGGCGTTCTCAATTTTGAGTCGATCCGTCCAAACACTTTTATGGCCTGCGATGCTGGCGCTGACTGTAGGAAGCGCTGGCGCATCGGCAGAAGAGAGTTCGGACACTCTGACGAAGATCAAAAACACCGGAACGGTCACTATCGGGCACCGTGTGTCGGAACCACCCTTCTCCTATCTCGTGGCTGGCGTAGCGACCGGGTATGCCGTCGAAATCTGTCAGCGGATCGTAAAAGATATCGCTGCGACGCTCGGTAAATCCGATCTTCGTATAGAATATGTTTCGGTAACATCGGCCACCCGCTTCGTCATGGTCAAATCTCGCCGGATCGACATGGAATGCGCGGCAACCACCAATAATGCCGAGCGGCGAAAAATGGTGGCCTTTTCCTATCCGCATTTCGTGACGGCAACGCGCTTTGTCTCCTTGAAGAGCTCGAACATCCGATCGATTTCGGATCTTGCAGGCAGAAGCGTCGCCGCAACGACCGGAACCGTCAACCTGGATCAACTGAACGCGATCAACCGGCAGCGGATGCTGAATATTTCGGTCCTGTTGAACCGCGAAAATTCGGACTCCTTCAATCTGGTCACCAACGGCAAGGCGTCTGCCTTCGTCATGGACGATATTCTCCTCGCCGGCCAGATCGCGGCTTCGTCGAAGCCGGACGATTATGTAATCTCAGAGGAAACTTTCAGCCCGCCGGAGCCTTACGGAATTTTGCTGCCCTTGGGCGACGATGCTTTCAAGGCGGTCGTGAACGCGAGTCTCGAGAAACTGTTCACCAGCAAGGATATCCAAGAGCTTTATACAAAGTGGTTCGAGCGGCCAATTCCACCGCTGGGACAGAATATGAAACTGCCGATGTCACCCGAATTGAAGGCAGTGTTTTCAAAACCAAAAGAATATTTGGAGTGATTTGATGTTGAAGATCCTTTTTCAACGGCTTTTAGCCGCCATTCTGTTGCTGCTTCCGTCAACTCTCGCATTGGCTGAGACTGATTTGAGCTTTAACGGATCAACCATAGAGCGGCTGAAGGAGACCAGGGTCTTACGTGTCGGTTATGGATCGGCCCAACCATTTTCCTTTAAGACCAGTTCAGGAGAAGTCGTCGGCTATTCGATAGATCTCTGCAGGGCCATGGCCAGAAAAATGCAGGCTATGCTGGATCTGCCGGAATTGTCCGTTGAACTGGTTCAGCGCACACCTGCAAATCGCATCCAGCTTTTGAATGATGGGGGGATAGATATCGAATGCAATGCAAGTACTAACGTAGCGGATCGCCGTAAGGCAGTGTTTTTCACGCCGCCCCATTTCATCGCCCAGACGAAGGTCGTCTCCCTCGCGCGCAACAACATCAACAGGATAGACGATCTGAGAGGGAAAAGTGTTGCCGTCGTTCTTGGAACCGTGAACGTAAGCCAAATCCTGCAGCTGTCTCGCGAGAGAAAGCTCGGACTTGTCTCGGTTCCCGTCAATGAAGTGCGCGAAGCCTTCGAGCTTGTGAAATCCGGACGGGTCTCGGCATTTGCAATGGACGACGTGTTGATCCGCAATCTTATAGCCCAGACAGGAAATCCGGATGATTATGTGGTGAGCTCGGAGGCAATATCCGAACCACAACCCTACGGTTTCATGACCCGAATCAACGATCCGCAATTTGCGGAGCTCGCAGCGACAGCCCTTCGCAGTATTTATCGTAGCCCGCAGATGCAGGAGATGTATGACCGTTGGTTCATGCAGCCGTTCGAGGGTTCTCCTCAGGGCCTAAACCTGCCGATAAGCGATGAACTTAAGGCGTCCTTCGCGACACAGTGATCCGGTCGGCGCAGAGCCAGTCCGCGCCGATACTTTCTCAATCGAGACTAGCCTTCAGGCCGCTTCGAGCTTGGCTTCCAGCGGGATTTCTACATCGATCTCCAGGATGGAGAACCGCTCGTCGCGATCCATCTTGACGTGAACGCGTTCGCTGTCGAGTTCGACATGCTTGGCGATGACAGCCAGAATTTCCTCGCGCAGGACGGCGACGAGATCATTTCCGGTTGCGACACGCTCATGCGCCAGCAGGACCTGCAGTCTCTCGCGCGCCAAAGGCGCGGATCTCTGCTTGTTGAAAAGCCGGAAAATATTCATGCAGCCCTCCGCGAGAAGATCTTGCCGAACAGACCACGCTTTTCTTCCGGCATGGTGACAGGAATGTCTTCACCGGCCAGACGGCGGGCCGCTTCGAAATAGGCCTGGGCAGGAGCGGACTTCGCATCAGCGATCGTTACCGGAGCGCCGATGTTGGAAGCCTTCAACACATCCATGCTTTCCGGAATGATGCCGAGCAGCGGGATGGAGAGAATTTCCAGCACGTCCTCGACTTTCAGCATGTCGCCGCGTGCGGCGCGGTTCTGGTCGAAACGAGTCAGAAGAAGATGCTTCTCCATACGCTCGCCCCGCTCCGCCTTGACCGTCTTGGAGTCCAGGAGACCAATGATACGGTCGGAATCGCGCACCGACGAGACTTCGGGATTGGTGACGACCACGGCCACATCCGCATGGCGCATGGCAAGTGTCGCACCGCGCTCGATCCCCGCCGGGCTGTCGCAGATGACCCAATCGAAGTAGCGCTTGAGTTCGTTGATGACCCACTCGACGCCTTCCGGCGTCAGATTGTCCTTGTCGCGCGTCTGGGAGGCAGGCAGCAGGAACAGGTTTTCAATCCGCTTGTCGCGAATGAGCGCCTGTGTCAGCTTCGCATCGCCCTGAATGACGTTGACGAGATCGTAGACGACCCGGCGCTCGGCACCCATGACCAGATCCAGGTTGCGCAGGCCTACATCGAAGTCCACGACGACGACCTTCTCATTGCGCTGGGCAAGTGCAGCACCCAAAGCAGCTGTGGAGGTTGTCTTGCCGACCCCGCCCTTGCCTGACGTAACGACGATTACCTTCCCCATCTTTCTCTCCTGTTCGTGAGCTTGGTGCAGCTCAATTGACTTTTCCGGCAACGATTGCATCTCCTTCGAGCCAGACCTGCACGGGTTGTCCAAGCAGGTCCGTAGGCAGATCCTCGGCCATCTTGTAAATTCCATCGATCGCGATCAGTTCGGCTTCGAGTTTGCGGCAGAATATGCGCGCCTGCGAATTACCGACGGACCCGGCCATGGCTCGTCCACGAAGAGTGCCGTAAACATGCACCGATCCGCCCGCGATGACCTCGGCGCCGGAGGCAACGGAGCCGACGATCGTGACGTCCCCTTCGGTAAAGATGATAGATTGTCCGGACCTTACGGGCTCGTTGATGACCAAAGATTGCAAGGCGGAGCGCGGCGCCTGCAAAACAGTTGCCTGCGGCTCTGGTTGGGTATCGCCGGAATCCGGAACTGCGGGCTGAACAGCCACCGCAACCGGCTCAACGGAGGCGACATCCACATCACCGGCCGGACGTCCACCCTTCAACACCGGCGGCATGCCGGGCGCAATCATCGAATGGCGCGCGCCTTCAATGCCCATGATGCTGACATTGCGCTGTGCCAGATGCGCGAGAAACTCTGCGAGTTGCTGCCGATCGATCTGCAGTTCCGTGACATCGAGGACGACCGGACGACCCAGGAAAAAGCCTGCAGAACGCGCTGCCAGATCATCCAGCCTCTCCAACCACTGATCGAGGGGCAGGTCAGGTGTCAGAACGACAGCGAGAAACGAGCGTCCCTTGATCCTGATCGAGCGTGAATCTGTTTGCACTTTGGTCATCTTCGTTAACAAATGGTTGATTTCTGATAGCGGCTATATGGTTAACAAAGAGTTAACGATGGAAGTGCCGGTCTCCCGGTCCGTATCGCGAACGGATAGGGCCTACGGAGATCGGTGATTGAATTCGCTCACCTTTTTAGCCAGACGAAGCTTATGCCAAACTTGCGCCGACCGCCGATCACTGTGCCAATCTGGCAAACAGCCGGTCACTAATTGTTAAGATGTTGCAGCGGGAAAAATGCCCAACCCTGACGGGAACCCCATTCCAAAACGAAAAAGCCTGCCGCGGGAGGAGGTGCGGCAGGCTTTCCGAAAAGAACCGAACAACAGCATGGGAGGAGGAGTTGCTGTCGTTCCTGCAGGCCAACTTTGGGAGGAGGAGGAGTTGGCCTGACATCGAAACTTCGCGGGAGGAGGATGCGTCGTTTCGATGACCAGAGATTAGCAAATTTGAGGAGAAGCGGAAGCGCTTATGTTGCAGTGCAGCTATGCATAAATGCAATGCAACATAAACTTCATAAAAAGCAAAACGCCCGCGTGTGGCGGGCGTTGCGACGTACGAGGAGCTAAAACGATTAGCGGGCCACGGAACCGCGGGCAACAGCTTCGATTTCCGAGCGGGAGATGCCCATGTCAGCCAGTTCACGGCTCGACATGCGAGCGAGTTCGTTGACGGTCTGACGGTACTTGCGCCAATTGTTGAAGGAGCGTGCTACGTTCATTTTCTTCGCCTTTCTGAGGTCTTTGTGACGTCAGCAACTTGATCAGTTCCGGCGTCGTTTCGATGAGCTCCATATAGTCCCGCACCCTTCGAACTTGCAGAGACAAGACTTCACGCCACCCATGCGCTCCGCGCATTGGTTACTCAATCGTTAATAACAAAACGCAGGACTGCTGTTTAATTGCCCCAGGTGCGAGCGAGCACATCAAGCCAGTTGCGATAAGCAACCCGCTCGATCGAAATCTGATCGAAACCGTTTTGCCGCATAAGCTCGATCAGACGCGGCAATCCAGCAGCATCTTTCAGTTCATTGGGAACAGTTGTTCCGTCGAAATCGGAACCGAGTGCTACACGCTCGATCCCTATCCGGTCTGCGATGTAGCGAATGTGATCCACGACGATCTGCAAAGGAGTATCGAGGTTCCGCACACCATCATCCCGGAGAAACAGCACTCCGTAATTGATGCCAACGAGGCCCTTGCTTTCGCCGATCGCGTCAAGCTGGCGGTCCGTCAGGTTCCGGCTGTGCGGGCTGAGCGCATGTGCATTGGAGTGTGTCGCCACAAGCGGAGCATCCGACAGTCTTGCAGTGTCCCAGAAGCCTTGCTCGTTCATGTGCGAAAGATCGATCAGGATCTTGAGATGATTGCAGATGCGAACGAGAGCGCGCCCGGCATCCGTCAGCCCCGGCCCGATATCGGGAGAATGGGGCACCCGAAAGGGAACCCCGTGAGCGAAGATGTTGGGTCTGCTCCAGACGGGCCCCAAGCTTCGCAAACCGGCCTGATGAAGCACGTGAAGCGCATCGAGGTCCTCACCTATGCCCTCGGCACCTTCGATATGAAGAACCGGCGCAAAAATCGACTGCTCAATACAGGCCTGCAATTCGATTGAATTGCGACAGACCTTGATCTGGCCCTGTGAACGCGCTTCCAGTTCGAAGAATTTGCGGGCCATTGCCAGGGTTTGGTTCAGGGCGGAGGCCTGTTCCGGTGCAACAAAATTTCCGTCGGCATCTGGCCTATGATGCGGGGAGGGAACGAAGATGGCAAAAAGCCCTCCTGCCAGACCGCCAGCTTTGGCGCGCGGCAGATCAATATGCCCCCTTCCCTCGCCTTCCAGAAACCCGGCAACGGGATCGTCTTGGCCCGGCTGCATCATGCGCAGCAGAACGTCGTTATGACCGTCTATGATCGGAACAAGTGGGCTATCGGGCATGGTGCATTCCAGTAAAACATATCGAGCTGTTCAACCCAGTCCTACGCCAGCCAGCCGCTCAGGGCAAATCGGCAGCTTTCACAAGTGGACCTTGGCGGGTGCGGTCGATGAACGCTCTACTAGATGACAGGCCAGTTCGACGCGCCGAGCAGGGTTGATCCTGCCCGCCATACTGTCGCTGATCAGGTCGAGAGCAGCCGAACCGATCTCTCGCATCGGCAGATGCATTGTCGTCAGCGGCGGATTGACGAAAGAAGCCTGAGGCAGATCGTCCATGCCGACAACCGACACATCGTCCGGCACCGTGAAGCCCGCTTTTTGAACACCCATGATGGCGCCGACCGCAAGGCTATCGCCTGCCGTCACGATCGCGGAAAAATCCAGCCCCCTGTCCCGTATGCGTTCTTCGATTGCCCTTGCCGCCAACTCCGGAAGCCAGTCATCGACTGAAATGATCAGATCCGGGTCAGCAATCAGATGATGCGCTTTCAGTGCATCCTGCCAGCCGTCGCAACGGTGCAGAATCGTCCGTCTTCCGGGGCGCATCAGAAAGAGGATTCGCTTGTGTCCTAGCTGAATCAGATGTTCTGTGGCCAGCCTTGCGGCGGAGCGATTGCAAGGTGTCACGCTGGAAAGACGCATTAGCGGATCATGTCCGTTCAACAGGACCACCGGTTTCGGAAAATCGCGGGTCGCCGCCAGCATGGCCTCGTCGTCCACCGTCAGAAACAGAAGACCCGCGGTTTCGGGGTCTTCCCGCGCTTCCTTCAGCATCTGGGTTTCGTCCGCCTTGTCTGCGATAGGACGCGTCACGATCTCCAGATTGAGCGCCTCGGCACGCTCACGCAGTCCCTCAAGCACGTAGAGCGTGAACTGGTTTCGCACATAATCGATCATGGCCGCGCTCGATGCCGCCAGCACGATCTTTCGACCTGCAAGGGCAACGGGAAGTGTGTAATTCACCTGTTTGGCAGCGGCTAGAACCTTCTCGCGTATCTCCGGTTTCACGCCTTTCTCGCCTGCCAGCGCGCGGGAAGCGGTACTGATCGAGACGCCGCTCGCCGCTGCGACGTCTTCGAGTTTTATCCGCCTGGATTTCGTAGCCCGTTTTCCGGGCAAGGGTCGACTGGTCATGAGTCATCTCGCGTTTGCAGCAAATTGCAAAAAATTTTCAGCTTGCGCAATGATTTTCGTGATGATTTCTTCTTGCTCATACATGACGCCTTGGGAGAGGCGGACGCAGGAGGACACCATGGCCCTGAATGGCGATACCATTCTTGCCAATCTCGATCGGCTTGTCGCCGGGATAACTGGCCTGAAAAACGACGGTCGTTTTCACGAGCCGAACCTTGATGGCACGGCAGGAGATTACATTTCATTCGACAGCTGGGAATGGCCGCAGGGCGTTGGGCTCTATGGCATCATTCGCCTTTGGCAGTTCACGGGTCGGGATGATCTGAAGGCCCTGATCGAGGGCTGGTATGAGCGGCGGCTGGCAGCCGGCCTGCCAAAGCTGAACGTCAACACGACGGCACCCATGCTTGGCCTTTCCGTGCTCTGGCGCGAAACGCAGGATGACCGCTGGAAAGAGACGCTGGACACCTGGGCAAGCCGCGTCATCACTGAGATGGGTCGAACCCAGGAAGGTGCATTCGAGCACCACGTCTCCGACAAGGTGAACGACGACGAGTTGTGGGACGACACGCTTTATATGGTCGCGCTGTTTCTGGCCTCCTACGGTCAGGCAAGTGGCCGCAAGGAACTGGTCGATGAAGCGGCGCGCCAGTTCCTCGTACACGCGCGCTATCTTTCAGATCCGGAAACCGGCCTGTGGTTCCATGGCTGGACGTTCAATGGACGCCACAATTTCGCCCGCGCACGCTGGGCGCGTGGCAATGCGTGGATTACGGCTGGTATTCTGGATCTCTTCGATCTGGCCGAACTTCCCACTTCGGTGCGGGACTTCCTTCTCGGCGTATTGACGGCCCAGGTGAACGCCCTGCTTCCCCTGCAAGCCGAGAGCGGCGCCTGGCGCACCCTGCTCGACGACCAGACATCTTACGAGGAAACCTCGGCAACTGCGGGGATTGGCTACGGCCTGCTGAAAGCCTATCGCCTGGGATATGGGGACGAGAGCTGGAAAACAGCAGGCCTCCGGGCAGTCGAGTTTGTCCTTCGCAACATCGACGCAAACGGAACCGTACTCAACGTGTCCTACGGCACCCGCATGGGCCATGACCTGCAATTCTATAAGGACATTCCGATACAGCCGACCGGGTACGGGCAAGCCCTCTCAATCCTTTGCCTGTCGGAAGCCCTCAACCATGTGAATGCTTCCGAGGTGGCGGCATGATCATGCGCGTTCTCTACGGTGCCGCTCCGGCAGACATCAAGACCTACGACACACAGAAGCTGCGCGATGCGTTTCTTGTCGAGGATCTGTTTCAGCTGGGTCAGACAACCTTTGTCTACACTCATGTCGACCGGCTGATCCTCGGCGGCGCAGTTCCGACAACATCTCCCCTCACCTTCGGGTCAGGCGAAGATATTGGAACACCCTATCTTCTCTCCGCACGAGAGATGGGCATTGCCAATCTCGGCGGTGCAGGCAGCGTAACCGTCGACGGCGAGACGTACAAACTCGACAACCGCGATGTGCTCTATGTGGGCCGAGGCGCACAGACCATTACCGTTCAATCGAACAGTGCCGATGAGCCCGCGCGCTTCTACATGAACTCCGTCCCGGCGGGTGCTGATTTCCCGCATCGCCTGATCAAGCGGGGCGAATCGAAGCTGCTCGAACTGGGCGATCAGAAGCGCTCCAACAAGCGAAACCTGCGTATGTATATTCACCCGCAGGTTGCTCCGTCCTGCCTGCTTTTGATGGGCATCACGGATCTGGCTGAAGGCAGCGTGTGGAATACCATGCCGCCGCACCTGCATGAACGGCGGATGGAAGCCTATTGCTACTTCGACATGGCAGCGGAAGATCGCGTCATCCACCTGATGGGAAGGCCGGACGAAACGCGCAACCTCATTGTAGCAAACGGCAACGCGGTGCTTTCTCCGGCATGGTCCATCCACATGGGCGCAGGCACAGGCCCCTATGGCTTTGTCTGGGGCATGACCGGCGAGAACCAGGAATACAACGATGTGGCCCCGGTGGCCGTGGCGGATCTGAAATGACGACAGAACAGAACTACATGCGCAAGACTTTGAACGCGGGTGAGCCGGTGCGGTACTGGCAGCTCGGCGCGACGATGGAAGACCGCTTTGATGTGGTCGATCAGCCGATGAAGGGCGAAATGGACCCCTTCTTCTTCCTGACCAAACATAAGAATTTCATTCCGCACGAATATCCGTGCCGCACCCTCTTTGCAGAAACCTATCGCGGCAAACGACCAGATGTGCGTGGGTCCTTCGAGGCAAAGCAGTGGTGGCTGCCGTTCGGCTCTCCGCGTGTCGATCTGTCCGGTTTCTGGTTCCGTCCTACCCGTCTGGCAACCTGGGCCCGCACCTATCTCGAGGTCAGCGAAGCAGGGACAGCTCGTATTCGTCTCGGCACCTGCGGCGGCGCGGTCCTTTTCCTGAACGGTCAGGAAATCGGATGGATGGCACCCTATGGCCGCAATCTGGAAACGAAGCAGGAGTTTGAACTCGACCTCAAGCCCGGGCTGAACGAGATTACGCTGTTTTTCGATGATCTTGCGGAACGCGACGCACGGTACTTCTATCAGTTCGACTATCTGGCCGGACCGTCCGCGAAGATCGCGATCCCGGTTCCGGTGGAAGGCTCTGTTGCCGAAAGTATCGAGAACGCATTGGAAGGCATGCATCTTGATCGCCCCGCCTATTTCAGTGGCGATATCACGCTGCTATTCGCCAAGCCGTTGCCCGTGGCCGTCGAGGTCAATGTCGCGGTCGAAGGCGATTTCATGTCGCGCGAACGCTTCGATCACGATTTCAAGCTGCCCGCTGGCGCAACGAGCCTCAATCTCGGCTCCGCAGAAAGCGCACCGGCAGATTTCCGCCATTTCCGCATCAGGCTGGATGCTGGCGGCTTTGTCGCGGCGCGCCCGCTTGGCGTGGAGATTTGCCATGCGGAGCGCCAGGGTCAGGCTCCGGCTTCGCTTCAGGACCGTGTCATCGAGACGTTAACCGAAGTCTCCGAGCACTCCGAGCGCGATACCGTGCGCGCCTTCGCACGGCTGGCAAGCGGTCGCGCCGGAAGCGATACCGATGCAATGATCGAGGAGATCCTGCCTTCCATCGAAGATTGCCATGATTGCGCCGATTTCTCGCTGGTCCCGCTCATTTGGTCGCGCACCGTCTGGGGCAAGGATATCAACCAAAAGACACGCGATCGTATCGACGGCGCAATCCTCAACTATCGCTATTGGATGGATGAGCCGGGCAACGACGTTCAGTGGTACTTCTCCGAAAACCACGCGCTGCTCTTCCACACCTCGTGCTATCTGGCAGGACATCTGTTGCCGGATGCGACCTTCGTGCGGTCTGGCCGCAAGGGTTCCGAACAGGCAAAAATCGGAGCCGAGCGGGTGCGCGCATGGCTCGACCATTTCGAACACTGGGAAATGGCCGAGTTCAACTCCGCACCTTATTTCCCGATCGATCTGAAGGGCCTGACGGCGCTGGCAGCACTTTCGCCGGACAAGGATATCGCGGACCGCGCCAAGGCTGGCATCATCCGTCTGTGCGAAATCGTCGCTCGCTCCGCCCATCATGGCATGCTGACGGCAGCACAGGGCCGCTCCTACGAACACACGCTCTGCGCCGGTCGCTCGCTGGAGCTTTCTGCGGTTGCGCGTCTTCTCTGGGGCAAGGGCTGGTATGGACGCCGCGTTCACGCTCTGCCTCAGCTCGCCGTCTGCCTTCGGGATCACGGCCTCGTGGTGCCGGAAGAACTGGCAGCCATCGCCAGCCACCGTCGCGCCAAGCATCAGGAATGGCGCTTTGCACAGGGTCAGGATAGTTTTGCCGCGCTCTACCACTACAAGGGCGAGCACTATGCGATGGGTTCCGCAGTCCACTACCGCTGGAAGGACTGGGGCTATCAGGAAACCGTTCTGCACCTGCGTATCGGCGAAAAGCCCGAGGCAGCGATCTGGATCAACCATCCCGGTGAAATCATCCAGCTCGGCTACGGGCGTCCATCCTACTGGGGTGGTTGCGGCTCGGTACCCAGGGTGCAGCAGTACCGCGGTCTGGCGGTGGTGGATTTCGACGTGCATGAGGAGCAACCTGACTTCTCCCATGCGTGGTTCCCGAAGGCCGAATTCGACGACGTCAAGATTGCTGGAAACAAAGCCATCGCCCGCAGCGGTCGAGGCATAGCACTTCTGATTGCGAGCGATACGCTGTCGCAGGTCCATGAAGGCCCGTCCGCAGGCGCTGAGCTCCGTATTCGAGGGCGCAAGACGCGCTGGATCGTCCGTCTCACCGAAGGTGACGGATTGACGGAGGCCGAGGCGCGCTATGGCGACTTGGCGATGGTTGAGAATGATGGAATATTCACCGTCAACGACCCTGATTACGGGCCTGTCCGGTTCTTGGCCGACGGCTCGGTCGAGGCGGAAGGCAGAACACTTCGACGCGAGGATTACACCGTAAAGGGCCAAGCGATCGACCTGTAAACAAGCCGGGCGGATGGAGGATCTGCCCAATCGGAGGAGGAAAGACAATGGCATTGAAGTCGCTTTTTGCAGCATCCGCTTTGGCGTTGCTGGCCACCACGGCCCATGCGGGCGATGTCCGCATCATGTGGTATTCGGATGGTATCGAGGGAGAAGTCTTCCAGGATCTCGTCAACAGGTTCATGAAGGAAAACCCCGGCATCAACGTCATCGTTGATAATGTCGCCTACAGCGTCATCAAGGAGCAGCTCCCGGTTCAGCTGGAAGCCGGTAACGGCCCGGATATCGCCCGCGTGACCGCGATCAAGGATCTGGCGAAGCACTGGCTGGATCTGCGCCCGCTGGTGGCGGATGCAAAATACTGGGACGAAAACTTCGGCGCCAATGCAGACTGGATGCGCCCGGACGGCTCCAACCAGATTTCCGGCTTTATGACGCAGCTGACACTGACCGGCGGCTTCGCCAACAAGACCCTTTTCGAGCAAGCGAATGTCCCGCTTCCGGGCCCGAAGGCCACCTGGGATGAGTGGGCAGCGGCGGCAAAGAAGGTCGCGCAGAGCCAGCAGATCCCTTATCCGATGGCGATGGACCGTTCGGGTCACCGCATCACCGGCCCGGCCATTTCCAACGGCGCCAACTACATCGGCAAGGACGGCAAGCCTGCTCCGCTCGACGCTGGCGCAAAGGGCTTCCTCGGGAAGTTCGTGGATTGGTCAAAGGACGGCACGATGTCGAAGGACGTCTGGGTCTCGGCCGCTGGACAATCCTATCGCGCTGCTGCGGATGACTTCATCAACGGTCAGGTTGCATTCTACTACGCAGGCTCGTGGCAGGTCCCGAATTTCGCAAAGAAGATCGGCACCAATTTCGATTGGGTTGCGACGGGAAGCCCCTGCGGTCCGGCGGCCTGCACAGGCCTTCCTGGTGGCGCAGCACTTGTAGCTGTGAAGTATACCAAGAACGCCAAGGAAGTCGCCAAGGTCATGGACTATCTGGCGCGCAAGGACATCGTGAAGGAATTCTCCGAGCGTACCCTGTTCCTGCCCGCGCATAAGGGCGTGATTGCCGAGGGTGTCAACTTCAAGACCGACAGTGCTCTGGTCAAGGAAGCCTTGAACACCTTCGTCAACGCGACCAAGACGACGTCCGACCTTGCCAACAAGATGCCCGGCTGGCGCTGGTCCGACACCATGTACGGCGCCGTGGTCACCCGCACAGCCCAGGCGGTTGCCGGTGAGATGTCGAAAGAAGATGCCTTTACCCGCATCGACAGCGATGTCGCGGAAAAGGTCAAGGCATCCGGTCTCTGATCCTTCATTCAGGTGAAATCACGGCCGCTGCCGCCACGAGAGGCGGCGGCCGTTTCTCGGTCGGGCATCGATAGCCGGGCAAAATCAGCGCAAGAGGAATGACGCCATGTCTTCGCCTTCCCATACGCCGCCGCGAACCGGGCAGCTCAAGCCGAAAACAGACTGGTCGTCCGTCGTGCTTGCGCCCGTCCACTTCATCATGGGATTGGCCGACCGACCGCTGCGCCTGCTGCAAAAGCGCGCCGGCATAGGTGGCATGGCCGCGTTCTTTCTCGCGCCGAACATGCTCATCTTCGGCGTCTTCGTTCTGCTGCCAATCATCATCAACCTGATCTACTCGATGACCGGCGGCTCCGCACTGTTCCTGTCAGAAAGAAGCTTTGTCGGAACAGATCAATACGCAAAGCTTTTCGACTGCAAAAGCTATCTGGATCCGATGTCCTGCCAGGAAGATGCGTTCTGGACGGCTGTCGGCAACACCTTCTGGTTCGTCGTTCTGCAAGTTTCGCTTCTGATCCTGTTCTCGCTCATCACAGCGCTGATCCTCAACCGGGAACTGATGGCCCGCTCCTTCTGGCGTGCGGTGTTCTTTTTTCCGGTCCTTTTGTCGCCGGTCGTCGTCGGCCTGATCTGGAAATGGATCCTGCAACGGCAAGGGCTTCTGAATTTCGCCCTCTATCCCATGGGTTTCGAACCCTACACCTGGCTATCGGACCGTACCTTCGCATTCGCTGCGGCAGTTGGTGTTTCGATCTGGGCGCATATGGGCTTCTACACGCTCATCCTTCTCGCAGGCCTCCAGGCAATTCCGAAAGATCTCTACGAAGCGGCGGAAATGGATGGCACCAAGCCAGCCCGCATCTTCTGGCGCATCACGTTGCCGCTCCTGATGCCGAACCTTCTGGTCGTCGTCGTGCTCGCACTCATTCGCGCCGTGCAGGTCTTCGACGAGGTCTTCGTCCTGACCGGTGGCGGCCCCGGCACCAGCACGCTGTTCCTGACGCAGTATATTTATGAAACCGGATTCGTCTCGCAACCCCGCAATGCAGGCCTTGCCGCGGCAGCATCCATCCTCATGGGGCTTGTTCTGGTCGTGCTGACACTCGTGCAACTCGGCATTGGCCGCAAGAATGAAAACAAGGGGAAACGCTGATGAGCGCCGCGATCCGCTTTCTTACGCGCCGCAAGGGTGGCAAGGGCTGGCACTGGACCGATATCGTGACCTGGGTCTGGTTGATCGGCGGCCTGTTCATCATGTTCGGGCCTGCCGTCTGGCTTGCCTTCTCCTCTTTCAAGACACCGCAAGGGCTTGCGGAATTTCCGCCTAGCATTCTCCCCTATGTCACCCAGCAGGTGAAGGTCGAAGGCTATGAAAAGCCGCTGATGCTTTACAATGCGAAGATGCCCGACGGCTCGACCCGGGTTCTGGCAGAGGTTCGCCGTATCGGCATTGTCAGCCAGATGGTCGACCCGAAGGCACCGGGCGAAATCATCAAGGTCAACATTGGTGATCGGCAGCCGGTGCGTGAAGTTTCCTTCGCCACGGAAAACTACACGCAGCCCTTCATGCAGTTCGATTTCTTCCGCTATCTGTGGAATTCTGTCTTCGTAACCGTGACGGCGACACTGATCACCCTCATCGTCAATTCCATGGCTGCTTTCGCGCTCTCGAAATACGAGTTCAAGGGCCGAAATCTGGCCATGCTGACAATCCTCGCCACGCTGATGGTACCGCTTTCGGTTATCCTCGTTCCGCTCTACTCGATCATCTCGACGGTTGGTCTGTTCAACAGCCTGTGGGGCGTCATTTTGCCCACCGTTGCAACGCCGACAGGCGTCTTCATCCTGCGACAGTATATGCTGACGATACCGGATGAACTGATTGATGCCGCCCGCATGGATAAGGCATCCGAGTGGCAGATCTACTGGCGCATCATCGTGCCGCTGACTGCCCCCGCGCTTGCAGTCCTCGCCATCTTCTCCGTCGTCTGGCGCTGGAACGACTTCCTCTGGCCGCTCATCGTGCTGTCCAGACGCGAGCTTTACACGCTGCAGGTTGGTCTCAGCATTTATGCGGGAGAGCTGAATGTGCAGTGGCATTACATTCTCGCCATGACGGTCGTCACCATGATCCCCGTCGTCGTTGTCTTCATCTTCCTCCAGCGCTTCATTACCACCGGCATCGCCGGCTCCGGACTGAAATAGGATTATCAACATGGGTAGCATCACTCTCACGAACATCCAGAAGTCCTATGGTGCGGTGAATGTCCTCCACGACATCAACCTTGCGATCAACGAAGGTGAGTTCATCGTATTCGTTGGTCCATCCGGCTGCGGAAAGTCGACGCTTCTGCGCGTCATAGCCGGTCTGGAGAAAGTCACAGGTGGGGAGCTCTCAATCAACGGCGAGCGCGTCAATGACGTATCGGCCGCAGATCGTGGTCTTGCTATGGTATTCCAGTCCTATGCGCTCTATCCGCACATGACAGTGCGCCAGAACCTCGCTTTCGGCCTGGAAAATGCAGGCATGCCCAAGGCCGAGATCACGCAACGTATCGGTGAAGCAGCCCGAATGCTGGAAATCGAGCAATATATGGACCGCCGTCCGGGCCAGCTCTCAGGCGGGCAGCGCCAGCGCGTTGCCATCGGACGGGCCATTGTGCGTCGTCCCACGGCCTTCCTGCTCGACGAGCCTCTCTCCAACCTCGATGCGGAACTGCGCGTTTCGACCCGTGCCGAGATCGCAGCGCTTCATGCCCGCCTCAAATCGACGATGATCTATGTTACCCATGATCAGGTTGAAGCCATGACACTCGCAAACCGGATCGTGGTCATGCGGGCTGGACGCATCGAGCAGGTTGGAACGCCGCTCGATCTCTATAATCAACCGGCGAACCGATTTGTCGCGGGCTTCATCGGTGCACCGCATATGAACTTCATTGAAGGCGCCCTGGAAAGCTCCAACGGCACCCAGATGCTGCGCACAGCGCAAGGTGATGTGCTCCATCTTCCTCAGAGCGTTGAAGGTGTTGCTCCCGGCGCACCGATTACCGTCGGTCTTCGCCCGCAACACATCTCGCTGTCGGATGATCAATCGGGATTTGCGGCTCAGGTACAACTGGTCGAGGCCCTGGGCTCAGAAACCGTCATTCACGCTTCCGCTTTCGGAACGAAACTGTTGGCCATCGTTCCGGGTCAAAGACGTATTTCTACGGGCGATACGATTTATCTTTCCTACGCCAATGCTCCCTTGCATCTTTTCGACCAGAGCGGCTTGCGGATCGCAACCGTTCAGACGGAAGACGGCCGCTCCTCGACCTTCGTCTGAGGAGCGAAAGCTTCGTTTGTCAGTCGACTGCTTCTCTGCATATTGTCTGCTTTAGCGATGCGAGGAGGAAACAGGATGACTGATCGATTCAACGCCATGGTCATTGATCTGGTAGACGGAAAGCCGGTAGCCGGATTTCGCGAGATCACAACGGCTGACCTGCCGGATCACGACGTTCTGGTCGAGATTGCCTGTTCGACCGTCAACTACAAAGACGGCCTCGCAATTACAGGCAAAGGACGCATCGCGCGTCGCACGCCGCTCATTGCAGGTCTCGATCTGGCGGGCACGGTCGTTGAGTCGCGCTCCCCTGCATGGAAAGCGGGCGACAAGGTTATTGTGAACGGCTGGGGACTGAGCGAAACGGAATCCGGTGGCTATACGCGATACCAACGCCTGAAACCCGAATGGCTGATGCCGCTTCCAGACGCCTTCAGCTTTGAAGAGGCGATGGCCATCGGCACGGCTGGATACACTGCGGCACTCTGCGTCAATGCGCTCGAAGATTGGGGTATGATCAGTCCCGGCCAAGGCGAGGTTCTGGTGACGGGGGCTGCGGGCGGTGTCGGTTCGGTAGCAATCAGTCTTCTCGCTGCCAAAGGATACAACGTAACGGCTTCGACCGGCAGGCCGGAAACGCATGACTATCTGCGATATCTTGGTGCGAGCCAGATCATTGATCGCGCAACGCTGAGTGAAAAAGGTGGCGCATTACAGAAGGAACGCTGGAGTGGCGCGGTCGATGCCGTCGGTTCTGTCACCCTGGCAAACATCCTCGCACAAACTGTCTACGGTGGAGCGGTCGCCGCCTGTGGTCTGGCTGGAGGTGCAGACCTTCCGGCAACCGTGATGCCGCATATTCTGCGCGCTGTTACCTTGATCGGTATCGATTCCGTGATGACGGCCATGCCAAAGCGTGCGCGAGCCTGGAAGACCTTGGCAGACCACCTTGATCGCACGCATCTGGTCAAAATGACAAGGATCGAACCTATGTCGGCACTGTCGCAATTGGCGCAGGAGATCGTGTCGGGACGCATCCAAGGCCGCGTTGTCGTGGACGTCACTCGATAGCTTCATGATTACGGACAAGTCGGTCAGGCGATCCTGGCCGTCTTCGTCTCGTCATATGAGCCTTCTTCCCCCTGCTGAAACAGCTCACGGATCTGTGCCCAGCGCCGCGCAAAAGCCGCTACGCAAGAGGGATCAAAATGCTTGCCGCTGTTGTTCATGATCTCCTGAAGCGCCTTCTGCAGGGGCCAGGCCTGCTTGTAGGGCCGTTCCGAACAAAGCGCATCAAAGACATCCGCAACGGCGACAATCCTTGCCTCGATCGGAATTTCGGTACCTTTAAGCCCGCGCGGATAGCCTGTGCCGTCCCATTTTTCATGGTGGCTCGCGGCAATGCGCTCTGCTGTCCTGATCAGATCGCTGGAACTATTCTTCAGAATCTCCTGACCGTATTCTGTGTGCTTCTTCATTTCGGTAAACTCGTCCGGAGTAAGACGGCCCGGCTTGAGGAGAATTGCATCCTTCACAGCCAGTTTGCCGACATCATGCAGAGGAGAAGCAAGGAAGATTTCTCTAGCCTGTCTTTCATCAAAGCCGAGCTCTTCGGCAATCATGCGCGCAATCACCGCCACGCGGTCCAGATGCTGTCCCGTTTCGCCGTCTCGACAGCCAATGGCGCGAGAAAGACGCCAGATGATCTCTTCCTCCCGACGCTCCACGCGCGCCATGGCCTCTTCGAACTTGCGTTGGAGTTCTTGCGCCTGAAGAGCCAGTTTGCGCTGCTCGGCCCGAATACTCAGGAGATTGGATACGCGGATCTTCAATTCGGATTGGTCGAACGGCTTGCTGAGGAACTCGGTCGCCCCCGCCTCCATCGCAGCCATCTTGAGGCCTGTTTCGGTATTCGATGTTACCATGATGACAGGAACCGACGCGGTTTCCGGCGTCGCTCGAACTTGCCGAATGACGTCGATACCACTCATGCCCGGCATTGAGTAATCCACCAGAATGAGATCTGGCTTTTCTTCTGCAAGACTACCCAGAGCTTTCACTGGCTCTAGAAATGCGATGACTTCGACATTATCCAAAGAAGCAATCGCTTGCTGCATTGCCGCGATCATGGAGCGGCTATCGTCAATCAAAAAGATGCGCATGTTCCGCCGTTTATCGTTCGAGGTCCCCCAATTCGCCGGGTTCGGCCTCGTCAATCCCGAGAGCTTGTTCGATTACTCCTGCGGGACAGTAGACAGACGGCTGCCTAATAAAGAATGAATAGAAGCATGCAACTTCCTGACGGATATTGCCTGCTTCGAAGATGAGATTTCAGCCGTTACAAAGCTGTTATTACCGAGCATTTACCCAGCCAAATTTGGCAAGCATGAAACTTGGATGTTCCCGGATGAGGATGGCGCATGTTTGGAGCACCATCCAGAGTCGTTCATCACTTTTCTTGTCGGGACCCGCGAACTTCTTCCACTTTCGGCTCGCTCGCATTTTCGCGCTGGTGAGCATCGTTTCCGGCAGAAATCACGCCGTGATCCTCTTCCTTGGCGTTGCGTTCTTTCGCCGCTTCGCGGGCGGCGGGTGAAGAAGACTTGTCCATGTCTGGCCTCCATTGTTGCTGGTCAATCAACGGACGAGGCTGCTTAATTGTTCCGGACGAGCAAAATGCCCTGCCTTTAAGGATTTCTTAACACTGATGGCGAATTTGAATTAGACGACACTGATTCAACAAAATCAGTCACCTTGTGCAGATTTTGATTTTTTACGATATAATTTCAATGAGTTATCCAGATACACGAACTCTGCTTTTGTCAGCAAAATGCCTGTTCCGGTCCTCGCAACCATTAGCATTTTGCTAACATCTCAACCCTAGACCTCGAGATGTCTCGAAACGGGACCCTTGGCAATGAGCGCCCGGGCGGTGACAAATGGGGTTGATGGCGTCATGAAGTACGTCTCTCTGCTTGCAATCATTGCAGGCACAAGCAGTCTATTCCTACTCTGGCTCCCTATGAGCCTTCAGGCTCAACTCGTGTTGAGCCTCACGATCCTCGGTCTCATGCTTTTGTCCATGCAGCGGCCGGAGAACAAGACCCTTCGTCTGATGACCTTCGTGTATGCAGGTGTTATCGCGTTGCGTTATGCCTATTGGCGTACGACGGATACACTGCCCGATTCATCGGATCTGCTGAATTTCATTCCAGGCCTTTTGCTTTACATTGCCGAAATGTACTGCCTAGTCATGCTGGCCATCAACTTCTTCATCGTAGCCGATCCGCTGAAGCGAGCCGCACCGGGTACGCAGGCTGCGGCCGACCTGCCAACGGTCGATGTCTTCGTGCCCTCCTATAACGAAGCACCGGACTTGCTTGCGCTGACGCTGGCAGCAGCAAAAAACATGAACTATCCCGCGAATAAATTGACGGTCTATCTGCTGGATGACGGCGGCACCGATGCAAAATGCGGACACAGGGATCCGGTTGTCGCTCATTCGGCACAGCGTCGGCGGGAGGAACTACAGTCGCTGTGTGCCGCCCTGGGAGTTCGCTACCATGCCCGCGCGGAAAACACGCATGCCAAAGCTGGCAATCTCAATGCCGGACTGAAAATTTCGAGCGGCGACCTTGTGGTTGTCTTCGATGCCGACCACGCGCCGGTTCGCGAATTCCTCAGCGAGACCGTGGGTTATTTCGCAGCCGATGACCGCCTGTTCCTTGTCCAGACGCCGCATTTTTTCCTCAACCCCGACCCGCTGGAAAAGAACCTCGACACGTTCCGACAGATGCCGTCGGAAAACGAGATGTTCTACTCCATCGTCCAGCGCGGCCTCGACAAATGGAATGCCTCCTTCTTTTGTGGCTCCGCAGCCGTTCTTCGTCGCGCAGCTCTTGAGGAAACCAACGGCTTTCAGGGCCAATCCATCACGGAAGACTGCGAAAGTGCGCTCGCGCTTCACTGCCGCGGATGGCACAGTGTCTACGTCGACAAGCCCCTGATTGCGGGCCTGCAGCCGGAAACTCTTGTTTCCTTCATCGGGCAGCGCGTGCGCTGGGGTCAAGGCATGCTGCAGATCCTGATCCTGAACCGCCCTTTCCTCCAGCGCGGTCTCACCTTTGCACAGCGCGTGTGCTACGCTGGTACCAACTTGTTCTGGCTGTTCCCGCTGACGCGGCTGACCTTCATGGTCGCACCGCTTCTCTACATCTTCTTCTCGCTTCAGATCTTCCAGGCGAATATCGTTGAATTCGTCTGCTACACACTCACCTATCTGATCTCCTCCTTTGCAATGCAGAATTACCTGTTCGGCAAAGTCCGCTGGCCTTGGGTGTCGGAACTTTACGAATATGTTCAGGCAGTGATGCTGCTTGGCGCCATCTTCAGCGTCGTTCGCAATCCCCGCAAACCGACTTTTAACGTGACGGCCAAAGGTCAGACGCTTGAAACAAGCAAGCTTTCACCGATCGCTTTGCCCTACTTTGCCATCTTCCTGCTACTGGCTGCCGCATCAGGCTACGCAATCTGGCGCTACCTGAGCGAGCCTATGCCGTCGGAACTCCTGCTGATCGTCATCGGCTGGAATCTTATCAACATGGGTCTGGCAGGCGCAGCCCTCGGTGTCGTCGCGGAGCGGCGCGAGCGGCGGCGTAATCAGCGTCTTAGTGTCCGCCGGCATGCGCTTCTTCACATGGGCAGCGTTGTGCACACCGTCATCCTGACCAATGTTTCCAGCGGCGGCGTTGCGGTAGAGTTCATCGATAATCCTGCGAAGGCAGTTGGCGAAGGCGAGGTTTGCAGCCTTGAGCTTCGCCGCAACGGAAAGGCGTTGCGCAAGGATATCGTCTGCCGGGTCGCACGAAGCGGCCTGGATGGAAGCTTCGGCTTTGCCTTCGTCCAGCGCGATCCGGATACGTTCAGTCTGATTGCCGAAATCATGTATTCCGAACAGTCGTTCCTGCAGGACCGGATCAATCTGCGTCAGAAGCCAATCGGCTTTTTTATCGGAACACTCCGCTTTTCTCTCTGGTCTGTGCGGGAGTGCATGCGCGCCCTCATCTATGCTCTCGGCCTCGTGAAAGAGACGCAGCAGACCTCTCATCCAGATGCTGAATTGCTTCTTGCTCCAGCGAACAACCGCTCCCGGAGCGGACCGCACGCGGGCTTCGACGCAGTTTCAGTAAAGGAGGCGAGCTATGCGTAAGCTTTCCAGCTTCATTGCAATCGCGTTTTTCAGCATCGCCTCCGGAAGCGAGGCGGCCCCCTCCTTGCTGCCCTCGCCTACGAAACCGGATCTCATCAACAACAATTCAGGCACGCCAGGAGTGCAGTCCAATCCCACAGGGCTGATACCATTTCTGGAATCCTCGTTTGAAAGTCGGCTTCAGGGTGAACGGGATGTCAGATATCTGTCGTTCTTCCTGACGTCGGAGCAAGCGCAGGCAGGTGGCAGCCTTCGACTGACCTATACCAACGCCGTCTCGGTTCGGCCGGAGGACGCGACCCTGCGCGTTTCCTTCAATGGTCATGCCGGTCAACAATTTCCGATCCGCTCCCCGCAAGGCCCGGGGATCATGGATGTGAAGGCGGAGACAACTGCTCTGAAACCCGGTTGGAACACCGTCACCCTTGCCGCGCAGCAGCATCATCGGGTCGATTGTTCCATTGATGCGACCTACGAGCTATGGACGCAGATCGACGTTTCGAACAGCGGCTTCCAGACTGCCGCGAGCCGCGCTCAGGATCCGGCTGCGGCGCTGATATCCGTCGGCCGCAATGCCGACCGCCGGACCCAAGTGAGGGTGCTGACGGCTGGCGATACCAAGGCCGGCGCCCGGCATTCGCTTGATGCCATCCAGACAATCGCTCTCCTGCTCGGGCGCAAGGACCTCTCGGTCGAATTCACAACCGCGACGAAAGATGAGCCTGGCATTGATCTCATAGTCGGCGATGTCAATTCGAGCTGGCAAAGCGAGGAAGGCAAGCGTCTACTGGCTACGGCACCGGCTGGCGTGTCTATCCGGCCGTCCGGAGCCGGTCGTGTGCAGATGATCATCCGCGGGGCCGGCGAGCAGGCCATCAACGCCGCACTGCTCCAAGCCTTAAATGGCCCCTTGAAACTGGTTCTGAACAGTCGCCGCCTGCCTGCAGAAATGGGTGTGCTGAATGCCGATCAGCCAGGCACGTATCGACTGTCTGACCTCGCTTATCGCGCAGAACCATTTGCCGGGCGCCTTTTCCGCACCAGTTTCCAGACCGTCATGCCCGCCGACTTTTACCCCGGCGATTATGGCGCGATGACCCTGAAGCTCAATGCGGCAACCGCACCGAAATTGGCGCCCGGCGCGCAGCTTGTCGTCCGCGTCAACGAGAAGGCGGTAACGAGCCATGGCCTGATCGATCCGAACGGCACGATCCTGAAGGACAAGACCCTCGATATTCCGCTTAGGGCCTTTCGTCCGGGCATCAACACGGTAGATATTCTGGCAGAACTTCCCAAGGAAGAAGACAAAGTCTGCGACCCTGCCGCCCGTGACGAAAGCAAGCCGAGATTCCTGCTTCTGGAAGAAACCAGCATTTCGGTGCCAGCCTTGGCGCGTGCAGGCCGCGTGCCGGATCTGGCGGCTTTTGCGGGACGCGCCTATCCCTTCAGTCGCACTGAAACGCTCGATCTCGTGGTTTCGGCACCGTCCAGTGTTCAGCTGGGTGCCGCAGCAACGCTGCTATCACGATTGGCGGTCAGTGCCGGCCAGCCCTTGGCAGCGAACCTCGTCTCGGATCAGGAAGCCCGCAGCGCAATTCCAGACCGCAATCGATTGATCATCGCTACGGCTCAAGGACAGAGCCTGGTCAAATCCGCGCGGCTGGCGGCACCTTCACTGGATGGTCTGACAACCGCATCGGTCTTCGGTCATGGAAGCACAGTCGCTGAACCCTCCGATCCACGCGCTCTGCTGGATGCGTTTCAGGCCCGCACATCTCAGGATCGGAATGAACCGGGTATCTCCGAAAATCTGATTATCGGCTTTCAACGCACAATCAATGTCGTCGGCCGGTGGCTTCAATATCGCGAAGCGGAGAGTGATCCGGCACCCATCAGGAACTCCGAAGTGCTCGCAACGCTTTCGCAGGTCCAGAGTGAAACAGGAAACTCTGTCGTAACGACCGTCAGCGCTGCAACCGATGCAGAGTTATCCAAGGCTATCGATTACCTGACCGATCCTGCGGCATGGTCGAAATTGAACGGAGGGTCTGCCACGGTTCTGCGGTCTACGGGCGAGGTCATCTCTACATCTGCAGCCGCCTACAGTTTCTATCCGCTCGCGGATAAGAGCTTTGCAAATCTGCGCCGACTGGCGGCCGCCTGGCTATCAGACCACATTGCCCTCTATGCCTTCGCCGTCGTCATTCTCGTCAGCCTGATCGGTCTATGGCTTGGCTATATCGTTCCACGCAAGGGTGTGAGGACCGTCGAATGAACAACAGGCTCACTCTGCTCAGGTCCGCAACTTGCACAGTTCTCATTCTGACCGGCAGCTTCCACGCAAGCAGCGCCTCGAGCCTTCTGCCTGCCGAACAGGTGCAGCCCATGCCGAACGCGATCGCCGGAAAGCCGCAATTGCCGAAGCCGAAGGCTTCGCCGGACCCGGTCGAGCTGGCGGCACTCTATTACTATGCGCAGCAGGGCCAGAAAGAGCGCGTGGATCGCGAGATCCGTCGCATCAGTATCAAATATCCGGATTTCGCGGTGCCGGGTGATCTCTTCCAGCCTGTGGAGGAGAGAAAGGTCGATGAAACCGTTCTTTGGCGGCTTTATGAAAAAGACGATTACGTTGGCATTGATAACGAAATTAGCCGCCTCGCCAGCGAGAATACAGGCTGGGAGCCATCCTCCGATTTCCAGCAGAAGCTCAACCGGCGCAAACAACGCTTCGAGATGGTACGGGCAACGAAGGCCGAAGACTGGGCTGCCGTGATCGCAGCCGGTCACGACCTTGATCCAAAAAGCGAGCCGGAAGCCGACCTGCTCTGGATGCTGGTGGATGCCTATAGCCAAAACGGCATGCTGGATCAGGCAAGCCTCATTTATCAGGGCATCCTTTTTCGCGAAGGAGAACAGCGTCTGAGCGATGATGTGCTGATCACCACGTTGCAAAAGGCGGCTCGTGACTTTCCGGCGGCAGAACTGCGTCAGGTCATTCGTCAGCTGTCCGGCTCGCCCACGGTAGCAGCACGAAGCAAGATCCTGGATCTCGATCTCATGCGCCGCGAGCTGGCCGATTATGTGGCCGGTATCGAAGGTGCGACTGAGCCACTGCCTGCAATGCTGGTTGCCCTGCGGCGTTCCGCAGATGAGAAGACGGGCAGCAAGGACCAGCTCCTTCTTGGCTGGTACTATCTCAAGGTCGCGCAGCGCAAGGAAGCCGAAACCTGGTTCCGACGTGCGCTTCTATCCGCCCCCTCTTCCGAAGCCTTGAAAGGCCTGAGCCTTACACTTTTGCAAGACGAAAAAAGAGCGGAAGCCTTCCAGGTGGTCAGCGACAATCTCGCGCTCGCATCGCAGGATTGGGAAAGCTTCCTGGCCGCGCTTGCTGTGGCTTTCATGGAAAAAAGCGAAAAGAAACCCGATTCCAAGGCTGTCGACGCCTTCGCGAATGCAATCCAGGCCGCCCAATCGCCGGAGCATGCGGAGCTTCTCGGCTGGTATGCCTATAACGGGCTGCAGTTCGAATCCGCTCAGGCCTGGTTCCGCAAGTCTTTCGAGTGGAAACCGTCAGCAGCCGCCTTGAAGGGTCAGTTGCTTGCCAGCCTTCGACGAAAGGACAAAGCGACCTATGGTGACCTCGAGGCGCGGTTTGGTGGCGACTATCGTGAGGTCTTCGCGGATCTGAAGACCGCACGGGCACCCACAGGCCAGAAAGGGCAGACCGTTGCCACTCCATCCGAACAGGGACAGCCGCAATATCTCGCAAGCTTCAAGGCCCGTCGATATGGAGACTGCCTCGCCGATCTTTCGAAGAAGGCGGCTTCCGGGCGGCTCGATGCGAATGCCGAACTGATCCGTGGCTGGTGCAGCCTCTCACTCAACCGGATTTCCGAGGCTCGCTCTGCCTTCGAAACAGCGGTGCGCGGCGGTGGCGGTAAAGGCGATGATGCGCTGTATGGTCTCGGCCTGACCTTGTTGCGGGCAAGACTGACTGCCGATGCCGAGACACTGTTGCTGCGGGGTGGTTTCTCCCCGGCACGCGAGCGCGAATTGCGGTCCGAACTGCTGTGGCAAAAGGCGCGCATAGCCTTCGATCAGAAGCGCTACGCCGAGGTGATCGCAAATCTCGATATGCGTCTGCAGCTTGCTCCTGAAGCGGTTGGCATGACGCAGATGCGCGCATGGTCTCACTACCATCTGGGCCACCTCAGCCAGTCGAAGGCAATCTTTACCGCCCTCAATCAGGTGGTTCGCGACGCAGGTAATACCCGCGGCATAACGGCCATCGAAGAACGCATGGGACTATGGCGATGAAGTCTTCTCCTTTCGTCCTCGTCGCGCTCGGATTGCTGAGCGCATGCAGCACCACGTCCGATGCCTGGCTCGATCATCAGGCAACATCCAGCACGGTCGGCGCAGCACCTGCCCTCAACCGCGAGGTTCCGCTTCACATGGCTTGGGCGCAGCTGCCCACACTGGGACAGAGCCCGAGCAGCATTCGCCTCCTCTCGGCGGAAGAGAGCGAGATTCAGCAGATCGTCTATCTAGGCAAAACCAATTTGGCGGGCGAAAACATGCTGACCATAGAACGCAGCGCAAACGCCAATCTGCGTCTTTCACGCGCACCATCCGCCGCAGCGCTTCAGGCAGAGATAGCTCAAGCGCTTCCGGATATCCGCATGACCGTTGATCCGATTATTCGCACCAATGCTTTTGGGCCGTATGGCACAGCCTCAGGCACATCGCAGCAGGGTGAGCACTGTGTCTATACCTGGCAGCAGATCAACCACTGGCCAGGTTTGGCGAAGGACACAAGCGCCAAGGTCCGTCTTCGTTATTGCGATCGGAACATGGATATGGCGCAACTTGCCAATCTACTCAGCGGATTTTCGATTGGTCTCGCGTCGACGGGGCAGATGGATGGGTTGCCAGTCGCATCCGGTCAATCGAATTCCATTCTGCATGAACGACCGGGGTCGCCGGTCAATCCGGTTCGACGGACCCATGCTGCCTCAGGCGTCCACACAAGCGAACGGGCAACCAAGGCGACGCCATCACCAGCGGCGGCAGTGGTGCCACTGCCCGCATCCTGAATTGGAAGGCCAGCCTCTATTTGAAGAGGCTGGCGCAGGCCTTCGTGTCGATCGGACCATTCAAAGCCTCTGCCAGTGCCGCAAATTGCGGCCGGTCCTTGCCGCCGCGTGGCTGGATGTTCAGCATCTCATCTTCGGGCCACCAGTCCCCGGCGGCCCAATAGGCCCAGCCGAGCCAGACATCCGCATTTTTCTCGACCGTCGAGACCATTTCCTTCGCAGAAGCAATGCAGGCCGGATCGGCGGGGACCCCGTACTCACCCAGAAACCCTCTTCTGCCGTTGTCCCTCAGCCATTGGGAAAGCTTCGCCACAGCAGCGACAGCCTCCGGCCCTCGGGAACAATCCCGGTTGGTGCCGGAAAAATCCTTGTCTGAATACTGGTGAATTTCGATGGCGTAGCGATTGCCAGGATCCTGGAAGCGGCCAAGAGCCTCGGCGTTCGCGCCGCCATACCAATCGCCAAACCAGCTATGGGCACCCGTCCATGCCGTGCCCGGGACGAGAATGAGGTTCTGCGCGGCATTCTTGCGGATGGCAGACGTGGCGGCATTGGCGGCATCCACCCAGTCCTTCGCGGAAATCCCGTGCGGTTCGTTCATCAACGCGAAGATCACCGAGGGATCCGACTTGAATAGAGCAGACAGCCGCACCCATAAATCCACGAAACTGGAGACAGGCACAGCCTTGGAACCGATGAGTTGCCCACGATAGCGCGCGTAGTTATGCGGATCGAGTACGACCTTCAGACCGAGCGCCCGCATGGAGGATACCGTTTCGATCAGGCGCTCCAGTTCAGCCTGATCGAACGGAGCATCGAGTTTCGGCTGAAGCCGCTCCCAAAGGAAGGGCAAGCGAACAGACGTAAAGCCCTTCTCTGCAAAATAGCTGATCGTCTGCTGGCTCGGATAGGCATAGGCCTGACCATGCAGACCACCGACCGCGCCAAACTCGGCACCGGCCAGATTGATGCCGCGCAGGCAAGTACCAGCCGCCAAGGTCTCGGGTGCCGCCACAGTTAAGGCCAGTAAGCCAGCGATCGCCTCCCGAACCTGCATGTGCTCTGATCCTTGTCCCATTGCGTGTCAGCAAACTGGCCCAATCCCTGAATGGTCGCAATGATAGCCGGATCGGAGACGCTATTGGAGCGATGTATGGTCAACAAATCATTTATAGGGTTGCGACCTCACAGCACCCCGCGCCTGTTCAGCGCAACAGAATAGACGCTGGTGGAGGCTGTGATGAACAGCACGTGCCTGTGCCTGCCACCAAAGCAGACATTCGATACGACCTGCGGAATTTTGATCTTTCCGAGCAAGCGACCTTCTGGCGAAAGGCAGTGGACCCCATCTGCCGCCGAAGACCAGATATTGCCGTCCGTATCCAGCCGAAAACCGTCGGCACAACCGGGCTTGATGCTGTGCAGCACCTCACCGCCAGAAAGTGACCAGTTCTCTCCCACATCGAAGGCGCGAATGTGTTGCGCGTCCCCGGAATGCATGCGGCCGGTATCTGCCACATAGAGCCGCTTCTCATCCGGACTGAAGGCGAGCCCGTTCGGGCAGTTGAAGTCGGTCAGAACCGCCTTGATTTCACCGTTCGGATCGATGCGATAGACATGGCAGGCCAGTTCCTGCTCCGACTTTTCGCCCTCATAGTCCATGGCAATACCGTAATGCGGATCGGTGAACCAGACAGCACCATCGGACGCGACGATAACATCATTGGGAGAGTTCAGCCGCTTGCCCTGATAGCTGTCCGCCAATACGGTGATCGATCCGTCACGCTCGGTTCGGGTCACCCGTCGCGTCAGGTGCTCGCAGGTGATCAGGCGCCCCTCCCGGTCGCGTGTATTGCCGTTCGAATAGCTGGAAGGAGCGCGGAATACCGAGGTGCCGACGCCCGGTATCCAGCGCATCATCCGGTTGTTCGGAATATCGGAAAACAGCAGGCAGTTCAGGTCTCCGAACCACACCGGTCCCTCCACCCAGTCAAAGCCGGTCGCGATCTCCTTTACCGGGGCATTCCCCAGCACGAAGCGCGAAAAAACCGGTTCGACGACCTCGAAAAACGACATGAACTCATCCTCCCAACCGTTGTATCTGACCTCGATCAAGAGAATCGGATCTGTGCCTTCATGGCTTTGCTTCTATCCGAGGCTATCTCAAATGCCGAGATCGCATCGTCAAGCGCGACCGTATGGGTGATCAGCGGCTTCACGTCGATAAGGCCCTTCTGCATCAGCCCGACACCCACAGCAAACTCCTTATGGAAGCGGAAGGAGCCGCGCAGCTCCAGTTCCTTTGCGGTAATCGCCATCATCGGCAGGCTCATGTCGCCGCCAAGACCCAGCTGAACAATGACGCCACGCGGGCGAAGGGCTGCAATGCCGCCTGCAAGCGCAACGGCCGCTCCCGAGCATTCGTAGAGCACATCGAACGTGCCCTTGTCGGCGGAATAGGCGGTGAGCGCCTCCGGCTCATCCTTTGTGTTGATGGTCCGGTCGGCACCGGCGGCCTTTGCCATTTGAAGCGTGAAATCGGAAAGATCCGTCGCCACGATTTCCGCGGCACCTGCACGTCTGGCCGCAAGAATGGAGAGCAGGCCAATCGGGCCACAGCCCGTGACAAGCACCCGCTTGCCCAGCATTTCGCCCGCCCGCCGCGTTGCATGCAGCGTGACCGCCAGAGGCTCGGCCATCGCCGCCTCGCCCGCAGAAAGCCCGTCTGCTGGCACGCACTGAATGGCATCCGCCACCAGACTTTCACGGAAAGCCCCCTGAATATGCGGGAAAGGCATGGCGCTGCCGTAGAACCGCATATTCAGGCATTGGTTATGCAGGCCCTGCTGGCAATAGCGGCAGGTGCGGCATGGCCTGGACGGCGAAACCGCCACCAATTGGCCGATCTCCAGACCGCTCACGCCTTCCCCCAGTTCCTCGACATAGGCGGAAACTTCATGGCCGAGGATCATCGGCTCCTTCAGGCGAACCGTGCCGAACCCACCGTGATTATAATAGTGAAGGTCGCTGCCGCAGACGCCGCCGGTCGCCAGCCGCAGTTTGACCTCACCTCGACCGGGCGATGCAGCCGGGTGTTCTTCAATGCGCAGATCCTTCGCCGCGTGTGCAACAATTGCTCTCATGGTTCTGTCTCCTCAAATCACCGGCGTCAGTAGGGCGCGTCCATCAAAATGCGCCATCAGGTTATCGCGAACCAGCTGGCCCATGGCCTTGCGGGTTTCCACCGTTCCAGATGCGTGGTGCGGCTGCAACAGAACATTATCGAGTGCCAGGAACCGCGGGTTCAGCTTCGGCTCGCCCTCGAAAACATCCAGCGCCGCCGAGCCGAGTTGCCTGCTTTCCAATGCCTCCAGAAGCGCCTCTTCATCAATATTCGAGGCGCGCGAAATATTGATCAGCATGCCTTCCGGTCCAAGAGCCTCAATAACAGCGCGGCCCACAATGTGCCGTGTCTCGGCAGATGCCGCCAAAGTGACGAACAGGAAATCGGATCGCCGCGCCAGTTCAACCGGATCGCTCACAAACTCCATGCCTTCTGCGTATGGCTTGGCAGATACATCGCTATAGGCAATACCCATATCGAAGCCCCTGAGACGCTTGGCCACCTCAAAACCGATACGGCCAAGGCCCAGAACACCCGCCTTGCGGCCCCAGACACGGCGCTTGAGCGGATAGAGGCCCTTGGCGGCCCAACTTCCATCCTTCACCCAGGTTTCCGCGCCGATGATGCCGCGCGATTGTACCAGCATCATGGCAATGCCCAGATCAGCCACGTCATTGGTCAGCACATCCGGCGTGTTGGTAACGCGGATACCGCGCTCACGGCAGGCCCCCAGATCCACAGCATCATAGCCCACGCCATAGACGGAGATGACTTCGAGGTTGGGGCAGGCCTCGATCATGGTCCTGTTGGCGCCCAGTTCTCCACGAGTCGCAATGCCGCGAACCTGCGGACCGACCTGTGACAGAAATGCCTGCTTATCCTCGGCCTCAAAATAGCGGTGAACCTGAAAAGCCTCATTCAAAGGCTCCTCGTCCCATTGCGGATAGGGTCCAACCTGCAGGATGTGCGGTTTCGCCATTGCTAAAATTCCTCCACGAAAATCGTCTTGACACTTGATGTTATCGATAACATAAACGCACAAGATGACGGTTGTCGAGATGCAAGAGGGAGGAAAACATGTCGCTTGCACTTTTTGATCTGAAGGGCCGTCGGGCGCTTGTCACGGGTTCTTCGCAGGGAATCGGCTTTGCCCTGGCAAAGGGAATGGCGGATGCGGGAGCCGATCTCGTGTTGAATGGCCGCGATCCCGCAAAGCTTGCCGAAGCCGCAAAACAGTTTTCAAAGCCGGTCCAGGTTCTGAACTTTGACGTTACGGACCACGGCGCAGCGCGCGAGGCAATCGATCGTTTCGAGGCTGAACATGGTGCCATCGATGTGCTCGTCAACAATGCGGGCATGCAACATCGCGGTCCCCTGGAAGACTTCCCGGAAGACGCGTTCGAGCGGCTGCTGAAAACAAATATTTCCAGCGTTTTCCATGTTGGCCAGGCCGTTGCCCGCCACATGATCAAGCGCGGCCGTGGCAAGATCATCAACATTGCCAGTGTGCAGACGGCGCTGGCCCGCCCCTCCATCGCGCCTTACACTGCCACCAAGGGTGCCGTGGGCAACTTGACCAAGGGCATGGCGACGGACTGGGCGAAGTATGGTCTCCAGTGCAATGCCATTGCACCCGGCTATTTCGATACCCCGCTGAACGCAGCGCTGGTCAGCGATCCGGCCTTCACGTCCTGGCTGGAAAAACGCACGCCTGCCGGACGCTGGGGCAAGGTAGAAGAACTGGTCGGCGCCTGCATCTTCCTGGCATCCGACGCCTCCACCTTCGTCAACGGCCACATCCTCTATGTGGATGGCGGCATCACGGTGTCGCTCTGATGGCGGATATCCAGAAGTTCGTCATCATGGGTGTGTCCGGCTCCGGCAAGTCATCGGTCGGTGCAGCTCTTTCGGAAAAGACCGGCGCGCCTTATGTGGATGGCGATGACCTTCACCCCAAAAGCAATATCGAGAAGATGAGTGCGGGGATTCCGCTGACCGATGAAGATCGTTGGCCCTGGCTTGCCGCTGTGGGCGAACGGCTGGGCAGTCATGAGGGGAAGATCTTCATCGGCTGCTCTGCCCTCAAGCACTCCTATCGCGATCTGATCCGCGAGAAGGCGGGAGAGCCTGTGCTCTTCATTCATTTGACTGGCGCGAAAGAGGTGATTGCCGAGCGGATGAAGCATCGTCCCGGACATTTCATGCCGACTTCCCTGCTGGATAATCAGTTCGCGACGCTGGAACCGCCGGGAGAAGGCGAACTGTCTGTCGGTGCCGATATCGGGCAACCTCTGGATGAGGTGGTCCGGGACATTCTGAACAAGATCGGAAGGAACTGACGATGAGCAACCGGGTCGCCCTGATCGGCGCAGGCGCAATGGGTGGGGCGATCGGTCAGCGCCTTGCCGAGACGGGTCAGCATTTGACGGTGTTCGACCCGGACCCGGCCAAGATCGCAGCACTTGAGGCCTTTGGCGCCAAGCGTGCTGCCAGTGCGGCGCAAGCCGCGTCCGTTTCGGATTTCGTCATCCTCAGCCTCAATGCGCCAAAGATTGTTCGGCTGGCGGTATTTGGCGACAAGGGTGTCGCGGCAGGCGCGGCTCCCGGCACCCTTATCATCGACATGTCGTCCATCGACCCGGACGCGACAAAGGAACTCGCGGCAGAGGCGGCTGAAAAGGGCTTGCGCTGGGTGGATAGCCCGCTTTCCGGCGGCGCACCGAAAGCCCTCATTGGTCAGTTGACGCTGATGGCGGGCGGCAGCGAGCAGGATGTGAGCGATGCCCACAAGGTTCTCTGCCATGTTTCCTCCAACTACACCCATATGGGGCCGGTTGGGGCAGGGCAGACAACAAAGCTCATCAATCAGGTGCTGTGCGGCTTGAACTTTCTGGCTGTGGCCGAGGCCACGCAGCTGGCGCTGGATGCCGGGGTCAATGCTGCCAAGATTCCGCAGGCGCTCAAGGGCGGACGTGCTGACAGCGCCATCCTGCAGGAATATATGCCGCGCTTCGTGACCAAGGATTATCGGCGCACCGGTCGCATCGACAATATGGTGAAAGATCTGAACGGCGCGCAGGATCTCGCTCGCCGCACCAACACCGCCATGCCGCTGACCGCCGTGTGTGCGGAGGTGCACCGCATGCTGACGGCTGCCGGACTTGGCGGCGAGGATCAGGCAGCGCTGATGGAATTTTTCACGGGAGCGAAGAGGGAGATTTCGCCATGATTACGCGCTATGCCTTGTTTGAAGGAACTGTAAAACCGGGCCAAACGGAAGCCTTTCGCGCCGCTGTGATGGATGAAATCTTGCCGAAGTGGAAGCAGTTTCCAGGCGCGCTTGATGTGCGGGTGTCCTTCGCGGAAGCCAGAGATGATGGCGCGCCGGAATTCCCGATGATCCTTGCCGTCAATTATCCCAGCATCGAAGCCGTCGAACAGGCGCTGGCAAGTCCTGTGCGAACCGAAGCGCGGGCCGCGACTGAAAGCGTGCTGTCACGTTTCTTCGATGGCCGCATTCATCATCATGTGACGCTGGCCAACGAATTTCCGCTTTGATTGACGGATCATCGGTGTTACCCGCCACCTCCACTTGCGCCGGTTCAATAAACAGGCTCTAGTTGGATGGTATCGATAACAAAGGCGTTTGATGAGCCAGATCCGTAAACCGCCCACCATGGCGGACATCGCGCGCGTCACCGGCGTTTCGCCGATGACGGTTTCGCGTGCGTTCAAGACGGACAGCCTCATCAGCAAGGAAACGCGGGACGCCATCCTGAAAGCCGCAGAAGATCTGGGCTATGTGTTCGATGCCACGGCGTCGAACCTGCGCTCACAGAAAACCGACTTTGTGGCCGTCACGATCCCTTCGATCAACAATGCCAACTTTGCCGATACGGTGGGCGGACTTTCCGAAACGCTTGCTGCCCGCAACATGCAGATCCTGCTCGGTTATACCAATTACGACATGCAGGAAGAAGAGCGGCTGATCGAGCAACTGCTGCGTCGTAAACCGGAAGCCATTGTGGTGACGGGCGGAAAACACACCGCGCGCGCCCGCAAACTGCTGGAAAACGCGCCCATTCCCGTAATCGAAACATGGGATGTTCCCGCTGAGCCTATCGGTCACTTCGTGGGCTTTTCAAACGCCGGTGTGGTGCGCGGCATGGTGGATCATCTCGTTCGCTCAGGCTATAGCCGTATCGCTTTCATCGGCGGCGATGTGGGGCGCGATACGCGCGGCAGCGACAGACGCCAGGGCTTTCTGGAAGCCATGCGCCAACACGGGCTCGATACGTCCCGGCTGATTGCAGCCGGCCCACCGCCCATTTCCATGCGGGAAGGCGCCAATGCCATGGCGCGGCTTCTGGAACAGTTTCCCGACACTGAAGCCGTGATCTGCGTGTCGGATCTCTCCGCCTTCGGTGCCTTGACCGAATGTCAGCGGCGCGGCCTGCGCGTGCCGGAGGACATCTCGATCGGCGGCTTCGGCGCCTATGAAATCGGCAGCATTTGCGTGCCGACACTCACCACGATCGATGCGCACGCGCGCGATATCGGGCGCAAGACCGGCTCCCTGCTTCTGGATATTCTCGACGGCAGGCAGGATGTGGGCGATGTGCTCATCGAGCCTCAACTGATCGTTCGCGAGAGCACCCGCTGATTTACAAAATCCTATGGAAATCAAAAAAGGCGCGATCCACTTGAAGGACCGCGCCAGGCAGGAGGTAAGGCTGCAGGCTTTGCTTATTTGCCCCAGATCTTCTTGTAGGCGTCGCGATAGCCGTTATCCGGGTCGAACGTATTCTTCGGGCCACCGTCGAATTCAACATTCTGCGTCGTCACCACATGCAGCGGCGAAACGTAACCAGACCATTTTTCGCCTGCGAGCGCACGGTTCAACTCGTCCACCAACTGCCAGCCCTGGAGGTTCAGCGGCTCGGCCACGGTCACTGCCTGATACTGCTTTGCACGGATACGCTGGTAAGCGCCTTCCGAACCATCGCCAGCTGCAACCGCCTTCGGCGCGCCATCACCCTTGATGCCGACCGCTGCCAGTGATGGGCCCATGAAGTCGAAATAGATATCGTTGATCGCCAGCGAATGCGTCCACTTCGCCCCGTATTTCTGCAGAAGCGTCGTCGTCAGCTGCGGCATGCGCTGGGATGTTTCGGCAATGGGTGTATCGACATATTCGAGAACGGTTCCGCCGAGCTTTTCGATCTCCTGCTTCATGCGGTCCGCCTTGGCAATCGCGATGGCATAGGTGGAGTCTGTGAAGATGACGACGCCCGGCTTGCCGGCTGCATCAACAAAGGCCCAGTTGGCAGCCGCTTTCGACACTTCCATGGCGTCCGTGGTAACGTTGGCAAATACACCGACTTCGTCAACCGGCCCGACAGCAGATGCAGCGTGCCAGGAGACCATGGGCAGTTTGGCCTTCTTGGCGGCTTCCATGGCTGGCTTCTGCTCCACAGCATCGAAGCCGTTGATAATGATGCCATCCGGCTTCAGCGTCATGGCCTGACCGAAAGCGGCGGTGCGGCCGTCGATCGAGCCTGCACCGTCAAGAACAGTCACCTTCCAGCCGATTGCCTTTGCTGCCTCCTGGATGCCGTTAGTAACACCCAGAATACCGCCGTTCTTCATATCGGCGGCGAGGATAACGATGGTCTTGGACGCTTGTGCCTTCGGCCCCGTTGTCGGGCCATCCCATTTCTCGACCTTGCTCGCATATTTCGCGACCATGGCTTTCGCATCTGCCATGGCATCGGCCAATGCGGGACCGGCCATGACAACCATGCCAAGGGCAGTCGTCAGCTGAAGAAAATGTCTGCGCTTCATGTTATTCTCCTCCCACGAGAAACTCTACGCGTTGAATTCAATTGGATGCTGTTGTCTTTGCGGGCTCGGCTGGCGGTGCCTTTGCGGCGAAGCCCTTCCTGCGCTGCGCATATCCTGCGATGCCGATGGCGACGAGAAGCGTGACGCCATTGAACAGGGGCTCCACGAAGAACGATCCGCCAAATTGCTGGATACCGGCAATGCCGACGGCCAGAATGATAACGCCAATCATCGTTCCCCAGACATTGACGCGGCCCGGCTTGATGGTCGTCGACCCGAGGAAGGCACCAACCAGTGCTGGCAGCAGATATTCCAGACCCACGCTCGCCTGACCGATCCGCAGCTTGGATGCCAGGAGAACACCTGCGATTGCCGACAGTGTTCCCGACGCGATGAAAGCGGCCATGACGAAGCGGCGAACCGGAATGCCGTTCAGCGCCGCCGCTTTCGGGTTGGCACCAATCGCATAGAGATAGCGGCCAACCGGCGTATATTCGAGGATGATCCACATGGCGACGGCCAGCACCAGCACATAGAAACCGGTGATCGGCAGCCCGAGAAACATCGTGCTGTTCAGAGCATAGAAGCCTTCTGGCAGCACACCGATCATCTGACGTCCACCCGTATGCCACAGCGCCAGCGCGTAGATCACCGTGCCTGTCCCGAGTGTCGCAATGAAGCTGTCGATCTTCGCTACTTCAACGAGAATACCGTTGAGAAGGCCGGTGAATGCCCCAAGCGCCAGAACGACAAGCACCGCGACCGGCCATGGAAAACCATACATTGTCTGCAGGCTGATCGCCAGAATGTGCCAGAGCACGATGCCGTAGCCGATGGTGAGATCAATGCGCCCGCAGGCCATCGGGATCATCGCGGCCAACGAAAGAATGGCAATGATGGTCTTCGCTGCAATGATCGAGCGCAGGTTCAGGATTGTCGGAAACGTATCCGGCAGCAGCAGCGAGAAGAGCACGATCAGCAGTGCGGTCAGGATCACCAGACCATAAACCGGTAGAAGGCGCTGTGCTTTCTCGAGACGGTTCAACCCGGCGAGTTCTGTTTTGGTCGGCTCAAGCGCCGTCGACTGGATGGAGTTCAAGGCGGTTCCTCCCCTTTCAGGCCGCTTCGGATGCGGATGCCGCTGCAATGACGGCGGATGTTGTGAGATCGGTACCAGACAGCTCGCGGACGATCTGTCCACGCGAAAAGATGAGGGCACGGTGGCAAATGTGGGCGATTTCTTCGAAGTCCGTCGAGATGACGAGAACCGCCAGGCCGGACTCGACGGCGGAGGCGATCAGGCGATAGATATCGGCCTTGGCGCCCACATCGACGCCGGCTGTCGGATCTTCGGCAATCAATAGCTTGCGGTTTGTCGCCAGCCAGCGCCCGACGACAACCTTCTGCTGGTTGCCCCCGGAAAGCGCTTCGATCGCAAGGCTCTGATCGTTGGGCCGCAGGCCGACCTTATCTCCCAGCGTCGCCGCCTCGCGGGCCTCGTCGCCAGGTGTCTTGAAGGTGAAGAGACCCCGTCCGGAGGCGGATGGATTGATGTAGGTGTTTTCCCGCAGCGACAGCGACAATGCGACCGACTCTTCCGTTCGGTCTCTGGCAATAAGCCCGATGCCGGACTTGATTGCCGTGACCGTGCTGGAGAGATCGGGGGTCTCGCCATGAATACGGACATCGCCGCGATAGGCCTCACATCCGAAAAGCGCGCGTCCGATCAATTCCTGCCCCGCTCCGCGAAGCCCGACAAGACCCAGCAATTCGCCCTCTCGAAGGTCGAAGCTTACTGGTCCCGCACCGCTGCACATCAGGTTGCGGACATACACAAGCGTCTTGCCCGCCTTGTGCTCCGCTTTCGTGAAAAGCTGGTCGGCCTTGCGACCGACGATCATGCGGATCAACTCGTCCGGATTGGTTTGCTGAACGGGCGTCTGGCCGACAAGGCGACCATCTCTCAACACGGCAACGCGATCCGCGATACGGAAGATTTCATCCAGACGATGAGAAACATAGATCATGGCAACGCCACGTTCCTTGAGCGGACGGATGGCGTTGAAAAGCCGCTCCACTTCGTCGGCAGGCAGACTGGCCGTCGGCTCATCGAGCACGAGAATATCAGCCTCGACAGCCAATGCACGGGCAATGGCAACGAGCGATTTTTCCGTTCTGGTCAGGTTCTGGACGCGTGTCGATGGATCGAAATCACAGCCGACCAGCTTAAGCGCTTCCGCGGTACGCCGCTCCGTGGCGCGCCAATCGATGAGCTTTCGGCGCATCGAAAAACCCTGGGCCAATCCCACATTCTCGCCGACAGTCATCCATTCGATCAAACCCAGATCCTGATGGATGAAGGCAACCGGCTGGCGCTCATTGGGCTTGGGCGGGCGATGGCTATAGGGCTGGCCGCGAAACAGGATCTCGCCGCCATCTGGCTTGAAAATCCCGGCCAGAGTCTTGATCAGCGTGGATTTGCCGGCGCCGTTTTCGCCAAGAAGCGCCAGAATTTCGCCTTTGCGCAGGTCCAGCGAGACATCCGTCAGCGCTTTGGTCCCGCCGAAGACCTTTGAAACATTCCGGAATTCCAGCAGCGTTTCGTCGTTCATCAGCTCCTCCCAAAGCTCATGTTCAAACACTATGTTATCGATAACATTACGTCAAGCGATGCACCCATATTCGTTCTTTATAAGTTTTATGTCTCTGATATCGCGTTGTTATTTTTCAAAGTCGCACGCTTTGGTCTTCCATAATGCGTGCGCCCTATCCTTCCGCGATCAACCGGTAACCGACGCCTGGTTCCGTCTGAACGATGCGAGGTTCGGCTGGATCGCGTTCGATCTTTTGCCGCAACTGACCGATGAAGACGCGCAGATAATGCAGATCGTCACCATGGGCCGGCCCCCATACCGCCGTCAGAAGCGTTCGATGGGTCACAACTTTACCTGCGTGGCGCACCAGAAGGATCAACAGATCATATTCCTTCGGAGTCAGGTGGATTATGTCCTCTCCGCGCGTGATCTGACGCCGCACAGGGTCTATACGCAGTCCGTCCGCCTCCAAAATGGCCGGAATTGCGTCCGGCCTGTTCCTGTGGCGAAGCGCTGTGCGAATACGCGCCGTCAGTTCACCGATGCGGAAGGGCTTCTCGACATAATCGTCGGCACCGAGATCAAGCGCCAGAATCTTTTCGCTCTCCCTGTCGCGCGCCGACAGGATGATGATCGGAACGTCGCTCCAGCCGCGAAGGCTCGTCACAACATCCTTGCCGTCCATATCGGGAAGACCAAGATCGAGAATTATGAGATCCGGAGCCTGCGTGGCTGCGGCCTTCAGCGCCTCGGTGCCATTGACAGCCTCCAGAACGTCATAGCCGGCTGCTGTCAACGCAGGCCTCAGAAAGCGCTGGATTTGGGGTTCGTCGTCGACGACAAGAATGCGCGAAAGGTTCATGCCTCGACCATATCTGCATTACCCGCCACAGGGAACCGCATCACGATCCGCGTTCCCCTTTTGCGTATAGCCGGGCTCTCGGCATGGATCGTGCCATTCATCGCGTGTACGAAACCCCGCGCAATCGAGAGACCGAGACCTGTGCCGGGCGCCCTGCCATCGGCCTTGCCACGGCGATAGAATTTTTCAAAGACGCGCTCCAGTTCCTCGGCGGGAATTCCGCGCCCGAGATCGGTCACAGAGATGACGATCTCGTCGTCATCCTGACGGACATAGACGGCAACAGGTTCGTTGCCACCATATTTGATCGCATTGTCGAGCAGGTTGAAAAGAACCTGGCCCAGAAGCACGCTGTCGCCCCGGATGAGCGAAAGGGTGGGCGCCACCCGTGTCTCGATCTGGCGGCTGGGGGCATATCTGCGCGTGCGTTCCACGGTAGAATGTACGACGTCCGCCACATCCACCCAGTCCTGCTTCGGTTTCAGGCTTCCCGCCTCGATCCGGGTCATGTCGAGCAGGTTTGCCACAAAGCGGCTCATCCGCTGCGATTCTTCCTCTATGGATTGCAGAAGATCCCGTCGCGATTCTGGATTCATTTTGTCGCCCAGCTCGATCAGACTGCTGGCTGATCCGGTGATCGTGGCGAGCGGCGTGCGCAGGTCGTGAGAAATGGACGATAAAAGAGCTTCCCTGTAGCGCTCGCCTTCAAGCTGCGCTGCCTGCTGGATTGTTTCTTCGGAGAGACGGGCGCGATCGAGCGCGATGGCTGTCTGATCCAGCACCGCCGACAGCGATCGCTCCGATGCCGGATCGACATCATCCTTGTCATAGGCGATGCCGCACACGCCCACGATGCCATGAGGGCCAAGAAGCGGGCGAAACTGAAAACGGCTGTTTGGCAATGTGCCGGTCGCATGACCCGCGGCCTCTCGTTTCGCTTCCGCCCAACGCGCCGCAGCCATGTCGGTCACGTCCAGTTCTGTATCGGGCGGCCAAGCCGCCGTGACGCTCAGCTCTCCCGCAGACAAGGTCAGGAAGACAACTGGCCGCTTGAGGCTGGCCTGAAGTTGCGACACGGCGAGCCAGATCGCATCATCGCGCTTGTCTGTACCCGCAAGCTTGCGTGAAAAATCATAGAGCGATTGCAGGGCGGTCGCACGGGTTCCCGCGACATTGGCCTGTTCGCGGATCCGGGAGGCAAATCCGCCGGAGATGATGGCAACGGCTAGGAAGACAAAGAGAGCGAACACCTCATGCGGCGCTGCAATCGTGAAGGTATACAGAGGGTCGATGAAGAAGAAATTATAGGCGAGCGTCGAAAGGGAGGCCGCGATCAGGGCTGACACATAGCCTCCGATTGCCGCCGAGCCAAGAACGCCCAACAGGAAGACGAGCGAGATATTGGGCAGATAGATGATCGTGTCGATCAGCTTGCCGATTGACGTTGCGACCGCCACGAACGAGGCCGCTATCATAGTAGAGCGCGGCAATCCTACCACGGAGAGCGCAGGAAGCGGAATTTTCCTGGCCGCTTTTTCCTGTCGATCGGCCGTTACAAAATGAACGCCGATCCCGGCTGCACGCCTCGCAAGTTCATCCGGCAAGGAGCGTTTGAGAAGACGCGAAAGGCCGCCTCGCTTGCGCACGCCGACAACAATCTGCGTTGCATGCTCCCGCTTGGCAAGTTTCAGGATTTCTTCGACATAATCCTGACCGATCACCCGGCGCGTTTCCGCACCCAGTTGTTCCGCCAGGCGAAACAACGCTTCCAACTGGCGCAGCGTATCCGCTGTCTCCAGTTCACGGTCGGCCCTCTCGATGGATACGACGATCCACGGCGCGTTCAGACCGGACGCAAGGCGGCTGGCGACCCGAACCACCCTGGCTGACAGCTCATCTGCTCCGACACAGACAATCAGCCGCTCACCCGTGGCCCATGGTCCATCGATTGCGTTCTGCCGCAGATAATCAACCATCTGATCATCCACACGGTCAGCGGTCCGACGCAGGGCCAGCTCGCGCAGAGCCGTCAGATTGCCGAGGCGGAAAAATCGGTCAACCGCACGGCTTGCGCTTTCCGGCAGGTAGACCTTTCCCTCCTTCAGCCGTTGTATGAGCTCCGTCGGCGGCAGATCTACCAGCAGAACATCGTCGGCCCGCTTCAGCACGATATCAGGCACGCGCTCGCGCACGACGATGCCTGTAATCTGGCCCACCAGATCCGCAAGGCTTTCCAGATGCTGGATATTCAGCGCAGTCCAGACCTCAATACCGGCAGCCCTGAGCTCTTCTATGTCCTGATAGCGCTTGGGGTGGCGGCTACCCTCCGGGTTCGAATGCGCAAGCTCATCCACGATAATGATCGCCGGCTTTCGGGCGAGCGCAGCATCGAGATCGAACTCTTCCAATACTCGGCCCCGATGGCTGATGCGACGGCGGGGCAAAACTTCCAGATCGTCCACAAGCGCTGCGGTCTCGCTTCGGCCATGGGTTTCCACCAGACCGACGACAACATCGACACCATCGGCACGCAGCCTTCTTGCTCTGGAAAGCATGGCATAGGTCTTGCCCACGCCGGGTGCCGCCCCCAGAAAAACGATGAGCTTGCCCCGGCGGTCCTTATCCGCCAGGGCAAGCAGTGCATCGGGGTCAGGGCGGCGCGGATCGCCGCGATCGTCGTCCGTCATTCGTCTTCGTCTCTGTCGATTCTCAGGACTTCATTTCATCAAGAGCCAGATTAAGCTCTAGCACATTGACACGCGGTTCACCGACAAATCCCAGGTCGCGACCTTCGGACAGTCGCGAAAGCAGACCCTTCAGGTCGGCTTCATTGACGCCACGCGCCTTGGCAACGCGTGCCACCTGCGCTGCAGCATAGTCCGGGGAAATATGCGGATCGAGCCCGGAGCCGGACGTGGTCACCGCATCGGCGGGAACCGGTGAGGCAATGCCCGCCGCACTGAGCCGCTTCACATCCGCGTCGACACGATCCTTCAGCTTGGCGGAGGTCGTACCGAGGTTCGAACCACCGGACGCCGAGGCCGAATAGGGATCCGGGCTCGTGGCAGATGGACGCGGCCAGAAATAGCGGTCGCTCGTGAAATTCTGACCGATCAGCCGCGAGCCGACGATCTGACCGTTGCGCTCGATCAGGCTCCCCTGCGCCTGTTGTGGAAGCAGAGCCCGACCTATGCCGGTGACAGCCAGCGGATAGGCAAGTCCCGTCACCAGTGTCAGGAGGAACAGAAGAGTGATTGCAGGTCTGAGATGGTTGATCATGTTTACACCAGATGAAGCGCGCTGACGGCAACATCGATTGCCTTGATGCCGATGAAGGGCAGGATCAACCCACCCAGCCCGTAGACCAGCAGGTTGCGTCGCAGCACACTTGCGGCACCGGACGGCCGATAGGTAACACCGCGCAGGGCGAGCGGGATCAGCGCAATGATGATGAGCGCATTGAAGATGACGGCGGAGAGAATGGCCGATTGCGGAGAGGCCAGCCCCATGACATTCAGCGCGCCGAGGGCCGGATAGGTTGCGACGAAAAGCGCCGGGATGATGGCGAAGTATTTCGCCACGTCATTGGCAATGGAAAACGTCGTCAGCGCCCCGCGGGTCATCAGCAATTGCTTGCCGATCTCCACGATTTCGATGAGCTTGGTCGGACTTGAATCAAGATCCACCATGTTGGCGGCTTCGCGCGCAGCCTGCGTCCCGGTCTGCATGGCAACACCCACATCGGCCTGCGCAAGCGCTGGGGCATCGTTCGTGCCATCGCCACACATGGCAATCAGACGACCGCCCTGCTGCTCGCGTCGGATGTAGTTCAGCTTATCTTCCGGCGTTGCCTGAGCGATGTAATCATCAACCCCTGCTTCTGACGCGATCGCCGCAGCCGTCACAGGGTTGTCGCCGGTGACCATGACCGTACGAATACCCATGGCGCGCAGAGCTGCGAAACGCTCCTTGATGCCAGGCTTGATGACATCCTTCAGATGGATGGCGCCCAGCAACCTGTTGCCGTCTGCAACAGCCAGCGGCGTGCCACCGCTTCGTGCAATCATGTCGACCGCGCGGCGGAACTCTGCCGGAGCCTCGGCATCCGTCACACCGGCGAATCTGAGGATGGAATCGACGGCACCCTTTCGAAGTCTTCGACCATCCCGATCAACGCCCGAAAGCCGTGTTTCGGCGGTAAATGCAATGATCTCGTCGAACCGCTGCTCTGGCATAGCAATCCCGAACTCACCCGTCGCAAGCGCGACGATGGAACGGCCTTCAGGTGTTTCATCGGCAAGGCTGGCCAGCAGTGCGGCTTCTGCAAGCTGTTGCTGTGTCACACCGGGGGCCGCAAGAAAATCACTGGCCATGCGATTGCCGAAGGTGATGGTTCCGGTCTTGTCCAGGAGTAGCGTATCGACATCGCCCGCCGCCTCTACCGCACGTCCGGACGTTGCAATGACGTTGAAACGGACCAGACGATCCATGCCCGCAATGCCGATGGCCGACAAAAGCCCGCCAATCGTCGTCGGTATCAGCGTCACCAGGAGCGCCGAAAGAACGGTGATGGAGAGGATCGTCGCCGAATAGCCCGCCAGCCCCCAGATCGCGACACAGACAAGCAGGAAGATCAGTGTCAAACCTGACAAGAGAATCGAGAGCGCGATTTCATTCGGCGTCTTCTGGCGTTGCGCCCCTTCGATGAGTGCAATCATGCGATCGACGAAGGATGAACCGGGCGCGACGGTAATCCTGATCCGCAACTCGTCGGAAAGCACCTGCGTCCCTCCCGTCACGGCGGAACGATCGCCACCGGATTCGCGGATCACGGGCGCGGATTCGCCAGTGATCGCACTCTCGTTAACCGATGCAACCCCTTCAATGACCTCGCCATCGCCGGGAATGAGTTCACCCGCTGCGACGAGCACGATGTCGTCAACCTTGAGGCTGGTCGCGGCAACGCTTTCCTCGCCACCGTTCGATGTCAGGCGCCGGGCCGTCATTTCGGATTTGGTTTTCTTCAGACTTTCCGCCTGGGCGCGGCCCCGGCCTTCTGCAACGGCTTCCGCGAATGTTGCAAACAGCACGGTGAACCACAGCCAGGCGGCAATCTGCCCGGAGAACCCGGCTTGCCCGTTTCCAACCACGAGATCGCGAAGAAACAGGATGGTAACGACTGCAGCCACCGCCTCAGTGACGAAGATGACCGGGTTACGCAGCAATTGCCGCGGGTTCAGTTTCAAAACGGAATCCCGCATGGCTGGCAGAAGAATGGCAGGGTCGAGAAGGCTCTGCGCCTTATGATCCTTTGACATGGTTGTTTCCTCAGAAAGTTTGGCCAGCAAGCATTGCGAAATGCTCGACGATGGGACCGAGTGCGAGCGCCGGGAAGAACTGCAAACCTCCCAGGATCAGGATGATCCCGATCAGCAGGCCAACGAAGAGCGGGCCATCGGTTGGAAAAGTTCCTGCGGACGCCGGTGTCTTGACCTTGGCGGCAAGCGAGCCCGCGATGGCCATGACAGGAATGACATAGGCGAAACGACCGAGCAGCATGGCGATTCCGAGCGTCGAGTTGTACCAGAGCGTATTGCCGGAAAGGCCACCGAAGGCAGAGCCGTTGTTCCCGGCAGCAGACGTGTAGGCGTAGAGAATTTCCGAGAGCCCGTGTGGGCCCGCGGTTCCGATGCTTGCCACCGCAAACGGCAGCATGACCGAGATCGCCGTGAAGCCAAGGATCACCAGTGGCAGGATAAGAACCGCCAGCATGGCAAATTTCATTTCGCGGCCTTCGATCTTCTTGCCCAGGAACTCCGGTGTCCGGCCAACCATCAGCCCCGCGACGAAGACGGAAAGAAGCGCAAAGACGAGCATGCCATAAAGACCGGAGCCGACGCCGCCCGGCAGAACTTCGCCAAGCTGGATCAGGAACATGGGTACGAGACCGCCGAGACCCGTGAAGGAGCCGTGCATACCGTTGACGCCACCATCCGACAGGCCTGTGGTCACGGCCGCGTAAAGCGCCGTCATGGCTTGGCCAAAGCGAACTTCCTTGCCTTCCATATTGCCTTGCGCAGCATCGACGCCGAGACTGGTCAGGATGGGATTGCCAGCGGCTTCTGCCCAGTAGGTCACGGCGACACCAGCGATCAAGAGAACCGCCATGGCCGTGATCAAGGCCCAGCCCTGACGCCTGTTCCCGACCATTCGCCCGAACGTGTAGACGATCGCGGCGGACAACGAGAGCATGGAAAAAATGTTGAGGTAGTTGGACCAGGCCGTCGGATTCTCGAACGGATGTGCAGCGTTCGCATTGAAAAAGCCACCGCCGTTCGTGCCAAGCTGCTTGATGGCTTCCTGAGACGCAACGGGACCGAGGGAAATGACCTGTTGGGCACCTTCCAGAGTGGTTGCGGTCGCAGAGGCATCCAGCGTCTGTGGAAGGCCCATGGCCACGAAGCCAAGCGCGATGGTGAATGCGATGGGCAGAAGAACGTAAAGCGTGGCACGGGTCAAATCGACCCAGAAATTTCCAAGCGTGGAAACCTTGGAGCGAGCCAGCGCGCGGGTCACCGCCATCGCAAGCGCCATGCCGGTGGCAGCCGACAGGAAGTTGTGAACCGTAAGGCCCGCCATCTGGCTGAAATGGCTCATCACCGCCTCACCGGCATAGTTCTGCCAGTTGGTGTTGGTCACGAAGGACACAGCCGTGTTGAACGCCAAATCTGCCGGAACCGCCGGAAAACCCTGCGGATTGAGCGGCAGATAGGCTTGCAGGCGCAGGATCGCATAGAGCGAGACGAAGCCTGCGAGCGAGAAGGCGAGCATGGCGAGCGTATAGGACAGCCAGCCCTGCTCCTTGTCCGGGTTGATACCGGCCAGACGATAGAAACCGCGCTCGAAAGGGCCGCCGAGTTTGGTCGCGAGATTACGCTCGCCCTCGAAAACCTGCGCCATGTAGACACCCAGCGGCTTGATGGCGATGGCGACGAATAGGAAAAGGAGGCTGATCTGCAGCCACCCGACGATTGTCATGAGACTTCTCCTGGGAAATCAGAAGCGTTCGGGACGCAGCAGCGTAACGACGAGATAGACGCCGAGAGCGAGAGCGACGAGAAGGCCGAAAAGGGGTTCCAGCATGGGTTGGACCTCACAGCCGGTCGAGCGCGCGGGCATAGAGCGCCAGCACGCCAAGCGTGCCGCAACCCAGCACGAGGAAGATGAAATCGAGCATCGCTATTCTCCTGTTGATGCAGGAGAATGATTAGGCGCTGAACCCGTCAGGTTTCGATTGGGAAGAATGCTGCCTCATGTAAGGAAAACATAAAGACCGCCCAGATCAGCCGAACGTACGATCGGCAAGCCTCGGCAGCATCAGGCGAAAGGCAATGCTTCGTGCACTTTGGAAGACGAGAAGAGCCATCCACAGACCGTGATTGCCGAAAAGCGGCTGCAGCACAGCCCAGGTCAGAATGTAGGTCGCCAGCGAGGCAACCATGAGATTGCGCATCTGCCGTGACCATGTGGCCCCGATATAGACGCCATCCATCTGGAACGCGATGACACCGAGAATTGGCAAGGCCAGCATGTAGGGAAGATAGGCGTGCGCGAGGGCGGCGACGTTTCCAGTGGGTGCCAGCACATCGATCACCCAGCCTGCACTCAGCATAAAGGCCAGAGAAACAATCACTGCAAAGACGAGACCCCAGATGGTCGTGAGACGAATAACCTGATCAAAGGCCGGGCGGTAGCGGGCGCCTACCGCCTTGCCGGCCAGTTGTTCCGCTGCAGTCGCCACGCCATCCAAAAATGCGACACCGAAGAAATAGTAGCGCAGCAGGATCGTATTTGCCGCAAGAATATCGATTCCCAGCGTGCCGCTCTGGCGTGTGAAGAAAGACAGGCCGATCAGCAATGCAAAGGAGCGGATCATCATATCGCCATTGACGGAGAAGGATCGCTGAAAGCTTTTCAGCCCCGGAAGCTCCCAGGCCAGCCGGTCTGTCTTGACCAGAATGAGGATGCCTCCGAGAAGCGCCGTTGCACCTTCCGCCACGAGCGCGGCAATCGCGACGCCTTCCACGCCCCAACCAAGCCGCATCACGGAGTAATAGCTGATCCCCGCATTCAGGACGTTCAGGAGAGTTTGCAGAATCATGCTCCACATCGCCTCTCCACGACCGATGATCCAGCCGAAGGCGACGAAATTGAAGAGCACAAGCGGTGCCGACCATATACGCCAGTGAAAATAGATGGCGGCAGCTTCGGCCACAGCGCCCTCGGCACCCAGCACGCCAAGACTGAAGGCTCCAAGCGGACCTTGCACCAGAAGAAGAAGCAGGCCGGACACAAGCGCAACGATCAAGCCGCTCGCCAGCATCCGGTTTTCGTCAAGCTTGCTGCCAGCCCCAACGGCCTGCGCCGTGAAACCGGTCGTCGCGGCGCGCAGGAAATTGAATGTCGTGAACATCACGTCGAAAATGACGGAGGCGAGGGCAACGCCTCCAACCAGATTTTCGTCGCCAAGCTGGGCGATCACGCCCGTCGCGATCAACCCGGCCAAGGGCGTCGATAGATAGGCGATCATCATGGGAAGCGAGATGCGCAGTACATCCCGGCTTTCCACGGTGAAAGCACGCGCCGTTTGGCTTTTGTCGGTCACTGTGTCTGCTCCTTGCCTCTGATCGAGACGTGATGTCGATCATTTGCGCGGAAAAGACAAATGCCAATCGTTAATCGAGGCCGAGGTCAGACCGCTTGCGCCGATATTTGCGGCGCTGCTGCTGCACTGCGCAAACGGAACCGCTGGATCTTGCCGGACTCCGTTTTGGGCAGAGCTTCCGTAAAGATGATCGAGCGAGGGTATTTGTAAGGGGCGATGATGGACTTCACATGCTCCTGCAAATGCTTCGTCAACACGTCATCACCGCTGAAGCCCTGCGCCAGCACGACATGGGCCTGAACGATCATGCCGCGTGTTTCGTCCGGAACGCCGATCACCGCGCATTCGGCAACGGCATCATGCTTGAGAAGTGCTGCTTCGACCTCTGGGCCCGCAATGTTGTAGCCAGCAGATACGATCATGTCGTCGGCTCGGGCCGCAAAGTGGAAATAGCCCTCTTCGTCCTGATAGAAAGCATCGCCGGTCAGATTCCAGCCGCCCCGGACATAATCCTTCTGACGCGTATCGGCGAGATAGCGGCAACCAATCGGCCCGCGCACGGCGAGCTTGCCCACCGTGCCGCGCGGCACCTCGTTCATCGAGTCGTCGACGATGATCGCCTCATAGCCACTGAGCGGGCGTCCGGTGCAGGCAGGCCTGCCCTCTCCTAGCCGGTTGGAGATGAAAACATGCAGCATCTCGGTAGCGCCGATACCATCGAGGATCGGTTTACCGGTCTTGCGTGTCCATTCTTCGAACACAGGACCCGGCAGGGTTTCCCCGGCGGATACTGCAATACGCAGCGATGAGAGATCTGCCCCACCATCCATCGCGGCCAGCATGGCGCGATAGGCCGTCGGCGCCGTGAAGCAGATCGTGGCCTGATGTTCCTGAATGATATCCGGCATTTTGGTGGGGGCGGCGTTCTCAAGAAGCACACCGCAGGCTCCGAAACGAAGCGGAAAGACCACGAGGCCACCGAGACCGAATGTGAAGGCAATCGGTGGCGAACCGACAAAGACATCCTCCGGCTGAACCTGCAGCACTTCCTTCGCATAGGCATCTGCGATGATGAGGATATCGCGGTGAAAGTGCATCGTAGCCTTGGGGATGCCGGTTGAACCGGACGTGAAGCCCAGCAAGGCCACATCATCACGCCCTGTTTCAACGGCGGCAAATTCCCTGGACTTGGCAAGCGCCGCCCGGTCCAGTTCGCCATCATGGCCGTCGGTTCCGTCGAAGGAGACGATGCGCTTGAGGAACTGGCTCTGGCTACCCGCCTCCACCAGCTCATCCATCAGCCGATGGTCGCACAGAGCCAGCGAAATTTCCGCCTTTTCGAGATATTTCAGCAATTCGCCCGAACGCATCATCGGCATGGTATTGACGACCACAGCGCCCGCCTTGGTTGCCGCCAGCCAGCAGGCGATCATGGCCGGATTGTTGCCGGAGCGGATGAGAACGCGATTGCCTGGCTGGAGGCCGTAATCCTCGATCAGCGCCCGCGCCAGCTGATTGGTCCATTCCGCCAGTTCGCGGTAAGTGCGTTTACGACCGACGCCGATCAGCGCCACGCGGTCGCCGAACCCTTTCTCCACCATACGGTCGGTGAGTTCCACAGCCGCGTTGAGATATTCGGGGTAGTCAAAGCCCTGCAGATTGATTTCCGGCCACTCTTCAAAGGGCGGAAGATGGTCGCGCGCGAAGGTATCCGCGTGTCCGGTTGGACCCAGATTCATGTCAGTTCCCCTATTCGCAAACATTTGGTCTGCACGCCTTGCTGGTTTTCCAGGTGGCGTATTTTGATTTTTGGAAAGACTGGCACAGGTCCAAAAGCTCGGCAAGAAAAATCTTTTAAGCTTATAATGATTTTTCCTGAACGGTGGCGCGTCGTCTCGAACAAGCCGCCACGCGCGGTTTCGCGCGGCAGTCTCTGATCGGATGGCATGTTCAAGTGATGTGTGACGAACTACTCGGCGTCTTCGAGTTCGCCACGGCTCATGTGCCGGATGGTGGAATTCTTGACCTGACCGACATGCGTCAGCAACCCGGCCAAAACGATCGGGTCCACATCCACCATCAACTCTTTCAGCCAGGCCTCATGCGCCTGCGCCATACGGCTGAAGATCTCACGGCCGCGCGGCGTCAGCTTCGCAACGGTCACACGCCGATCCTGCCCCAGCCTTTCGCGAACCAGCATACCATCCGCTTCAAGCCGCTCGACAAGCGCCGTGATGTTGCCGTTCGTCACCATGGTCAGTTGGGAAAGCTCGCCCAGACGCAGGCCATCGGGTTGGCGATAAAGCTGGGAGAGCACGTCGAACTGCGGCAGCGTGCTGTTGAACTCCAGCCTGAGCCGACGGCGAATTTCCTGCGAAACGAGGCGGGTGGTGGAAAGCAGACGCAGCCATAAGCGCAGTTCCAGCTTCTTGCCTTCCTGCGTATCCGCAACAATCGCCTCGATATCATTCACCATGCGATTCCCCTGCCCCGTCCTATCGGAGTGCTGATGAATGAAGCCGATGTCAAGCTTGATCATTCAAGATTCAAGCATATCGGGATGTCCGAAGGATGCAGGATAGGCCACCGATTTTTCCGGTTGACAATGCACGAATGTCAAATACTTTAATCTTAAAATAATTGGCGTGCATGAACTTGCGTCAACAATGAAGGGAACGGCAATGAAGATTGTCTGCATCGGCGGAGGTCCGGCTGGCCTCTATTTCGGCCTTCTCATGAAGAAATTCCATCCGGAACACGACGTGACGGTGGTGGAGCGCAACCGCCCCTATGATACCTTCGGCTGGGGCGTTGTCTTTTCGGATCAGACCATGCAGTCCATGCGGCATTGGGATCCTGAAAGCGCTGGCGAAATCCAGGATGCCTTCAACCATTGGGACGACATCGAGGTTCTGTTCAAGGGCACGCGTCAGCGCACCAGCGGCCATGGCTTTGTCGGCATTGGCCGCCGCAAGCTTTTGAACATTCTGCAGGCTCGCTGCGAAGCGCTCGGCGTCAATCTGCAATTCGAGACCGAGGCGGAAAGCGATCTGGATTTTCCGGATGCCGACCTCGTCATTGCTTCCGATGGCGTGAACTCGCGCATTCGAGCCAAATATTCGGACGTCTTCCAGCCAGATCTCGTGGTTCGTCCCAATCGCTACATCTGGCTTGGCACCAACAAGCTTTTCGACGCCTTCACCTTTGATTTCCGCAAGACGGATCACGGCTGGTTTCAGGCGCATATCTACAAGTTCGACGACAAGACCTCGACCTTTATCATCGAGACGACGGAAGAAGCCTATCAGGCCCACAAGCTTGGTGAGATGTCGCAGGACGAGTCGATCAGGTTCTGCGAAGACCTTTTCGCCGAAACGCTGGAAGGGTCGTCCTTGATGACCAATGCCCGGCATATGCGGGGTTCAGCATGGCTAAACTTCCAGCGGCTGATTTGCGGCAAATGGAGCCACTTCAACGGCAACAGCCATGTCGTTCTGATGGGCGACGCCGCACATACGGCGCATTTCGCCATCGGCTCCGGCACCAAGCTTGCAATCGACGATGCGATTGAGCTGACCAACCAGTTCCAGAAGCTCGGGCATGGCAAGGAGAACATTCCAGCCGTCCTGACAGCATATGAGGAAATTCGCCGGGTTGATGTTGCCCGCATTCAGAACGCTGCCCGCAACGCCATGGAATGGTTCGAAGTCGTTGGAACGCGTTATGCCGATACGCTGGAACCGGAGCAGTTCATGTATTCCATGCTGACCCGTTCGCAGCGGATCAGCCACGAGAACCTTCGCCTGCGCGACAAGACCTGGTTGGAAGGCTATGAGCGTTGGTTCGCCGCCAAGCAGGGCTTGAATGTGAAGGAGGATGAACGCTGCCTGCCGCCCATGTTCACGCCCTACCGTCTGCGTGACGTGACCTTGCCAAACCGCATCGTTGTCTCGCCCATGGCCATGTATTCCGCGAAGGATGGCATGCTGGACGATTTCCATCTCGTTCACCTGGGAAGCCGCGCCCTTGGCGGTGCTGGACTCATCTTTGCAGAAATGACCTGCGTTTCGCCCGATGCCCGCATCACGCCCGGATGCCTCGGCCTGTGGAGCGATGAGCAGACCGCTGGCTGGAAGCGCCTCGTGGATTTCGTGCACACCAACAGTGCCGCCAAGATCGGCATCCAGCTCGGCCATGCTGGCCGCAAGGGTGCCACCAAGCTGGCCTGGGAAGGCATAGATCAGCCTTTGGAAGACGGCGCGTGGCCACTTCTGTCAGCCTCCGCCCTGCCCTATCTGAAGCACAGTCAGGTGCCGAAGGCGATGGATCGCGCCGACATGGACCGCGTGAAGGAAGACTTTGTTGCCGCCACAAAGCGGGCTGCAGAAGCCGGGGCAGACTGGTTGGAGTTCCACGCCGCCCATGGATACCTGATGTCATCGTTCCTTTCGCCGCTGACCAATCGGCGCGAAGACGAATATGGCGGCAGTCACGAGAACCGCGCGCGATATCCACTGGAAGTTTTCAAAGCCATTCGCGAGGTCTGGCCTCAGGATAAGCCGATCTCCGTCCGTCTTTCCTGCCACGACTGGGCCGACGGTGGAAATACGCCGGAAGATGCTGCGATTTTTGCGGAAATGTTCAAGCAAGCCGGTGCCGATCTCATCGATTGCTCCTCCGGTCAGGTATCGAAGGAAGAGAAGCCGGTTTATGGCCGCCTGTTCCAGACGCCGTTCTCCGACAAGATCCGCAACGAGATCGGCATACCCACCATCGCCGTGGGCGCAATCTCCGAAGCCGACCACGCCAATTCCATCATCGCCGCGGGACGCGCCGATCTCTGTGCCGTGGCTCGTCCACATCTGGCTGATCCGGCCTGGGCCTTGCACGAGGCCGCAAAGATTGGCCTGAAGAATGTACCGTGGCCGAAGCAGTACATGTCCGGCAAGTACCAGTACGAATCCGGCCTCGAACGCGCTGCGGCACCGGCGAAGTGATCCGCTATGGCTGGCATTGAAAACAGACACGTATTGGTCACCGGCGCTGGAAGCGGAATAGGCGCTGCCATCGTCCGCCGCCTGCATGAGGGTGGCGCAAGACTGACGATTGCCGGTCGCCGCCGGGAGCCGCTACAGGCACTGGCGGAAGGGCTTGGAAACGAGCGGATTTTGGTTGCCTCGGGTTTCGATGTCACCGATCCAAAGGCCATTGAAAGCGGGCTTACGCAGGCACGTGAAGCCTTCGGGCCGGTTACCATTCTCGTCAACAATGCTGGCGAAGCCCCAAGCGCACCCTTCGAAAAGACGGGGCTGGAGCTTTGGTCGAAGGTTCTGAATGTCGATCTGACGGGCGTATTCAACGTCACGCAAGCGGTCCTGCCCGATTTGAAAGCCCATGGCGCAGGCGCGCGCATCATCAACATCGCTTCGACTGCAGGCCTGACTGGCTATGCTTACGTCTCGGCCTATTGCGCGGCAAAGCACGGCGTTGTGGGCCTGACACGGGCGCTTGCGCTGGAACTGGCGAAGAAGGGCATCACGGTCAACGCCGTCTGCCCCGGCTTTACCGATACGCCCATCATTGCCCGCTCCATCGAAGAAATCGTGGCCAAGACAGGGCGCACGCCAGAGCAGGCGCTGACCGAGTTCACAAAGAGCAATCCGCAGGGACGCCTGGTCACGCCGGAAGAAGTGGCCGAGACAGTCGCGTGGCTCGCGCTGCCCCTGTCCCAATCCATCAACGGCCAGGCCATTGCGGTGGCGGGCGGCGAAGTCTTGTCCGGCTGAGCCACAGGGAGGAAGCATGCCTTTTACAATCTCGAAGCCAATGCGGTTCGGCGACTGCGACCTGACCGGCATCGCCTATCATCCGGCCTATCTTTCCATGCTGGTCGATGTGAACGAGGCAATGTTTGCCTCCTTCGGCGTGACATGGAAAGAAATCATGTTCGAGCGCAAGCTCGGCTTGCCGACCGTGACGCTGAACCTCGAATTCAAGAAGCCCGCCGTCTATGGCGATGTGCTGGATTTTGCCGTGCATGTCCGCGCCATTGGCCGCGCCTCGCTGGACCTTGAAACCATCGTTACCGTCCGCGGCGACATCATCTGGACGGTGCGTCAGCGCATCGTGATGACTTCGCTTGAAGATCACAAATCTCATCCATGGCCCGACGATGTCAGGGCCGGACTGACCCGTTACCTGGAGCCTTCCCATGATGCATGAAATCATCCAGCCGGAAGGCTGGGCCAAGCCGATTGGCTATTCCAACGGCATCAGCGCCCGTGGGCGCATCGTTCAGGTGGGCGGGCAGATCGGCTGGGATGAGCAGTGTGAGTTTCATTCCGACGATTTTGTCGAGCAGGTGCGGCAGACGCTGTTGAATATTGTCAGCGTTCTCTCGGCCGCAGATGCCAAGCCGGAACACCTGATCCAGATGACCTGGTATTTCACGGATCGCGAAGCCTACAAGACGCGAATGAAAGAGATCGGCGCCGTGTATCGCGAGATCATAGGGCGCCACTTCCCGCCCATGGCCGCCGTGCAGGTAGTCGCGCTGATGGAAGACCGCGCCAAGATCGAGATCCAGGCGCTGGCCGTCGTGCCGGACTGAGCATCAAGGTCATTCAGAGGATGTCTAGTTATCTAGACATCTAGTCATCTACACAGGTTCTAGAGGAGGATTTCATGAGCAACAAGGTTATGCCCGTCGTGACCCGCAAGGGTCAGGAAGATACCGGAACCGGCCAGTCCGGCGGATGTGTGCGTATTTCCGGCGTCAGCCCGCAGCACACCCCGGCGACCAAGATCTGGTTCGGCAAGGTTTCCAACGAACCGGGCTATCGCTCCTATCCCCACCACCATGGCGAAGCCGAAACCGGCGGCTATGTGCTGAAGGGCAAGGGCCGCATCTATTTCGGCGAGAACTGGCAGGAATTCATCGACATGGAAGAAGGCGACTTCATCTTCGTGCCGCCGAACTGGCCGCATATCGAGGTCAATATGTCCACGACCGAGGAACTGGTGTGGCTCACAACCCGCACGCCGGATAACATCGTGGTCAATCTTCCGGATGTGGACGACAGTGTTCTGGTTGGATATCGGCGGGCCTGATGAAACTCCTTCGCCATGGACCGGCAGGCGCCGAAAAGCCTGCCATTCTCGACGCCGAGGGCAAGATCCGCGATCTCTCCGGCATGCTCAGCGATCTCGGTGGAGAGGCGCTGTCGGACGCATCACTCGACCGCCTCCGTCAGACCGATCTTTCAACCCTGCCGGTGGTTGACCCGCAGCGCATTGGCGCTTGCGTTGTCCGTCCGGGCAAGTTCATCTGCGTCGGCCTGAACTATGCCGACCACGCAAAGGAAACCGGAAAGGCACCGCCGGAAGAGCCGATCCTGTTCATGAAGGCGACGAATGCCGTCGTCGGTCCGAATGACGATGTGGAAATCCCGCGCGGGTCGTTGAAGACCGACTGGGAGGTCGAACTTGGCGTCGTAATCGGGACCCGTGCAAAATACGTGGCCGAGTCTCAAGCGCTCAACCACGTGGCGGGCTATTGCGTCGTCAATGATGTTTCTGAGCGCGCTTTCCAGTCAGAGCGCGGCGGGCAATGGACCAAGGGCAAGAGCCACGACACTTTCGGGCCGATCGGCCCATGGCTTGTCACGCGCGATGAGGTGGCGGATCCGCAGAACCTGTCGCTGTGGCTGGATGTGGATGGCGTGCGCCGCCAGACCGGCAATACCAACACGATGATCTTCGGTGTCGCCCACCTCGTCAGCTATATCAGCCAGTTCATGACACTGGAGCCGGGCGATATCATCGCGACCGGCACGCCGCCCGGCGTCGGCATGGGCATCAAGCCGGAACCGGTGTTTCTGAGAGCCGGCCAAGTCATGACGCTTGGCATTGAGGGTCTGGGCGAACAGAAGCAGACTACTGTCGAAGCGAGGGCCTGACCATGACGTCACAGGGAGAACTTGCCGGCAAATTGGCCATTGTCACCGGTGGCGCGCGCGGACAGGGTGAGGCGGAAGCCCGCCTCTTCGCGTCTCACGGCGCCGCCGTCATCATCGCAGATGTGCTGACGGCGGAAGGTGAAGCTTTGGAGAAAACGCTCACCGAGGAAGGTCATCAGGCGCGGTTCCTGGCACATGATGTGACAAGTCCGGAAAGCTGGGCAAAGGTTGTCGACCTTGCCCGCGAATGGCAGGGCCGTCTTGATATCCTCGTCAACAATGCCGGGATCATCAATCGCTCGACGGTTGCCTCTACAGAGCTTGAAGCCTGGGAACGTTTGCTGAAGGTCAACCTCACCGGTGCCTTTCTTGGCATCCGTGCCGTGACCGATCTGATGGCGGAAAATGGCGGTGGCTCCATCGTCAATATTTCCTCCAACAGCGCATTCTCCGGTCATTACGATCCGGCTTACACCGCCAGCAAATGGGGCCTGCGTGGGCTGACGAGGAGTGCAGCCATGGAGCTGGCGGGCAAGGCCATTCGCGTCAACGCCGTTTGCCCCGGCCTTGTCGTCACCGGCCTCAACGCCAGCAGCCCGCATTTGAAGCCGATGATCGAGATGACGCCGATGAAGCGCTCGGGCGCTCCGGAGGAGATTGCGGAACTGGTTCTGTTTCTCGCCTCGTCACGCTCCGCTTTCGTCACCGGCGAAGACTTTGTCATTGATGGCGGGTTTACCGCAGGTGCCGCCTATCGTCGGGTCGCCGTCGAGACCGGCATATTTTAAGGCCAGCATGGCCAAACATCGTGAATTTGTGACCGGGCGGAGGAACGCCCGGCAAGCTTTCATGCGCTTGGTCGCCAACGGCGCAAGCAACGCCCAAGAATTTATTCTAAGCTTAAAATAATTCTTGTGGTCTGAAATGACCTGTGACAACCTGCTAAACAACAAAGTGCCGGGCAGTTGCATTGGTGAGCGCAGTTGAGCATAAAGGTTCTCCAAAGAACCGAATGAAAAACAACAATAATCGGGAACAGCAACAGAAAACGGAGTGCATCGGATGAAAACTTCTCTTTTGGCTGCGACTGCAGCATTGATGCTGGGCAGCGCCTGCATGGCTTCCGCTGAACCGGTCAAGATCGGCCTCATCACGACATTGTCGGGCGGCGGCGCTGGACTTGGTGTCGATACGCGCGATGGCTTCATGCTCGCGATCAAGCAATCGGGCCGCAAGGACGTGACCGTCGTCACCGAGGATGATGCCCAGAAGCCGGAACTTGCGGTGCAGATTGCCGACAAGATGATCCAGAGCGAAAATGTTGACGTCCTGACGGGTATCGTCTGGTCGAACCTTCTCATGGCCGTTCAGCCGGGCGTCGTGGCGCAGGGCAAGTTCTACGTCTCGACCAACGCAGCCCCTGCGGCGCTTGCCGGTGCCAAGTGCGATCCGCTCTACTTCAACGCCGCCTACCAGAACGACAATCTTCACGAAGCCATGGGCGAATATGCCAACAAAGGCTACAAGAAGATGTTCATCATGGCGCCGAACTATCCGGCGGGCAAGGATTCGCTGACCGGCTTCAAGCGCTACTACAAGGGAACTGTTGCCAACGAGGTTTATACTCAGGTCGGCCAGACGGATTACGCCGCTGAAATCGCCCAGATCCGCGCATCCGGTGCCGATGGCGTATTCGTCTTCCTTCCCGGCGGCATGGGCATCGCCTTCATGAAGCAGTATGCGCAATCCGGCGTGAAGACACCGATCATTGGCCCCGGCTTCTCCTTCAGCCAGGACGTGCTGCCCGCTATTGGCGATGCTGCGCTTGGCGTAAAAGCGTCCGGCCAGTGGGTTAAGGATCTGGACAACGCTGCGAACAAGGCGTTCGTACCAGCCTTCGAGAAGGAATATGGCCGCCTGCCCTCCATCTATGCCGTGCAGGCTTTCGATGCGGCGCAGCTGATTCTCTCGGCCTCGTCCAAGGCCAGCGTGAAGGATGCCAAGGCGTTTGCAGCAGCGCTGAATGCGGCCGATATCAAATCGCCACGCGGCAACTTCAAGTTCAACACCAATCGTCACCCGATCCAGGATATCTATGTGACCGAGGTGGTGAAGGAAAATGGCGTGCTGACCAACAAGACCGTCGAGAAGATCTTCACCGATCACGGCGATGCCTACGCCAAGGAATGCAAGAAGTAAGGCGGGCAGACTTGTGACCTTCGCACTTGCCCTCGAGCAATTGCTGAACGGCGTTCAGCTCGGTTTCATGCTGTTTCTGATGGCGGCCGGGCTGACTCTCGTCTTCGGCGTCATGGGCCTGATCAACCTGGCCCATGGCTCGCTCTACATGGTCGGCGCATTTGCTTGCGCCGCCGTGGCGGCTGCCACCGGCTCGTTCTGGTTGGGTCTTGCCGCAAGCCTTGCCTTTGCAGCGGGCGCTGGTGCCCTGATGGAAATCACCGTCATCCGCAGGCTTTATAATCGGGACCATCTGGAACAGGTGCTGGCGACTTACGCACTCATCCTTATCTTTTCGGAAGGAACGCGCTGGCTGTTCGGGTCATTTCCGCTCTATCTCGACATACCACCACTTCTGCAAGGCGCTGTTTCTCTGCCTGGCGGCGCGCAATATCCACTCTATCGGCTCGCCATTATCGTCACGGGCGCTCTTGTGGCTGGAGGTCTCTACCTGCTGATCTCGCGCACCCGGCTCGGAATGCGCATTCGTGCCGGTGAAAGCGACAGGGAAATGATTGCGGCTCTCGGTGTCGACATTCGTACGCTCTACACGCTGGTCTTTGCACTGGGTGCGGCACTGGCCGGACTTGCGGGTGCCATGGTGGGGGCTATCCAGTCGGTCCAGGTCGGCATGGGCGAACCGGTTCTGATCCTTGCTTTCGTGGTCATCATCATCGGCGGCATAGGCTCCATCAAGGGCGCTTTCGTCGGCGCGCTGACTGTCGGTGTTGTAGATACGATGGGGCGCTTCCTGTTGCCGCAGATATTGACCCTTTTCGTATCACCTGCCGACGCCAAGCCCATGGGAGCGGCCATCGCATCCATGCTGATCTATCTGGTCATGGCCTTCATTCTGGCAGTCAAACCGCGCGGCCTTTTTCCGGCTCAGGCGTGAGGACATAAGTTGATGAATCGCGAGGTTTCAATAAACGCAGCCATGGCGCTGGCGCTGCTTGCCGTGCCCATCATCGCGCTGCAAATGGGCCAGACCTTCACCATCACGCTGGCAACACGCATCGCCATTCTGGCACTCGCCGCCACCGGGCTCAATCTTGCCCTTGGCCTCGGCGGGCTCGTTTCCTTCGGGCATGCGGCCTTCTTCGGAATTGGCGGCTATGCCGCAGGCATTCTGTCTGCCCACGCGCTGTCCGGTGAACCGATGATGTTCGGCTTCGAGGGGTCGCAATCCATGCCGGTCATCTGGCTGGTCGCAGCCGTCGTTGCCGGTCTCATAGGGCTTGGAATCGGCGTCGTCAGCCTCAGAACGTCCGGCGTCTACTTCATCATGATTACGCTCGCCTTTGCGCAGATGATCTTTTACTTCGCGATCTCCTGGCCAGCCTATGGCGGCGAAGACGGCCTGTCGATTGCCGTGCGCAACGGGTTTCCCGGCTTGAATACCATGCGCCCGATGGAGTTTTTCCTGGTGGCATATGGTCTGCTGATGCTGACGCTCGGCCTGTTTTCATTGATGCGCTCATCCCGCTTCGGTGCAGCCTTGCAGGCCGTGCGGCAGAACGATGTCCGCGTTGCCTCCATCGGCATCAAGCCCTTCCCCATCCGCCTGACGGCCTTCGTGCTGTCTGCCATGATCACCGCGCTCGCCGGTGCTCTCTATGCGGACCTCAACCGCTTCGTCAGCCCGTCCATGTTCTCCTGGCACATGTCCGGCGAACTGATCGTGCTGATCATTCTGGGTGGAACGGGCCGGCTGTTCGGGCCGCTTGCCGGTGCCGCTCTCTATGTCATCCTGGAATTCGTGCTGGGCGGCATGACCGAGCGCTGGCAGTTCTTCCTCGGTCTCATTCTGCTCGCCGTCGTCCTGTTCGCGCGCGGCGGGGTCATGGGTCTTCTGGCCGGAAAGGCACGTCATGGCTGAGAATGCTGTTCTTGAAATCAACGGCCTTGAGAAAAGCTTCGGTGCGTTGAAGGCTACAGACAATGTGAGCCTGACGCTGCGACCCGGTGAGATCCATGCGCTCATCGGTCCGAACGGGGCTGGCAAATCCACGCTCATTCACCAGATCTGCGGCACGCTGAGACAGGACAAAGGCACGATCCATCTCGGCGGTCAGGATGTCAGCAGTTTGAGTGTGGCCGATCGCGCCCGTCTCGGTCTGGGGCGCACGTTTCAGATCTCGTCGCTCGCGGGAGAGTTTTCCACGCTGCGCAACGTGATGCTGGCGGTGCAGGCACAGCAAGGCTCGAGCTTCCACTTCTTCAAACCTGTGATGAAGGACAAGTCCCTGACAGAGGCCGCAATGGAGCGCTTGTCTCGTGTGGGTCTCGCCGATCGCGCCCATGTTCCGGCTGCCGAACTTTCCCATGGGGAAAAGCGGCAACTCGAAATCGCAGTTGCGCTGGCGCTCGATGTGCGCGCCTTCCTGCTGGATGAGCCCATGGCCGGAATGGGACCTGAAGGTTCCAAGACACTGACCCGTTTCCTGGATGGTTTGCGGCGCGAAGCCCCTATTCTTCTGGTGGAGCACGACATGGATGCGGTTTATGCGCTGGCGGACCGGATTTCCGTTCTCGTCTACGGACGCATCATCGCGACAGGCACGGTCGATCAGATCCGCAACGATCCAACCGTGCGTACCGCCTATCTGGGAGATCATGCCTGATGCTGCTGGATGTTCAGGAGATTACGGCCTTCTACGGTTCGAGCCAGGCACTGTTCGGTGTCAATCTTTCGCTTTCAGAGGGAGAGGTGGTGGCGCTCATGGGGCGCAACGGCATGGGCAAATCCACCACCATAAAGGCAATCTGCAACCTCGTCCCGCCACGCGAGGGCATTATTGCTTTTGGTGGCGTTACCACCCGCGCCATGCCGACACACAAGGTCGCAAGACTGGGGATCGGCCTGGTGCCGGAAGGAAGACGTTGCTTCCCCAACCTCACCGTCTACGAAAATCTGGTTACGGCGGCGCGCCCGGGGCCGTGGACCCTTGAGCGCATCTCGACGCTGTTTCCGCGGCTCGAAGAGCGGAAAAACCAGCTTGCGCGGTCGCTTTCCGGTGGCGAACAGCAGATGCTGGCGGTTGGGCGCGCACTGATGACCAATCCGCGCCTGCTGATCCTCGATGAAGCGACAGAAGGTCTGGCGCCGGTCATCCGGCAGGATATCTGGCGGGCCATCCGCACATTGAAGGCAGATGGCCTTTCCATTCTCGTGGTCGACAAGACGCTGTCCGAACTGCTTCCGGTGGCTGATCGTTGCATCGTGCTGGAGAATGGCAAGACGGTCTGGACAGGCGCGCCGGATGCGCTGACCGCCGACCTGCAGGATCGCTATCTGGGGGTTTGATACCCCCAGATATTCGGACGAGTTCTTTAAAGAATATTCGACCCTGCGATGGCTTCGCACACCGCCCGGGTAACCTCGGCTGTATTGGCCGTGCCACCAACATCCGGGGTCAGGATGCCAGCACCGGTCACCCGCTCGACGGCTGCCATCAGCCGGGATGCGGCTTCTTTTTCTCCCAGATGCTCCAGCATTTGCGCCGCAGTCCAGAAAGTAGCGACCGGATTGGCAATACCCTTGCCCGTTATGTCGAACGCAGATCCGTGGATTGGTTCGAACATCGAGGGGTAGCGCCGCTCAGGATCGATATTGGCCGTTGGCGCGACGCCAAGGCTTCCCGCAAGAGCCCCTGCGAGATCCGACAGAATATCCGCATGCAGATTGGTCGCGACGATCGTGTCGAGGCTTTTTGGATTGAGGGTCATGCGAACTGTCATCGCATCGACCAGCATCTTGTCCCAGGTCACATCAGGAAATTCCTTGGAAACCTCGGCTGCGATTTCATCCCACATCACCATGCCATGCCGCTGGGCATTGGATTTGGTCACGACGGTCAGAAGCTTGCGCGGTCGCGCCTGCGCCAGTTTGAACGCATAGCGCATGATGCGGGTAACGCCGACGCGGGTGAAGATGGCGACTTCCGTTCCGACCTCTTCCGGCAGGCCGCGATGGGCGCGGCCGCCATGGCCGGAATATTCCCCTTCCGAATTCTCGCGCACGATCACCCAGTCAAGGTCTCCGGGACCGCAATTGCGCAAGGGTGGCGTTATGCCAGGGAGAATTTTTGTCGGCCGCACATTGGCATATTGGTCGAAACCCTGACAAATCGGCAGACGTAAGCCCCAGAGGGTTACGTGATCCGGCACGTCCGGCGCGCCGACGGCTCCGAAGAATATGGCATCGAATCCCTTCAGCGTTTCAAGGCCGTCCGCTGGCATCATGACGCCGTGGCGCTTGTAATAGTCGGAACCCCATTCGAAGCTCTGCGCATGGATGCGAAAATCACCGCTGCGTTTTTCCAGCGCCTCCAGAACCTGCAGTCCGGCCGCAATGACCTCGGGGCCAATTCCATCCGCCGGAATGGCGGCAATCTTGTAGTCTCTCATGTGCGTCTCGTTCAGCAGTGTTTACGGCAGATCCCGCCGCGTGAAGATCAGCGATGCCGGGACAAACTATATCCCGGCTCTCGCGTTTATTTGGATGACTTTGCAATCAAGGCACTCAATCTCTGGATCTCAGACTTGAACTTGGCGTCGAGTGCCGATGGTGTTGCCTGATCTTCCGCCACGGGCGCTGTGCCCAATGTGGCAAAGCGCTCGATGACAACGGGATCCTTGAGCGCGGTCTTCAACGCATCTGACAATGTCTTTCGGATGGGTTCCGGCGTTCCCTTAGGTGCCCAGATCGCATGCCACGCACTCAGTTCGAACCCCTGTATACCGCTTTCACTCACGGTGGGCAGATCCGGGAACAACGATATCCGTTTCGCTGTGGTCACGGCGAAAGCCTTGATTTCATTGGCCTTGATCTGCGTCGCCGTATTCGTGGTCTGATCGCAGGCAAGATCGATACGACCTCCGATCAGGTCTGTCATGGCCGGCCCCATGCCCTTATAGGGAACGACCGTCATTTTTGCCCCAACGGCATCCTGGATCAGGCGACCACAGAGATCAGATACCGCGCCTGTTCCGGCAGTGCCGAATGTTACTGCTTCCGCATCCTTCTTCAACCCGGCAAGCAGCTCGGCAAGGGTCTTCGCCGGATAATCCTTACGGGCGACGACCGTCATGGGCACCTCTGTCACAAGGCCGACACTCGTCAGCTCTTCCGGCTTGAAGGGCAGATTGGGGTAGAGTGCTGAGAACGTCGCAACGCCGATGTGATAAAGCACGAGGCGGTAGCCATCCGGTTCCGATTGCGCCACGGAAGCCGTCCCAAGAGATCCACCGGCCCCGCCCATATTCTCTATGATGATCTGTTGTCCAAGCGTCTTCGACATGGACTGAGCCACAAGCCTTGCCACCGTGTCGCTCGGCCCGCCGGCTGCTGCAGGGACCATGAGCGTAATGGCTTTGGACGGGTACTTGTCCTGCGCAACCGCCTGCCCGGTCAATCCTGCCAACAGGGTCAATGTCGCAAATATAGTCTGTGCTGTTTTCATGATGGTTTCCTCCCGAAACCAACCGGCGCCTCCACACCGGCTGTACCATGCAATCTTGCATGCAAGTTAGAATTCCAGCTTGCGCTGCGTTTGTCAACGGGGGCTGGCTGCGCTATAGCTTCAACAATCTTGGCAGGCGGCACATGGCACAGAGCGAACAGCATCCCCGGATCAATCCCCGAGAGACCGAAGGTACAGAACCAGACCTGGAATCGGCTCCGCAAGGCCGAGTGGACGCGGCTTACCAGGCAATCAAATCCGCCATCCGGAACAACACATTCCCACCTGGCTATCAGGCGGCGGAGATTGAAATTGCGCGCCAGCTTGGGATGAGCCGCACGCCAGTTCATGAGGCAATGGCACGCCTGCAGGAAGATGGCCTCGTGAAGATCCTGGCCCGCAAGGGAATTCTCATTTGCCCGCTTGCACCGGAAGACATCGAAGAGATCTATGAGATCACGATGGCGCTGGAAGGTGCTGCAGCAGGAAAGATTGCAAGTCTTGCGGACGAGGATCGCCAGGCATGCGTTGCGGCCCTCACCGCGTCCACAAACGCAATGGGCGTCGCGATCAGTGCAAAGGATCTCGTGGCGTGGGCCTCCGCAGACGAGACATTCCATGAGCAACTGCTGCTGGGCAGCCGGAACAAACGGCTGATCCGCATGGCCGGAACCGTGGCCGATCAATTGCACCGAACGCGCATGTTGACCCTCAACCTTCGTCCACTGCCAGCCAGTTCCGCAGACGAGCACGCATTGATCATCACCGCTATTCAACAGGGTGACGTGGAAGCTGCAAGTACTGCAGCGCGACTGCACCGACAGAAGGCGAAGGATCAACTCATCCCTTTGATCCGGCGGCTCAATCTACGCAATCTTTAAAGCATGTCGCGCAAAAGTGTGCAGCGGTTTTGCGATAACGACATGCGAAAAGTAGAGAAATAGAGCGCCAGGAGCGTATCTGAAAGATCGCGACACGCTCTAGAACAAAAAGGGGCCCGCCTTTCAGCGAGCCCCTTCGTTTAGGGAGGCTGGTTCAATCAGGCAGCGAGATCGAAGCGATCCGCGTTCATGACCTTCGTCCAGGCTGCGACGAAATCAACCACGAACTTCTCCTGTGCATCGTCCTGCGCATAAACTTCCGCATAGGCACGCAGGATGGAGTTGGAACCGAACACCAGATCCACGCGTGTTGCCGTGTACTTGGTAACGCCGGTCTTGCGATCGACGATGTCGTAGGAGTTCTTGCCGGTCGGCTTCCATGTGAACTTCATGTCCGTCAGGTTGACGAAGAAGTCGTTGGTGAGCTGGCCTTCGCGATCCGTGAACACGCCGTGCTTGCTGCCACCGTAATTGGTGCCGAGCACACGCAAGCCGCCGAGCAGAACCGTGGTTTCCGGACCGGTGAGGCCCATCAACTGGGCGCGGTCCAGAAGCATTTCTTCCGGGCTGACGACATAATCCTTCTTGGCCCAGTTGCGGAAGCCATCGGCAAGAGGCTCCAGAACCGAGAAGCTGGCCGCATCGGTCTGCTCTGCCGTGGCATCGCCACGACCCGGGGCGAACGGAACGTCCATATTGAAGCCGGCAGCCTTTGCAGCCTGCTCAACACCGAGATTACCGCCGAGGACGATGACATCGGCAAGGCTCGCACCGAATTCGGCAGCGATAGGCTGCAGAACGGCCAGAACCTTCGCAAGTCGGGCAGGCTCATTGCCTTCCCAATCCTTCTGCGGGGCAAGGCGGATGCGGGCACCGTTGGCACCGCCGCGAAGGTCCGAACCACGGAAGGTGCGGGCGCTGTCCCATGCGGTTGCGACCAGTTCGGCGGTGGACAGGCCGGATGCTGCAATCTTCGCCTTGACCGCATCGACGTTATAACCCGTCGTGCCAGCCGGAATTGGATCCTGCCAGATCAGATCTTCGGTCGGAGCTTCCGGGCCGATGTAGCGAACGCGGGGGCCGAGATCGCGGTGCGTAAGCTTGAACCATGCGCGGGCAAAGGTGTCGTTGAAGTAGTCCGGATTCGCCATGAACTTTTCGCAGATGGCGCGGTAGGTCGGATCGACCTTCATGGCCATGTCGGCGTCAGTCATCATCGGCATGCGACGGATGGACGGATCGCTGGCGTCAACCGGCTTGTCCTCTTCCTTGATGCCGATCGGCTGCCACTGATGGGCACCGGCCGGGCTCTTCGTCAGTTCCCAGTCATAACCGAACAGAAGCTGGAAATAGCCCATGTCGAACACGGTTGGATTCGTGGTCCATGCACCTTCGATGCCGGAGGTGACTGCAAGGCTCGCCTTGCCGTTCTGGTGCGGATTGGTCCAGCCGAAGCCCTGGTTTTCGATGCCAGCAGCTTCCGGCTCAGGACCGAGTTCCTGCGCGAGACCATTGCCGTGCGCCTTGCCGACCGTGTGGCCGCCAGCGGTCAGGGCTGCGGTTTCTTCGTCATTCATCGCCATGCGAGCGAAAGTCTCGCGGATCTGGGCAGCGGTTGCCAGCGGATCCGGATTGCCGTTCACACCTTCCGGGTTGACGTAGATAAGACCCATCTGCACGGCGGCAAGCGGATTTTCCATCGTGTTCGGCTTGGTGACATCATCGTAGCGCGTGTCGGACGGCGCCAGCCATTCCTTTTCCGCGCCCCAATACACGTCCTTTTCCGGACCCCAGATGTCCGGGCGACCGAAGGAGAAGCCGAAGGTCTTCAAGCCCATGTCTTCATAGGCAACGGTGCCTGCGAAGAGAATGAGGTCGGCCCAGGAAATCTTGTTGCCATACTTCTTCTTCAGCGGCCACAGGAGGCGGCGTGCCTTGTCGAGGCTGGCATTGTCCGGCCAGGAATTCAGCGGTGCAAAACGGATGTTGCCGGAGCCACCACCACCGCGGCCATCGGCCAGACGGTAGGAACCTGCGGAATGCCATGCGAGACGGATCATCAGGCCGCCGTAGTGGCCCCAGTCTGCGGGCCACCACTCCTGGCTGTCGCGCAGCAGAGCTTTCATATCGGCCTTTAGAGCCGCGGCGTCGAGAGACTTGACCGCTTCGCGATAGTTGAAACCCTTGTCGAGAGGGTTCGTCTTGGCATCGTGCTGATGCAGGATGTCGAGATTGAGGGCGTTCGGCCACCAGGCGACAGTTGATTGGCCAGAAACGGTGTTGCCACCGTGCATAACGGGACATTTGCCGGCTGAGTTCGTTTTATGCGCGTCCATGAGTTTCTCCGACGATCTGTTTGTTCTCATTCAGTAAACTGGCAGGTGATATCAATGCAGTGTGAAAATAACTTGTTCTTCGTTTCAATTCATCACGGCAGAGGCCTAGCAGACGAGTTCCATAGTTTCCAATTGTATATTCCTAACGGTTCGATATGCTGAGGTTATGAATGGCCTCTCGATGAAGCATTTGCGATATTTTGAATCGCTCGCTCGACACCGTCACTTTGGTCGGGCGGCGGAAGATTGTTCAATCTCCCAACCGGCGCTTTCCGTGCAGATCAAGGAGTTGGAGGAACTAATCGGAGCACCTCTGGTGGAACGCGGGCGACGCCAGATCCATCTGACAGGTTTGGGCGAAGTTTTTGCCGAGCGGGCAAGCGAGATCTTGCGGTCTGTGGATGAACTTGCAGATCTTGCCCGTTCGACCAAGGGACCCTTGAGCGGACGGCTGCGGATTGGCGTCATACCGACTGTCGCGCCGTATCTTTTGCCGGAACTGATGAAGTCCATTGCTGCCCGCTATCCTCTGGTGGATGCGCGGCCAAGGGAAGCGATTACGCAAAAGCTGATCGAGGATCTGGTCGACGGCAAGCTGGACGTGGCCATCGTCGCCCTGCCTGTTTCCGAACCCTCGCTTGAGGAAGTTCCTCTGTTCGAAGAGGAGTTCGTTCTGGTGAGACCGATAGAAGATGCCGGGAAGCCGGTACCAAGTCCCGACATGCTGAAGCAGATGCGGCTGCTGCTGCTTGAGGAAGGACATTGCTTCCGCGAGCAGGCCCTCTCCTTCTGCAACATATCAAGTGCGCCGCCGCGCGACCTGATGGAAGGGAGCTCGCTTTCCACCCTCGTGCAAATGGTTGGAGCGGGAATAGGCGTAACCCTGATCCCTCGCATGGCCATCGATATCGAGGCGCATCGGGCAAACGTCGCCGTGTCGCATCTCGCTGATCCCAAGCCGACCCGCACGATTGGCATCGTATGGCGTCATTCGAACCCGTTGGCCGCACAGTTCGGCCAGATCATCGAAATCATTCGCGATCTTGGCGTCAACAGGCAGAACTGCAGTGAGAAGTTAACCAGCGCGTGAAAGCCCCGCACCCTGAGGAGCGGGACCTCACACTCGATTGCAGCCGGATCAGAACGGCGAATTCGGGAAGTAGTAGTTCTTAGCGTTATCCTTCGTGATCAATGTCGCATCCAGCGTATAGGTGCCGTGAACAGGAACCTGATCGTAGATGGCGGCAGCGGTCAGCTCCATCGCAGTGCCAACCATCGACGGCGGATACAGCACGTTCACCGGCATCATCTTGTCGCCGTCCATGACCTTCTTGATCATGTCCTTCGAACCCGCACCGCCGATAATGTATTTGATGTCGGTGCGCTTTGCCTGCTCGATGGCCTGAAGGACGCCCACAGCCATATCGTCATCCTGACACCAGACCACATCGATCTTGGGATACTTGGTGAGATAGTCCTGCATGACGCGGAAGGCATCGTCGCGGTTCCAGTTGCCGAACTGGCGATCCAGAATCTTGACCTTCGAGCCGGCGATGCCCTTGTCGAAACCGTCCTGACGCTGCTGATCGATCGGGATCGGCAGACCGCGGATTACGACCACCTGCGCTTCGGGCGTATTCGCCTTGATATATTCGCCTGCCACCTGACCCAGCGCCGGGTTATTGCCCGCCACATAAAGATCGCGGACGGAATTGTCATTGGTGGACGGAGCGCGGTCGACGATGGAAACGAAGGTGCCCTTCTTCTTCACTTCCTTGATAGCGTTGACCAACGGATCCGGATCCGTCGGCAGAATGACCAGCGCATCGATACCCTGCACCTCCAGATCCTGTAGCGCATTTGCCTGGCTGGCAGGATCCGGCGAGGTCTTGACCACGACCTTGAGACCCGGATGTTCCTTCATAAGAAGGTCCGCGACCCGGTTGGCGTGATAGACAACGCCAGCAGTCCAGCCGTGATCCGCAGCCGGGATCGATACGCCGATTGTTTTCGTGTCAGCAGCAACCGCCTGGGCAGCCGCTACCATTCCCGCCACGGCCATGGCGAGGCCAATCATTCTTTTCATCTCTTCCTCCCAAGATGGTGATGGGGTCTTCTGTCACCTCATCCGGACGACCCCTGATCCGGCCAGGCAAGCGTGTGGTTATGTCTATCCCTTGCGGGCCAGCGACCGCTGAACCAGCATGGCGACGATGATGATGGTGCCCTGTATGGCGCCGATCAGATATTCCGAAATGAAATTCGACAGCAGCATGATGTTGCCGACCAGCTCGAGAATGAAGGCCCCGCAAATTGTGCCCCAGACGCGACCCGCACCGCCCTTGAGCGCCGTACCGCCGACCACGACCGCGGTGATGGCCTGGAGTTCCCACAGGATGCCGGTTGTGGCCGATGTGGACCCGAGACGCGGAACATAGAGAAGCACGGCAATCGCGACGCAAAGCCCCTGGATGATGAAAGCTATGGTGCGCACCCGATCCACCGCGATACCGGAATAACGCGCCACATCCCGGCTTGAACCTACAGCCGTCACATGGCGGCCATAGCGCGTTCGATACAGGATGAAAGCTGCGATGACCGTGACCAATAGAATGACGAGGATCGGGACCGGCACGCCGAGAATGGAGCCGAAATAGACTGGACGGTAGATGGATTGCTGTTCCGCCGACCGCAGCGTGATGGCGCCACCTTGGCTCAGCCAGGTCGTGAGACCGCGATAGATGCCCATGGTTCCGAGGGTCGCGATGAACGGTTCGATTTTTCCGACCGTCGTAATGAGCCCGTTTGCCAGGCCACATAGCGATCCGATGACGATGGCAAGCGCCACCGCCGCGGCAATCATCAAGCCCGGATCAGCTATAGCTCCTGAATTCATGAACAGGATCATGAGGCTGGCAACGAAAGCGACCATGGATCCAACCGAGAGATCAAGGTCCCCGGCAGAGATGACGAACGTAGCGCCAACCGCGATAATGGCAATGAAGGCTGAGCGTGTCGCAACATTTGCCAGATTGGTGAGGCCGATGAAGTTCGGGTTCACCAGGGCACCGATGATGAGCAGCAACAGCAGCGCTGCAAAGGGCGCGACCGCCCTCAGATCGATATCACGCCATGCTCTTTGACGACGGGCACCCGACTGCCCTTCAGCTTCGACCGACATAATCCCCACTCCTCCCGACGGACCTCTGCCGGGCCCTCAATTGCTGGCTGCTACCCACTTCAACCTGCCTGCCGACGCAAGCCGGCCGCATAGCGCATGATCATCTGCTCGGAGACGTCTTCTCCTTCGAGCATGCCGACGATACGCCCCTCGCGCATGACCGCGACGCGCGTACAGAGCCCGATCACCTCCGGCATTTCCGAGGAAATGACGATGATGGAGCGACCTTCGCGGGCGAGCGCCGCAATGAAGTGGTAAATCTGTTGCTTGGTGCCGACGTCAATGCCGCGCGTTGGCTCATCGATGATGATGATTTTCGGCTCGACCTCCATGATCTTGGCGAGCAACAACTTCTGCTGGTTGCCGCCCGACATGCGGCCGACGCGGACATTCTCGTCGCGCACACGGATATCGAAGCGGCGCTTTGCACGGACGAGCGCCTTGCTTTCGCTGACCGGATCCAGATAGCCACCCTTCACATGGCGATCGAGCGATTGCAGCGTCAGGTTCACGGCCATGCTTTCACCAAGGAGAAGCCCGTGGCCCTTGCGATCCTTGGTCATGTAGGCGAGGCCTGCAGCATTGGCGGCCCGGAAGTCCGACGACGCCATGGCTTGGCCATGTATTTCCACGGTGCCGGACTGGCGGCTGCGAAGACCGGCAACCGCCTCCATGAGTTCCGTTCGACCAGAGCCGATCAGGCCCGAAAAGCCGAGAATTTCCCCCCTTCGCAGATCGAAGCTGGCGTCCTTGACATAGCCGGTGGTCAAGCCTTGCACCGAAAGCACAACCTCTTCGTCGACATCGGGTTCATGCTTTGCCGGGTAAAGCGTTGAGAGCTCGCGGCCAACCATCAGTTGCGCAATGGCCTCGCCATCCAGCAGCTTGGTTGGTGCGGTTTTTACCCATTGCCCATCCCGGAGGACGGTGACCCGGTCGGTCAATTCCATGACCTCTTCAAGCTTGTGCGACACGAAAACGAAACTCGTTCCCTCAGCGCGAAGACGGCGCACCTGCTCAAACAATAGGCCGGTCTCTTCTCGCGAGAGGACAGCGGTCGGCTCATCCATGAAAATGACGCGAGCGTCGCGCGAAATTGCCTTGGCAATCTCGACCATCTGCTTTTCCGCCACTGAAAGCGATCCAATCAGCGCATCTTCGTGAATGCGGGTACCAAGCTGGTCCAGATAATGGCGGGTGCGCTCGCGCATGAACGCCTTGTTCAAGACACCAAAGCGCGTGACCTCTCGCCCGAGGAAAAGACTTTCCGAGACCGTCAAATGTTCCGCGAGATTGAATTCCTGATGGATCAGAACAATGCCGAGCGATTCGGCCGAGCCATTTGCAGGCAAGGCGACCGGTTGCCCGTCCAGCAGGATCTTGCCGGAGGTGGGCTGCTCGAAGCCGGAAAGAATCTTCACAAGAGTCGATTTGCCGGCGCCATTCTCACCCATGAGGGCATGAACCTCGCCGCGCCTGACATCGAAGTCGACGCTGAAAAGAACTTGTATTTCCCCGAAGGATTTTGAGACTCGTTCAGCCGCCAGCACAACAGGCTGCGACCCCTCGCCCAGAACCGCCATTCATCCCTCCCAGCAGCTCCTCAACTGCTAATATACCCATGATGTAAACCTTTACATCGATCATGTAAAGGTTTACATCGCACAATATCAGGGGATTTCACCTATCTCAGCATTTCGCATTTGCGAACAGACCTGTAACGTCGAGCTTTAACGCGTGATGGGGTACCGCAACGATGAGCAATCCGGCAACAATCGAGGATGTCGCCCGGCTTGCGGATGTTTCCATCGCGACGGTCAGCCGGGCCATTCACACCCCGGAGAAAGTTGCCAAGACGACCCGCCAGCGCGTGAACCAGGCTATTGCGATCACCGGCTACACGACAAACGCCATGGCGCGGTCGCTTCGAATGGGCCGCTCGAATATGATCCTGGTGCTGGCGCCAGATATTGCCGATCCGAATTTCTCCTCGATCCTGATCGGACTGGAAAACGAGGCAAGAGCCAGCGGATATGGCGTGCTCATCGGGCATACCCAGAACGATGCGGAAAGAGGGCTGGAGTATCTGAAGTTCGTCAGTTCCGGGCAGGCCGCGGGACTTGTGCTCTTTACCGGTCACCAGCCGTTTGGTCATCAGGCACTTGCGGAGCGACTGCCGCCTTCAGTCGCCGTTTTCGAGCCGGTTTTTGACAGCAAGATCCCCTATGTTGGTGTGGACGACAAGGCAGGCGGTCGCAAAGCTGCGGAACATCTGCTTTCCGCTGGACACCGCCGCATTGCCTTCATTGGCGACAGCAAGACCCGCCTTGGCCAGCAGCGCCGCCGCCAGGGCTTTGACGATGCGATGAACGCGGCACGCATTGCGCCGGAAAACCGACTGGTTCTGGATGGCGATGGCACAATCGAAAGCGGACGACTGGGAGTCGAGCAGCTTTTCATGCGAGACACTCTGCCTACCGCGTTCATGTGCGTGAACGATGCCACGGCGCTGGGCGTGATGAATGGCCTGGCGGCGCGCGGCTATGACATTCCAAGGGAGTTTTCGGTCATCGGTTTCGACGATGTACCGCAGGCAACCTATGTCAAGCCGGCGCTGACAACCATCCGCCAGCCCCGTTCAGCCATTGGCAAACAAGCCATGGCATCGCTTCTGACAATGCTCGAGACGCCGGAGCAGGAGCCAACCGAGCATCTGATTATTCCCGATCTTATCGTTCGGGGCTCCGTCAGTGAGCCGCTTTCCGCGTCCTTGCGATGAAGTTGCAAATATCCTTACGTAACAATTGACATGCTTGCACAGCTGTGCAAGCATCATGGGGCCGAGACGCTTGGGAGGGCGAAACTTGGATAGCTTGGACCACAAGGCAGACTTCTGCCGTCGCATCATCGTCGAGGCTGGCACTATTGCACTGGCCGGTTACGGCAAGGCGCGACAGACGCAGATGAAGGGGCCTCAGGATTATCTGACCGAAACAGATGGTCGCTGCGAGGAGTTCCTTCGGCAACAACTGCTGGAAGCCTTTCCGGACGATGGCTTTTTCGGTGAGGAAAGCGGTGGCACCTCCGGGGAAAAGCTTTGGGTCGTCGACCCCATCGACGGGACGGCCAATTTCGCTCGTAACATTCCGCATTTCTGTATTGCCATCGCCTACGTGGTCGACGGCGTGACCGAGATCGGCGCGATTTATAATCCGGTTCTCAAAGAGCTCCATTTCGCACAGCGCGGACGCGGTGCCACATGCAACGGCGTTTCGATCTGGGTTTCCGATCGTTCCGAGGCAAGTTCTGCGACGGTAGAGCTGGGCTGGTCCACGAGAATCGCCAAAAGCGACTATCTCTCATCGCTTGAAGATCTCATCGATGCGGGCTTCAACGTTCGCCGCGCCGGCTCCGGCGCGCTGGGCATCGCCTACGTCGCGGATGGTCGCAACGACGCTTATGCTGAAGCGCACATGAACTCATGGGATTGTCTTGCTGGCTTGCTGATGGTCGAGGAAGCAGGCGGCCTCGTCTGCTCTTTCGAAGGACCTGAAAAGATCCTGCGCGGTGGTCCCGTTCTGGCGGTTACCCCGCGCCTCGCTGAAGCTGTTTGCCGGGCCACCGGCATCGCATTGAAAGCTGGATAGCCGCCGATATCGGGCAATCGAGGAGGATCGCCTGACATCACTAATTACGCGGCGCATTCACAAAACTGTTGCACAGCTGTGCATATTATCTGTGACAAGGAGGCACGGATGAGCGGTTATTTGAACATATCACAGACGCGCGTTCGCTATGGCGAGACAGAGATCCTCAAAGGGGTTGATTTGTCCGTCAATAAGGGCGAATTCGTTGCGCTGTTGGGCTCGTCGGGCTGCGGCAAAACAACATTGCTGCGAACGGTTGCGGGTTTCAACACGCCAACGCATGGCACGATTTCCATCGACGGCAAGGATGTCACCCGCCTTCCGCCTGACAAGCGGGGCATGGCGCTGGTGTTCCAGTCCTACGCTCTCTGGCCACATATGACAGTGGACCAGAACATCGGCTATGGCCTAAAACTCCGGCGCACCGAAACCAGCATCGCGAAAAAACGCATCGATGAGATGAAGGGGCTTCTGGGCCTTGATGCACTTGGCCATCGCAAGCCGGGAGAGCTTTCCGGGGGACAGCGTCAGCGCGTGGCGCTGGGGCGGGCCTTAGCAATCAATCCGGAAATTCTGTTGCTGGATGAACCGCTTTCCAACCTTGATGCCCGCATTCGACTGACAGTTCGCCACGAGATCAGCGCCCTCCAGCGTCGCCTCGGGATCACAGCCGTCCACGTGACGCATGATCGTGAGGAAGCCATGGTGATGGCCGACAGGATCGTCATCCTGAATGCCGGGGAAATCGCGCAGGTTGGCTCACCGCTCGAGGTTTACAACAGGCCGAATTCAGCCTTCGTTGCAGCCTTCATGGGCGCCGAGAACCTGATCGATCTCGATATCGTGGTGCACGGCGAAGCGGTGGATGTGAAGGAAGGCCACTACAATGGTCCCGCCTCATTTTCGAAAGCCGGCAGAGAGCTTTCCACGGGTGCAGCAATCGCCAGGTTCCGCAGCGAGGCCATCACGCTTTCTGCCAAAGGGGATCACAGCCATACATCCGGGCAGCCTCACCTTCTGCTTCACGGACATGTCGAGCAAGTCAGCTATCCGGGCGGCATCTGGCGGCATGTCATCCATATCGGCGACCGTACCGTGATCGTGGATTCGCACACCCGCTTCGAAGACGGAGCGGAGGTCGAAATGCGCATTCCGGAAGATCGGCTTTACATCTTTCCCCCCAACTGAAGGGGAAGACGGAGCGAACGCTCCGACCGGCGGATGCCTATCCGCCGTTCAACCCGGGCTCCGGCGTACATGAACGGGCCTGCATTGCCTTGGACAACAAAACCCCAAAGGGAGGTTGCAATGAAGAAAGTAGCGTATTCAATCCTGGCGCTCGGCCTCAGCACCTCGCCGCTCATGGCGCAGGAACTGACTGTCATGACGGCGGGTGACCAGAACATGGTTGATTACATCAACGAGTTTCTCGGACCAATGTTCGAAAAGCAGAACCCGGGCGTCAAGGTTCGCGCTGTCGGAACCGGCCCCGGCGATGCAGGCTCGCAGAAGATCCTTGAGCGTTTCGATGCGCAGGCGCAGGCTAATGTACAGACATGGGATGCAGACGTTGCCGTGGTGCATGAGAAGTTCGTCGGCCCGATGGTCGAAAAGAGCTATCTGGAAAAGTACCGTGGTAAGATCGAAAGCGGTGCTCTTGTGACGCGCGCCAATGCCAAGATGGCGCTCGGCACCAATGTTGACGGCTATGTCATGCCGATGTTCAACAGCCAGACCGCACTTGCTTATAACCCCGTCCTCGTTCCAAATCCGCCAAAGAGCTACGAAGAGCTTGTTGCCTGGGCCAAGAAGAACCCCAAGCAGTTTGGCTATAACGGCATCAAGGGCGGCGCATCGGGCGTGAGCTTCGTCATGGGCTGGATCTACGCTTTCGGCGGCGATGCCGACAAACTTCAGAACGGCCCGTTCGATGCGGCACAGGCTGCAAAATGGAACGATTCCTTCAACAAGCTGAAGGATTTCACGACGAACGCGACCCTGACGCCCGGTAATGCCGGCACTCTGGACATGCTGAGCCGTGGCGAAATCGCCATTGGTCCGGTTTGGGTCGACATGTTCTATTCCTGGAAGGCCAAGGGCCAGTTGCCGCCGGACATGAAACTCGTGCTGCCTGCGCCGGGCATGCCGGGCCAGCCCATGCATTACACCATTCCTGCCAAGGCCCCGCACAAGGATCTGGCCGAGAAGTTCGTCAACCTTGCCACCAGCCCGGAAGTCCAGGCCAAGGGTATCGTGGAACGCTTCAACTGGTATCCGGGCATTGATGCGCAGCACGTGCAGGCCAAGCTCGACAAGGCAACCTGGGAAAAGCTCTTCACTGATATTTCCCCGGATGATCTCGCCAAGAACGGCAAGGCTTTCCCGATTGCTCCCTATAACAAGGCGATCCTCGAAGCCTACGAGCGTCAGGTCGGAAACTGACCAATCCTTAGGAGGATGCGGGTTCAGTCCCGCATCCTCACTTTTCCAGGCGACAAAACTCGCTCACCTCTCCATGCCGGGTGATCCCTCATGCCATTACCATTGATCGGGCTGCTGCTGGTCACGCCCGCCCTCATCATCGTGTTGCTTCTGTTCATCGTGCCGCTTGCAAGCTCGGTCACGGGCGCGTTCAACGCGGACGGGAGCTTCGGCTTCGCCAATTTCTACAAAGCCTTCGAGCTTTACAGCAGCGATATCCTGTTCACGATCGTCATCGTTTCGCTTTCGGCGGCGTTGATCGGCCTCTGCTCTGTGGCGATTGGCGGATACCTGACGCTGGGCTCCAATCCGAAGGCTGTTGCCATCCTGCGCTGGCTCTATCGCTGGCCGCTTTTCGTGCCTTTCATCGTGGTCGGCCAGATCCTGCGAACCTTTCTCGCGAAGAACGGCCTGATGAACAGCATGCTGATCGAAACCGGTCTGGTGACACCACTGCAAACCATGAGCTTTCTGGACTGGCGCGGCATTGTGATCGCCTTCGTCTGGAAACAGACGCCATTCGTCACGCTGCTGCTGGCGGGTGCCATGGCCTCGCTGGATCGTTCAATGATCGAGTCTGCGCGTAATCTGGGTGCAGGACGCCTGCGAATTCTCATCGAAATCATCCTGCCACAGGTTTTGCCAACGCTTATGGTCGGGCTCATTCTCAGCTTCGTCACGATGATGTCGGTGCTTTCGGTACCGTTGATGATCAACGCACAGTCCCCGACAATGATAACCGCAAGCATGGCTTTCCGCATCAATGCCTATGGTGATTATGGCGTGGCCAACGCGCTTGGCGTGATCTCGCTGCTCACCACCAGTCTTGTGGCCTGGATCTATCTGCGGCAAACCATGAGGGAACACAGATGAAAACGCTCATGATCGATCTGAAGTGGATACCGCGTGCGCTGGGCCTTGGCCTTCTCGCCTTCGCGATCTTCGGGCCGCTGACGAACCTGCTGCTTTGGGCTATCGCAGAGAAGTGGTATTTCCCCCATGCGCTGCCGCTGCAATACGGATTTTCCTATTGGGTGAACGTATTCTCACCGCGCGGTAACGCAACGGGCTCCCTGTTGATGAGCATTCTCATCGCCAGCCTGACCGTGGTGCTCTCCATCGGTCTCGCGATACCGGCGGGTTATGCCCTGGCGCGCCTGAAGTTGCCGCTACGCGGTCTTATCCTGCTTATCCTCCTTATACCGCAAGCCTTCCCTAACCTGCCGGTCTACGTAAATATTGCCCGTATTTTCTACCAGTTTGGTTTGAATGGAACAGTCATCGGCGTCGTGCTGGTGCATGTCACCCACGGGCTGGTCTATGCGGTTTGGATCGCAACAGCTGCATTTTCCGCCATCGACCGCGAGTTGGAAGAAGCTGCTCGCTCCATGGGCGCCTCGGCGATGCGTACTTTTCGGGATGTCACCTTGCCGATTGCGGCACCCGGCCTTCTCGCCAGCGCCGTCTTCGTGTTTCTGGAATCGCTCGACGAGTTTACCGGCACCTATTTCGTGGGCGCGCCGGATATCTCCACCCTGCCGCTCCTGCTCTATACGGCAAGCTCCGGCGGTAACTATCAGATTGCTTCTATCACCGCTCTCATCCTACTTATTCCGTCGATTGCGTTCATGCTGGTCATTGAACGCTTCCTGCGGGCGGATGTGCTTTCCAAGGTGGGCCGGTAATGGCAGAGAAAAACGGCACAGATGAAATGGAGTTGCCGCGCTTCATCAGTGCGCATGAAGTCGCACAACGTGCAGGTGTCTCGCGCTCTGCCGTTTCCCGCACCTTCACGCACGGAGCCAGCGTCTCGCCTGCGACGCGAGAGAAGGTGCTCCGGGCAGCTGAAGAGCTTGGCTATCAGGTCAATGATCTGGCGCGCGGACTGCTGGCCAACCGCAGCCAATTGATCGGTATGATCGCCTCCGATGCGGAAACGCCGTTCCGTTCGCAGCAGATCGCTGCCCTTTCGCGCCTCCTGATCGAAAGCGGCAGGGTTCCGGTGCTGATCACAACCGATCAGACAGAAGCAGGCCGCGCCTCGCATGCAACCCTCCTGCGCTACCGGGCGGAAGCCACGATCATTCTTTCCGGCATGCCATCCAAGGCGTTTGTCGATCTCGCACAACGCAACGGTCAGCCGCTGATCGCCGTTGGCCGAAGCGAAGTTGGGCCGGACCACATCCGCATCAACAACGCGCTGGCAGCAGAAACGGCGGTGGACCTTTTCGCCGCGCGAGGCATGCGGCGCATCGGCCTTGTAACGTCCGCCGTTGGCAGCCCCAACCTTGTGGAACGCGAAGAGGCTTACACGCGCAAGGCAAGGGACCTCGGACTCGAAGTTCATGTAGAGCGGGCCGAGCGAACCAATTACGATGGTGGAACGCTGGCAGCATCACTGCTTCTGACCAAGGAACGCAAGATCGAAGGCGTTTTCTGCGTCAACGACCTCATGGCGTTCGGACTAATGGATTATGCCCGCGACATGCTGGGGCTCTCGATCCCGGCCGATCTGTCGGTCATCGGTCTCGATGACGTACCGCAGGCCCGCTGGGGCGCCTACCGGCTGACCACCTTCCAGCAGAATGCGGAGCGGCAGGCGCGGGAGATCTTGCAGGTTCTGGAGCAACGGCTGAAGGAACCGACCGCGGCGCCGATCGTCTCGCAACTCGATCTGCCACTGGTCGTCCGCGAGACGGTCCGACCCTTGCCCGGGAAAAAACCAGAACCTTCAAAAGGAAACGAAGCCGAATGAGCGAATGGCACTCGATCTGGCTGATGCCTGCCGCAGACGACCTGCAATTCTTTCAAGCGATCGTCGATGATCTGTCTGAGCGCTTCGATACTGAATCATTCTGCCCTCATCTGACCCTTATGGAAGACATGCCGCGGTCGCGGGATGATCTGGCGGCGGTGCTGAGCCATCATTTCGCCGGACAGACTTCGTTTGAGGCGAAGATCAATCGCGTCGACGGTTTGCCGCTGTTTTTCCGCTCGCTCTTTGCAGGTTTTGACGCTGCCGGTCCTCTTATCGGCCTGAAGACGCGGGCGGTGAAAGCCTTTGAGCGCGGCGAAGTGGAAAGCTTCATGCCACATATTTCGCTCGCTTACGGCGTGACCGAAGAGCAGAAAGCGGCACCGATCGCGGATCTCAGTACCCGCCTGACCGGCAAAGTGATCCGCTTCACGGAAGTTGTGGTCACAGCTTCGGCTCAATCCATCCCCATCAAGGACTGGCAGATCGTTTACCGCCATGTCCTTGAATGAAGGGCGTCAGTAAGTTGCCCGCCCGCCGGAAAGATCGAACACCGCACCCGTCGTGAAGCTGTTCTCGGCGGAAACCAGCCATGTCACCATGGCAGCCGCCTCTTCTACCTTCAGGAAGCGACCACGCGGAATTTTCGATCGCATATATTCGATGAATTCGTCGCTCAACTGTTCGAGGATGCGCGTCTGCGCCGTCGCGGGCGTAATGCAGTTCACGGCAATATCGAAGCCCGCCAGTTCCTTGCCGAGCGATTTCGTCATGCCGATCACCGCCGCTTTTGAGGCGGAATAGGCGGACGCATTTGGATTGCCTTCCTTGCCCGCGATGGAAGCGATGTTGACGATGCGTCCGTAATTGCGCGCTTTCATTCCTGGCACACAGACGCGGTTGACGTGGAATGTACCATGCACGTTGATATCGATGATTTTCTTGAACATCTCGACATCGTAGACATCGAGCGGCGCTGCGGGTCCGGCAATGCCTGCCGAATTGACGAGGATGGAGACAGGACCCTGCCTCTCCTCGCTCTCCCGATGCGCAGCCTCGACAGCTGGATAGTCCGTGATATCGACAGCCACGCTTCGGGCATTGGCACCAAGAGCTGAAACCGCCTCCGACAGCAGTGCTTCGTTCACGTCCCACAGGGTAACCTTGGCGCCCGATTCCACGAAGCGTTTGGCCATGGCGAAGCCCAAACCTTGAGCCCCGCCAGTCACGACAGCGTGCTGGCCTGAAAGATCATAACTGTTCATATGTTATTCCTTGACCGCACCGGTCATCGACGAAACGTAGTAGTCCACGAAGAACGAGTAGAGGATGACGACTGGCAGAGAACCAAACAGCGCACCGGCCATCAGCGAACCCCATTCGAAGATATCGCCTCGCACCAGTTCGGTCAGAACGCCCACCGGCACAGTCTTGTTTTCAGAAGACTGGATAAAGGTCAGCGCATAGATGAACTCGTTCCACGACAGCGTGAAGGCAAAGATGCCTGCCGAAATCAGTCCCGGCACCGCGAGCGGCAGAATGATCTTGGAGAGGATCTGCCAGCGACTTGCCCCGTCCACCAAGGCGCTTTCTTCCAGTTCGAACGGAATCGACCGGAAATAGCCCATCAGCAGCCAGGTGCAGAAAGGAATGAGGAAGGTTGGATAGGTGAAGATCAGCGCCAGACGCGAGTCATAAATGCCGATCTTGAAGACGATGAAGGCAAGCGGAATGAAGAGGATGGATGGCGGCACCAGATAGGCCAGGAAGATGAACAGGCCGATGGACCGCGATCCGGTAAAGCGGATCCGCTCAATCGCGTAAGCGCCGAATACGGACGCCAGAAGCGACAGGAAGGTAGAGGCAAAGGCCACGACCATCGTGTTCCACAGCCAGCCGGGATAGGAGGTTTCGAACAGCAGATACTTGATGTGATCAAGTGTTGCGCCGACCACCCAGAACGGGCTGTAGTTGTCATAATCCGTCAGCTGCGAATTCGGCTTCACCGCTGTAATCGCCATCCAGTAGAACGGAAACAGCAGCACGAAGACGAAGAGCGCCATCGGAATATAAATGGTAACGATACGGCGCGGCAGCCTGTTGAGATAGGACATGCCCTGGCTGTCGTCGGTGAGCGCCCCATCGGCGGCCTGTACCTTGGTATTCATTGACCAGATCCTCAATCAGAGCATTTGCAGAAAGAACCGAGCCGGTTCCCTATCCGGAAATGCGTCAAACTCTCTCAATCGCCGCCGCCCTGCTGCCACTTGCGTCGCTGCAGGCCGAAGAAGGAAAACATGATGGCAGCCAGCAGGAAGGGCACCATGGCAACCGCAATGGCAGCGCCCTCGCCCAGCTGTCCGCCCGGAATGGCGCGCTGGAAGGAAAGCGTTGCCATCAGATGCGTGGCATTCACTGGACCGCCCTTGGTCAGGACGTAGATCAACTGGAAATCCGTGAAGGTGAACAGCACCGAGAAGGTCATCACCACGGCAATGATCGGCGTCAGCATCGGCAGGGTCACATGCCGGAAACGCTGCCAGCTTGAAGCGCCGTCCAGGGAAGCGGCTTCCTGAAGCGATGCTGGTATGGTCTGCAGGCCGGCAAGCAGCGAGATGGCGACGAACGGAATGCCGCGCCAGACATTGGCTGCAATGACCGAGGCACGTGCATTGGTCGGATCGCCCAGGAAGTTGATCGGCGCATCGATCAGTCCCATTTTCATCAACGACCAGGAGACGATCGAGAACTGAGCGTCATAGATCCACCAGAAGGCCAGCGCCGAAAGAACAGTGGGCACGACCCAGGGCAGCAGCACGATGGCGCGGAAAAAGGATTTGAACGGCAGGTGCTCGTTCAACAAAAGCGCCAACCACAGACCGAGGGCAAATTTCAGGACGGAGGCAACCGTCGTATAGAGGACGGTATTGAACACCGACATCCAGAACACGCTATCGCTCCAGAGGAACTGATAGTTCTCGAGCCCGATAAATATGCCGTCCCGGCCGATCTTCGTATCGGTGAACCCGAGCCACACGCCTAACCCAAGCGGATAGGTGAGAAAGCACAGCAGGAACACTGCCGCGGGAAGCATGAAAAGAAAGCCGAGAAAATCGCGGTTGTTGCCGAGACGGGCACCGAGCGAACGCTGCGGCGCATTCTGACCGGCCGATGAGGGCATCGTCATGACGGTTTACTCCAAAGCGCTGAAAATCGGAGGGGCGACAAGCGCGCCCCTCCGGCTATCATCCTGTTAGACGCGGTAGTAGCGGTTGGCGCGCTTCTCCGCCTGCGCCATGGCATCTTCCGGCGTGGAAGCACCCGTCACGGCGGCGGCGAACATGTCGACCAGAACATAGTCGGCCATCACGGCAGCCGAAGCGTAGCCCAGCGGGCCGGCATAGCCGTTCGGACGCAGTGTTTCCGAGGCCTTGGCATAGGGCGCGTGGATCGGGTTTTCCGTCCAGACCGGGTTGCTGGCGAACGCCTTCAGCGGCTGGCAGCAATAGGCGCTGGAGCCCTTGATCCAGGCATTCATCTGGTCAGCTTCCATCATGAACTTGATGTAGGCCTTTGCGGCTTCCGGATACTTGGTGTGCTTGAAGAGCAGCAGGGAACTCGTCTGGTGAAGCTCGATGCTCTTGCCAACCGGGCCGACCGGGAAGTTGGTGCTGCGCATGTCGGCAGCAATTTCCGCCAGCTTCGGATCGTTCTTGGCAGCGTAGTAGATGGAAACGCCGTTTGCCGTGAGCGACACCTGACCGGCCAGGAAGGCACGGTTATTGTTGATGTCGAGCCAGCTTTCCGTGCCCGGAATGAAGGTGGAATAGAGTTCCTTGGCATATTTGATGGCGGCCAGCGTTTCCGGTGAGTTGATCGTCACCTTGCCGCTTTCGTCCACCATCTTGGCGCCATGGCTCCACAGCAGCCAGTGAGCGTAGTTGTTGCCATCACCAACCGCCTTGCCATGCGGGAAGCCGGCAGGCGTGCCCTTGGCCTTCATCGCCTTGCAGAGTTCCAGGAAGCCCTTCGTATCCTTCGGGAATTCGCTGAAGCCCGCCGCCTTCATGTGGCTGTCGCGATAGACGACGGCGTTGCCGATGGCCGTCAGAGGCATGGCAATGAACTTGCCTTCGCGCGTCGCATAGCCCTTCACGCCATCGTAGAAGCCACCATACTTGCCGTCGAGATAGGTGCCGAGCTCTGTCAGATCCAGAAGCTTGTCAGGGTACTGATGCGCGTCGTCGAACCAGCACATCACGAGATCGGGGCCGGAACCGACATTTGCCGCAACGGCCGCCTTCGGGCGGATGTCTTCCCAGCTTTCCTTGTCGATACGCACTTCGACGCCGGTCGCTTCCGTGAACTTCTTGGTGTTTGCCAGCCAGGCCTCTTCATCGCCCTTGACGAAGGGCGTCCAGCGCAGAAGGCGAAGGCTTGCCCCCTTTTCCGGCGTGTATTTCGGCTCTGCCGCGAATGCAGGATTGATACCGAAACCGGAAAGACCGGCAGCACCGGCCAGACCTGCGGTTCCGGCCAGGAATGTTCTTCTCTTGATCGACATGTTTACTCCTCCTCCGTTATCGGGACAAAGTCGCGTTCCACATTCCGGCTGCCCCTTGCCGGTCATGCCGCGCTACCATGCGCCGGATGATCCAGAATTGGACGGGGCTCCTCTTCCCCGGCCAAATCTCGTTGATCACGCGGTCAACCGCATTCCTGTCTGCTCATCGAAAAGATGAACATGCTCCGCATCGATATTGATCGAGATGTTCTCGCCCGGACGGGCCGGGATACGTTCGCGGAAAACGCAACTCACTTCCGCGCCACCGAACTGCACGACCATCTGCGTCTCGTAGCCGGTCGGCTCCGTCACCACGACGGGAACAGAATAGCCATTGGGATCGAGACGAATATATTCGGGCCGCAAACCGTAGACGAGATCGCGACCGGCTGCATTCGCATAGGCTCGCGTCAGCGGCAGCCGGGTGCCGTCCTTGGCCACGAAATGCATGGGATCCTGCGGGTCCAGCCTGCCCTTGATCATGTTCATGGCCGGGGAACCGATGAAGCCCGCGACGAACAGGTTGTTCGGCCGGTCATAGAGTTCCAGCGGCGAACCGATCTGCTCCACACGCCCGTCATGCATGACCACGATCTTGTCGGCCATGGTCATGGCTTCGATCTGGTCATGCGTCACATAGACCGTCGTTGTCTTGAGCCGCTGATGCAATTCCTTGATCTCGGCACGCATGGCAACACGCAGCTTGGCGTCAAGGTTGGAAAGCGGCTCATCGAAAAGGAAGACCTGGGGATCGCGCACGATGGCGCGCCCCATGGCCACCCGCTGACGCTGTCCACCGGAGAGCTGCCGTGGATAGCGGTCGAGCAGATTGGTAAGGCCCAGGATACCGGCCGCGTAGTTGACACGCTTGTCGATTTCCGCCTGCGGTGCCGAATTCAGCATCAGCGAAAACGCCATGTTCTTGGCAACGGTCATGTGGGGATAGAGCGCGTAGTTCTGGAACACCATTGCGATGTCGCGTTCCTTTGGCGGCAGGTTGTTGACCTGCCGGCCACCAATGCGGATTTCGCCACCGGAAATATTCTCAAGCCCAGCCAGCATGCGCAGCAGTGTGGATTTTCCACAACCGGACGGCCCGACAAGAATGACGAACTCGCCATCCTCGATATCGATATTGACCCCCTTGATGACGGGGAAGGCGCCAAAGGATTTTTTCACCTCGGCAAATTGAACGGTAGCCATGCGTCTCCTCCCAGAGTGCGATGTCAAATTTCGTCGTCTGTTGGCGCAAACGGCAGGCTCCTCCAGCCTCGCCGCTTCGCCTCGCTGTTATCCGCGTCCCACGAACGGCATTTTTGTTGCCATCACGGTCATCGTCAGAACATTGGCGTCGAGCGGCAGGCCCGCCATGTAGACCACCGCGTCCGCGATATGGCGCGAGTCGATCGTCGGTTCGGCCGCCATGCTGCCGTTTGCCTGGATCACACCCGCAGCGATCTTCTTCGTCATGTCGGTCGCCGCATTGCCGATATCGATCTGGCCACAGGCGATATCGAAATCGCGGCCATCCAGTGCTGTTGATTTCGTCAAACCGGTAATCGCATGCTTGGTTGCGGTATAGGGCGACGAATTCGGCCTCGGCGTGGTGGCGGAAATGGAACCGTTGTTGATGATGCGGCCGCCGCGCGGGTTCTGCGCCTTCATGAGCCTGAACGCCCCTTGCGTGCACAGAAATGCACCCGTCAGGTTAGCCGAAACCACATTGCTCCATTGTTCGAAACTGATCTCTTCGAGCGGAACGCCAGGTGCGCTCATGCCTGCATTGTTGACCAGCACGTCCAGACGACCGAATGTCTCGGAGATCTGGTCGTATAGCGCCTTCACCGCATCGGGGTTGCCAATATCGGCGCTGATCGCATGCACCGCTGCTCCGGTTTCGTCGCGAAGTTCACGCGCAGCGGTTTCCAGCACGTCCAGTCTGCGGCCCGTGATCACCACCACATAACCAGCCTTGGCAAGGCCTCGAGCAATAGCCCGCCCAACGCCCGTACCGCCGCCCGTTACAAGAGCGATCTTTCCTGTCATCCGGTTCGTATCCTCACTCATCCCAGATGACCTCCCAATTCGTCCTCGATATGAATGCGGATGATCTCATCGAAGGTAGACTCGGCTCTGAAACCAAGACCAACTGCCCGGCTTGCATCGAAGTTCGTTGGCCAACCGGCCACGATCTTGGCGATAACCGGATCCGGCTCCTTGCGGATCAGCGAGACTGCTTTTTCGCCTGCCACACGGCGCAGTGCCTCGATTTCCTCGCCGACCAGGGCAGAGAGACCGGGCATGGTGAGATTGCGGCGCGGACCGACCTTGGAGAGATCAAGCGTCGCACCATGCACGAAGAAGCCAACCGCCGAGCGCGGGCTCGCAAACCAATGGCGGACATTTTCATCCACCGGAAGCACGGCTTCCTTGCCGGAAAGCGGTTCGCGCAGAATGTTGGAGAAGAAGCCGGATGCCGCCTTGTTGGGTGTGCCCGGTCGAATGCAGATCGTCGGCAGGCGAATGCCAAGACCGTCAAAAATCCCGCGCCGCGAATAATCCGCCAGCAGCAGTTCCGCGATAGCCTTCTGTGTGCCGTAACTGGTCAATGGCGTCGTGAAGAACTCGCCGCCGATCACATCCGGGAAGGGTGCGCCGAAGACCGCAATGGAGGAGGCAAAGATCACACGCGGCACGTAAGGCTCTTTCAAACCTGCCTGCCTGATGGCTTCGAACAGCAACCGCGTGCCATCGAGATTGATGGTATAGCCCTTGTCGAAATCGGCTTCGGCCTCGCCGGAAACGATGGCCGCAAGATGGAAAATCAGATCCGGTCGCTGTTCGATAAGCTTTTCAGCGGATCCCTGCGCAGCAAAATCAAGCGTCAGAACCGACGAGACGGAAGCAAGGCTTTGCGGCACCGGCGACGGAAAAGCGTCCGCCAGTATCAACTGATCGATGCTGGCGCCGAGGCAATCCGGTTCACGACCGAGCCTTTCCACCAGTTTCCGGCCTACCATCCCGGCAGACCCAATGACCAGAACTTTCATGTGCGGCGCTCCTCCCTGCCGTATTTCATTTTATACTTGCCTTCAGACGGCAACGGCGCGCAGCGCCTTCGTGGTCTCGTAAATGCGGGTCAGATGCCTTCGAAAAGCATCCACCACGGCATCATCATCCTTACGCTTCAGCGCCTCCACGATTTCCACATGGTCTTCGTAGCTGTTCTCCGTGGCACCCGGCTTCGCCATGGCCTGACGGCGATAGTCCATCAGATAACCGTAGAGGTCCGTCACGATGTCGGTCAGCAATGGATTGCCGCACACCCGATAGATCGCCAGATGAAACTCCCGGTCGCAGATCAGAAAACGCATCGTATCCCGACCTGCTTCCCGCTGGGTCTCCAGCAGGTTTTCCAATTTCGCAATCGTTTCACCGTCCATGTTTCGGGCGGCCTGACGCACGACATCCAGTTCTACGAGCAGTCTTGCCGCATGAACGGCTTCAAGGTCATACCGGTCGATCACGCTTTTCGATGCCAGGGTGATCGGCAGATGGCTGAGATCGACATCCGCAACGCGACTGCGACTTCCCTGCGATACCTCGATAAACCCTTTGCCCGCGAGGATCTGAATGGCGCCCCGAACAGTCTCCCGGCTGACATGCAGTACGGTCGCGAGTTCACGCTCTCCAGGCAGTTCGTCCCCTGCTTTCAACATGCCGGTCGCAATCAAGGTCGTCAGCTTGTCTGCAACCACATCCCGTGCAGTCTGCCGGGTCACGGACCCGCCGACCATGGGAACCTGATGCAGTATGGCATCCGCCTTCATTGCCGCTTCCTCCGTCCGCCCTCGTCGATCAGCCTGATACTGGTCTACTGGCCGGACCACCGGATATGCACTGTATTTAAGGTTGCGTTAGCGTCAATGCAAATTCGTTGCTGCATCGCGGCAATTCTGCGTCATTTTCTCCCTTCGAATCTGGACATCCAACCCAAGCCGGCATCCGTTGTGGCACGCGGACGATACTCTGCGCCGATAGGACGATCCCAACCAAGGAATGCCAGACGAGACAGAACATAAGGGTAGTCGATTTCGCCGGAATCCGGCTCACCGCGATCAGGCACGGCAGCGATCTGAACATGTCCGACATGCGGCATCAGGCGTTCAAAACGCCGGCACAGATCGCCTTCCATGATCTGCACATGGTAGCAGTCGAACATGATCTTCAGATTGGCGTGCCCAACCTTCTCGATCACCGAAACAGCCTGCGCGGTGGTGCTCAGGAAGTAATCCGGCGCATCGCGGCTGTTGAGCGGCTCAATGAGAATGGTCTTGCCGTGGGCCGCAGCCAGTTCGCAGGCAATGGTCAGATTGGCGACATAAGTGGCATGAGCCACCTCACCAGACGCCTTACCCGCCATGACGTGAATGTTCGGTACATCGAGCGCCACCGCATAATCCAGCGCCTGGCGAATTGCTGTCTGCGCCTCCAGTTCCCGACCGGGAAGCGCGGCCAGACCGTTTTCGCCTGCCTCTACGCGTCCCCGAACCGTGTTGAGACCAAGCATCGCAAGACCGGTCTCATCCAGCGCCGCTTTCAGCCGATCGACACTCTCATTATACGGCCAGTGACATTCCACGGCATCGAAACCAGCGGACTTTGCAGCACGAATTGCGTCGGGAAGAGATAACTCCTGCCATAGAAATCCCAGATTGGCGGAAAAGCGTGTCGCCATCAGTCCCACTCCACATCGAATGTCGTGACAACCTTTGCGATCTGCTCCGGTGTCAGCATGCGCGGCTTCAGCCCATGGGTGAGCAGCGCGAGCTTCGCGGTCTCTTCCAGCTCTTCCACCGCATAGACTGCCGCCTCCAGATCCTTGCCGGCAACAACTGGCCCGTGGTTGGCCAGCATGACCGCACTGCGCTTGCCCGCCAGTCCGCGGATCGCATCACCCATGGCGGGATCGCCAGGAATGAAATACGGCAGGAGCTTCACCTTGCCGAGCTTCATGATCGAATAGGCCGTCAGCGGCGGCAGCATGTTTTCCGGGTCGACATCCGGCAGCATTGAAAGCGCCACAGAATGGCAGGAATGCAGATGAACCACAGCGCCGGTTCGCGTCGGGCGCGTCTCGTAGAAGGCCGAATGAAGCGGCATTTCCTTTGTGGGCTTGTCGCCACCGATCAGACGTCCATCCGCATCGAACAGCGAAAGCCTGCCCGGATCCAGGCTACCGAAAGAACTGCCGGTCGGCGTGACCAGAAGCCGACCATCAGAAAGCCTTGCCGAGATATTGCCGGAAGAACCGCCTGTCAGACCTCGCTCGAACAGCGATCTGGCCATGCGGCATATATCGTCCCGCAGCCGCGCCTCTTCGCTCATGAGGCCTCCAGAAGGCAGAACGCCTGTGCGAAGAAGTCTTCCGCTCCGAAATTGCCGGACTTAAGCGCCAGTGCGATGGTGCGACCTTCAAGGTTCGCATAGGTCCAAGGCACGCCCGGTGCGATTTCCTTGCCGATCGATAGCTGCCTGACACCGAGCGCATTGACGACTGCGCCGGATGTTTCTCCCCCGGCAACCACGAAACGGCTGACGCCAAGTCGCGTTGCGTCCTGCGCGATCCTGGCCAACGCCTCCTCAACCAGCGCACCAGACTTTTCGACGCCAAGCGCCAGCTGAAAGTTGCGCACCTCATCCGGCTCCGCCGTGGCATAAACGAGCTTGGCCTTATCGATTGGAACGCTTCGCAGCCAATTCAGCGCAGGTTCCACACCTTTCTCTGCCAAAGCCAGAGGATCGAGCCTGTAGCTTTCCGCATGAGGCAGATAGCGCCCAACCTGTTTGCGGGTCATGGCTGAGCAACTGCCGGAGAGTACGATCTGCCCCTCTCCTACGCGAACCTGAGTTCCCTGGCTGCGTGAGCCCGAAAGTTCCCCCGCATCGGCCAGCAACTTCGGCAAGGGCATTGCCAGCGCACTGCCGCCGGTTACGAGCCGAAACCCCATGGTTGCCTGTGCGATGACTGCCAGATCGTCGTCCGCAACCGCATCAACCACGACATGCCGCACGCCCTCGTTCTTCAGCGCGTCCAGTCGATCACGCAGCGCCTCGACGCCCTTGGCGACCACGAGCCGGTTTGCCAGCCCGACGGGTGAGGTCACCTGCGGCGAAAGCAGCCGGACAAGGCTTGAATCGCGCATCGGCGTCAGCGGATGATCTTTCATCGCGCTTTCATCAAGTGGCTGCTCGCCAACGAATAGATGCCCCATGAAAATGCTGCGCCCGTTCTCGGGGAAGGCCGGGCAATAGATGGTCTGGGATGCGCCAAGGCGCTGCATCAGGGCTTCCGAAACAGGACCGATATTGCCTTCGGCTGTGCTGTCGAAGGTGGAGCAATATTTCCAATAGAACCGCTTTGCACCGGCCTTTTCCAGCCAGTCGGCGGCGATCAAGGCCTGCTCGACAGCCTGCTCGACCGGTACGGTGCGGATTTTCAGCGCAATGATCTCGAAAGGCGCCACAGGCGTATCGTCAGACTTTGGCAGGCCAAGCCGCAGCGATACTGGCCAGCCGCTGCGCGACAGAAGCGCCGCAAGGTCGGTTGCGCCAGTAAAATCGTCAGCAATGGCGCCAAAGCTTATCTGCACAGATTATCCCTCCATGCCAGGAAGCTTGATGGATGCACGTTCTGCCAGGATCTTCGCCACCGCTGCATCATCCTCCAGTCCGAGACCGGACTCAGTTGCTTCCTTGAACAGGGCCAGTGCGGCTGCACTGAGCGGCGTGCTGGCACCTGCCTTGTCAGCCTCGCTGGTCACGATACCGAGATCCTTGACGAAGATGTTGACCGCCGAACGTGGCGTGTAGTCGCCATCCACAATGTGCGCCCCCCTGTTTTCGAACATCCAGGAGGAGCCTGCAGACACGCGAATGACGTCGAATACGGTTCGGAGATCGAGGCCTTCGGCGGCAGCCAAAGTCAGCGCCTCCGCCGTTGCCGCGATATGGACACCCGCCAGCAACTGGTTGATCATCTTGACCTTGGAGCCGAGACCGACCTCCGAGCCAAGCCGGAATACCTTTGCTGATACGGCATCCAGCGCCGCGGCTGCATGGTCGAACGCTTGGTCGGGCCCTGAAGCCATGACCGTGATTTCGCCCGCCAAAGCCTTGATATGACCGCCGGACACCGGCGCATCGATGACCTGCATACCCGCGCTGCTCAGCCGCTCAGCAAGTTCCATAGTGGCAGTGGGTGCCATGGTGACACAGAGAAGAAATACGGTGCCAGCCTTGGCAGATTTCAGCGCGCCTCGCTCACCGAACAGAACCTCTTCGGCCTGCCGGGAGTTCACGACGAAGACGAAAACCACGTCGCTTTCGCCAGCACTGGCAGCGTCCGGATAGGCTTTGCCGCCCTCCTTCTCGAAACTGGCCAATACGTCGCTGCGGATATCCACGCCCTTCACATCGAAGCCCGCGCGCAACAGGGAAAGTGCGGCACCCCAGCCCATGGAGCCTAGACCGATGACTGTCGCTGTCATTTGCCTCGTCATGCTGGCGCCTCCCAACGCAATCATGCTTGACACTGGTATCGATACCGGTATCGGTAACGTATGAGGTGATTGTTAACTCTGTCAACCGGGAAATTTCTAAAACAGGATTTCGCACATGCGTCAGCCAACATTGGAAGAGGTGGCGGCTAGGGCCGGTGTCAGCAAAATGACGGCCTCGCGAGCCCTCAGGGGCGCACGCGATGTATCCGCAGCGAGCATCGAGAAGGTCAAGGTTGCAGCAGAGCAACTGGGCTATGTCGGCAATCAGCTTGCGCTTTCTTTATCGTCGCGCCGGACCAATCTCATAGGCGTCGTCATTCCCAGCATGTCCAATATCGTGTTCCCGGAAGTGCTTGGCGGCATCATCAGCGGATTGGAAGGCTCTGGCCTCCAGCCGGTTTTCGGCGTCAGCGATTACGACCTCGACAAGGAACGAGACATCATCCGCAACATGCTGTCATGGAAGCCCGCAGCGCTCATCATTACAGGGTTGGATCAGCCGGAAGAGACGCGTAAACTGCTGCGACAGAGCGATATTCCCGTCATTCAGATCATGGACCTGGACGGGGAGCCAATAGATTTCGTGGTTGGTCTTTCCCACACACAAGCAGGGCGCGACATGGCCGAGGCCATTCTTGCATCTGGCCGCAAACGGATCGGCTACATCGGCAGTGCGGTCGACCGTGACCGACGAGCCATCAAACGCCGCGCCGGTTTTGAGGCAGCCCTTCAGGATAACGGCCTGACCTTCGTTTCGGTCGAAACCAGTCTTGACGCTTCATCTTCCCGGCTCGGGAGAGATCTGACCGAACGCCTGCTCGCGCGGCATCCGGATCTTGATTGCATCTATTGCTCGAACGACGATATGGCGGCAGGCAGCCTGTTTGCCTGCATGAAGCTAGGGCGAGATGTGCCAGGCGACATTCTCATCGCAGGCTTCAACGGGCTGGAGATAACAAGCGCGCTGCCTGTTCGAATTGCCACCTCGACATCACCCCGCAGAGCCATTGGCGAACAGGCGGCGCAACTCGCCTTGGCAGCGATGAACGGCAACGGAAAGGATCTCGCCCGCCGCATCGAGTTGCGGGCAGAGATCACACTGGGCGATGCAGAGAAATGAACCTCAGGCCGCCTTCGGGAAAAAGATGGCGCGCGCCGGATCGAAACCGTAAACCTCTCCAAAGCTCAGGGCGTCGCTGGCAAGCTGGATGACGTTTGCCAGAATGTAATCCACCTTGGCGTCATCCAGCAGAACTGAGAAATTGAGGCGCACGAAGCCCGGCTTTTCCATTTCTTCGCCAGCGAGGATTGCAGCGCGCAGACGGTCTGACTCCTCATCGCTGATATTCAGCAATCGATGCACATAAGGCCCGGCGCAGGCACAGCCGCCGCGCGCCTGAATACCGAAGCGGTCGCTCAACATACGCGTTGCCAGTTGCTGGTGCACATAACCTCCCTGCCCGTCGCGAAGACGGAACGAGAAGATCGGCAGACGGTCCGTGTCCAGATTGCCGAGCAGCTCGATGTTCGGATGCGCCCGCCACGCTGAAAGTGCGCGCTGACGCAATTCCTGCTGCCGCTCCCTCATATAGTCGGCCCCGATAGCCTCCTTCACCATGAAGGCAAGGGCTGCACGGATATCGCCAACCACGTTCGGCGTGCCGGCTTCCTCACGCGCCTCGAGATTCTGGGCGTAGTCGTGCCCATGGGATGACACGAAGCGCACAGTCCCTCCACCAGGCCAGGTCGGCAGATCACGACCGACCGCATCGCGGCGAACGATCATGATACCCGAAGCGCCGGGTCCACCGATGAATTTGTGCGGCGAGACCACGATGGCATCGATTTCGGCCTCAATGGACGGCACCATCCGGATCGGTACATAGGGCCCGGCACCGGCGTAATCCCAGATCATGACTGCGCCGGAGGCTTTGACCATTCGGGTGACTGTCGCGACATCCGTCACGATCCCCGTAACGTTAGAAGCTGCCGAGAAGCTGCAGATCACGCGGTCAAACCGGCTGGACTCCGCCAAGCACTGCGACAGGGCTTCAAGATCGGGACCGCCATCTTCCGCTTCCGGCAACTCGATAATATCAGCACCAGACTCACGCCATGGCAGGATATTGGAGTGATGCTCGTAAGGGCCGAGGATAACCCGCGTGTTTGCCAGATCCGCGCCGAAAAGCTTGACGAGACGGTTAAGCCCAGCCGTAGCCCCAGAGCCCGTGAAGATGACCGCATAACGGGAATCGGCGCCACAGATTTCGCCGATGCGGCTGCGCGCCTCACGGCGCATACGTGTTATGGTGCTCCCGCAAAAGGAAGCCTCGGTATGGCTGTTCGCGTAATACGGAAGCACTTGCTCGAGTACGAACTGCTCAACCTGCATGAGTGCCCGACCGGATGCGACATAATCCGCATAGACAAGCGGTTTGATCCCGAACGGGCCATCCACAACGGCATCGCGCCCGATCAGGCCATTCGCCAGATCCGCAATGATATCCGGTCGCATCAGCGACTGCTCAAACCTGGCTAGTGCGCTGATCGGCTGTTGAACGCCCTGATCCATGATGAAACTCCCCTCGAATCCTGTGAGGTAAAGTTAGCGATTGCAGGACGGTGGTTTCATCATCTATTTTCGCCAAATTCTGCTGGAGCTTGTTTCAAATGACCCAAGAAATCGCGAAAATCGATAGCATTGATCGGCGCATTCTCACATGTTTGCAAATCAATGGAGCTCTTTCGCAGCGAGAGTTGGCTGAGCAAGTTGGCTTGTCCCAAAACGCCTGCGGACGGCGGCTGCAGCGATTGCAGGAAAGCGGCGTCATTACCGGGTCACAGGCGTCAGTCGATCTCCCCGCAGTAGGCCTCGATCTCACCGTCTTCGTCATGATCCGCACGCGTCATCATTCCAAGGATTGGGCAGAGGCATTTCGCAAGCATGTCGACAAATTGCCGGAGGTGGTGGATTTCTATCGCATTGGCGGGGACTGGGATTATCTGCTGAAAGTGGTGACGCGCGGAATGCGCGGCTATGACGCCTTCTATCAGAAGCTCATCACCGACTTCGACTTCTCGACCGTTACCGGCTTCTTCTCGATGGAGGCCATACTCCAGAACCGGCCAACCGACCTGACTAAACTGTGAGAGCCTAAGCTTTCACCGAAATGTGAAATGGCTGTTCATTCGCTCACTCGTGCTGGGCGCAACCTGTGTTACAGTTGCGAATATCCGAATGCTTGTGAAGAGAATGCCATGCTTTCCACACTTGCAGTCCTCTTGAGCCTGACCAGCCTTCATAGCCTCCCCGTTGCAACGCGCGGAAATGAGGTGGATGTCGAACTGGTTCTCGCCGTCGATACATCCCGCTCCATGGACTATGAAGAGGTCAGGATACAGCGTGAAGGCTATGTTGCGGCTCTTCAGCATCCAGACTTCATCAATGCCGTGAAAATGGGGCTGATCGGCAAGATCGCCATCACCTATTATGAATGGGCGGGCGAAGTGGACCCGTCTTCCGTTCTCGATTGGCAAATCATCGAAACCGGCGCGGATGCAAAAGCTTTCGCAGATAAACTGGCGGCAAGGCCGATTGCCACACAAAGGCGCACATCCATATCCGCTGCTATTACCTTTGGTACATCGACGATCGGTGGAAACCGGTTCGAAGGAATGCGCAAGGTGATCGATGTGTCAGGCGATGGCCCGAACAATATGGGCGGCCCTGTCGAAACTGCACGCGATCAGGCCATAGCGTCCGGCATCATTATCAATGGCTTGGCGCTGGTATTGCGTCCTTCGGGCACAACGACGGGCCTTGATCGATATTACAAGGATTGCGTCATCGGTGGACCGGGATCCTTCGTCCTGCCGGTTCAAAAGATCGAGGATTTCGAAGTGGCCGTTCGGCGCAAGCTGATCATGGAAGTCAGCGGGCTGCAACCACCGGCCGACGTCTGGAAGATCGCGACAGAACCCAAATCGGACTGTTCTGTCGGCGAAAACCAATGGCGCGAATTTTTTGACCGTTAACAGTTTCCGTACCGATATCTTCACAAAAGTACTTGCAATAGAGACGATGATCTACCTATCTTGTAGATGTTCTCAGGGCGGGGCGAAATTCCCCACCGGCGGTAAAAGGTGCAAACCTCAAGCCCGCGAGCGCCTTCGCTGATGAGGTGAAGGGTCAGCAGATCCGGTGCAACTCCGGAGCCGACGGTATAGTCCGGATGGAAGAGAGCAAGCAGAGTGCGCTCGGGCCGCCGTGGCCTGCGCGTGTGAATGCCTGTTCGCCCAAGGGCAGTTTTCGCGTGTTCCCGAAAGGATACGCAAAGAACGCAGCCAGAAATGGCTTAACCCTTGAAAGGCAAGTTGAAATGAGTTTTTCCAGTATTGAAGAAGCGGTCGCCGCAATCGAAAGCGGCAAGATGATCATCGTGGTCGACGATCATAGCCGCGAGAATGAAGGCGACATCATCGTCGCTGCTGATTCCACCACCTCCGAACACATTGCTTTCATGATGAACAAGGCGCGCGGCCTCGTCTGCATCGCAATGGAGGGTGAGCGTATCGATCAACTCGAACTGCCGTTGATGGTGCCCAACAATACAGAGCTGCACAAAACGGCGTTCACCGTATCGGTAGACTACCTGCCGGGAACGACGACGGGCATCTCTGCTGCCGATCGTGCAGCGACTGTACGCGCACTTGTGGATCCCAAATCGAAGCCGGAGGAGTTTGCACGTCCGGGACACATGTTCCCATTGCGCGCCAAGCAGGGTGGTGTACGCGCGCGTCCCGGCCATACAGAGGCGGCCGTCGAGCTGTGCAAGCTGGCAGGTCGTTTTCCGGCCGGTGTCATTTGCGAAGTGGCGAAGGATGACGGCACCATGGCCCGCCTTCCCGACCTGCAGATCTTCGCGAAAGAACATGGTCTGCCGCTGATCGCGATCGAGGATCTGATCACCTACCTGAACGACAGAGACGCGGCGAAGGCCAGGACATCCGTCGCGGCCTGAAGTAGAAGGATCTGACCACCCAGTTCGGTGGTCAGATCCAATCCCTATCCAACAGGAAAACGAAGCTCGACAGTCGTGCCCTCGTTCAGCGTCGAGGCTATGTTTGCTTCGCCGCCGCTCTGGCGAACGAAACCGTATACGACGGCAAGCCCCAGTCCCGCCCCGCCATCGCTGCCCCGTGTGGTGAAATAGGGCTCGAATGCCCGGTCGATCGCTTCTGCACTCATTCCAAGCCCGGTATCCTGAACCGATACGACCAGTGTCGATGCATGCACCTGAGCACGTACGGTGATCTCTCCGCCATCAGGCATCGCAGCCGCCGAATTAAGGCACAGGTTGAGAATCGATTGCTCGAAGAGCGCGGCGTCGAGCGCGACAGGAGGAAGCGGCTCTTCAAGCTGCAACGAAACGCGGCTGCGGCTGCCGACGGCAATTTCCAGCACGTCCATCATGCCTTTCAGCACCGCGCCGATATCGATCAGGACCGGGTTGATCGGCTGCTGGCTACCGATCGACAACATGCTGCTGGCAAGCGAGCTGCCGCGATCGGCGGCTTTGCGGATACGGTTGATATGCCGTCTCTGGCGCTCGTTGAAGCCGGCTTCACGCTCCAGCAGGCCCAGGCTGCCCGTTATGATGCCGATCATGTTGCCGACTTCATGGCTCAACTGGTGGGTCATGCGCATGAAGCCATCCAGTCGCTGCGCCTTGGCGGCTTCCGTCTCCTGACGGTCGAGTGCGGTGACATCGCGAGCCAGCAGCACGATACCGCCATCCGGCTGGCGCGATAGCGCAACTTCGATCACCCGCTGGTCAGGCGTTCGCTGGCGGACCACGAAACGCTCGATCAACGCGCCGGGGTCGCCCTGTGTCGGCAGAAGAGCGGGATCGATTTCCGGAATCGTCTCGACAAAACGACGCAGAGAGAACTTGCGTGAGGAACCGGTGCGACCGACAAGTTCGATGACCCGTCGGTTCATTGTAATCGGGCGACCCGTCGCGTCGAAAAGCGCGATCCCCTCATTCATGGTACGGAACGTAGAGCGAATGGTACGGGCAGCCGCCTCTGCCGTGCGGCGCAAGCGCGTCACCCGATCGACGCTCTCCTTGAAGGCGCGGAAAGCGTCAGACAGGTGTACCAGTTCCGTTTCGCTGCCCGCATAGACAGGAAGGCCGACATTGTGCTCGCCTTTGGCCAGCGCATTCATGCCGTTCGACAAGGCAACAATCCCGCGCGATACCCGCATCACCGAGCGGATTGAAATCGTCGCCAGTACCAGCACCAGCAGCGAAGCGAGCGCGACCATGATCAGCAGGCGACTGAGCGCGTTGGATGCGGAGGTGAGCCCTTCATTCAACCCTCTCGCCACCGCTTCCGTCTGCATCTCGGTTGCATGCGACAAGTCGCGGGAGACGGAATGGAGCCGTGCCACAGCGCCCCGGATCGAAAACATTTCCAGGAGATATTCTGTTTGTGCCTGAAAAACCCGCTCGTAGGGTTGAAGCTCTGCCAGCGGCAGGCTGGGACCCGCATCGACCAGACTTTTGAAAAGCGCGGTTTCCGAGACGTAGCGGCGCTTCAACTCACCAAGCTGGAACAGGCTGTCGGAATTGGAAGCCGATTGTACAATGGTGTTCAGCCGCCGCCGCAATTCGAGATCGGCAATATTGCGGCCTGTCGCAATCTCGCCGAGAGCTGCCGCCGCATCAGCCTTGCGCGCCTGCGCGGCCTCTGCATCCGCTGCCAGCGCCAGCGTCTGGGTACGGATCTCCTGCAACAGGTCCCGAATATGCCGATTGGAGAACCCCCGGATAAAATCGTCATCCTTCTGCGGCTCCATGGCCAGCAACAAGCCATCCACTTGCGCCACAACGGCCCGGCTTTCGCTGGAAACCCGATAGGGGGACGTCGCATTCATGAGGAACGGAGCGCTCGAGACCAGGTCGGAAACCTGACGGGATACGAGTGAGGCTCTGGCAAGGCTCGAAAAGGCCTGCAGACTGTAGGTCGCCATTTCGGTACGCGCCTTTTGCAGGCCGTAGATAGCGACCGCCGAAAGCACCACCACCGAGGCGCAGATGAAGGCGATGGCAAAGGGCAGACGAAAGGCGATCGAGGATAGGAAGGGCCGGTTAATCAAGGTGCCAACTCACCGTCATCGGTGTGCAGAACATATCCCTTTCCGCGCCGTGTCTTGATGTGGAGCGGCAGATCGGGATTGCGCTCGATCTTTCGCCGCAGCCGCAGCACGAGCACATCCACGTTACGGTCAATGAAGCGGTCCGTCTCGGCGCCTAGCCGATCAAGGATGTGCGAGCGGCTGACCGGGTGATTGGGTGTTTCCGCCAGAATTTCGAGAAGCGCAAATTCTGCGGCGGTCAATGTCTTGCTGCGATCACTCATGCACACGGCCCGCCGCGCGGTCAGATCAATCAGCCAGTCGCCAAGCCTCAGCGACGGATTGCCGTGATCCCGCTCGGCCTCCTTTTCCGCCTTCAGGGACGGGATCGTACGACGCAGCACTGCCTTGATGCGTGCGGTGAGTTCAATCGGCTCGAACGGTTTGACGACATAATCGTCGGCTGCCGTTTCAAGCCCCAGCACGCGATCCGTCGCGCTTCCGGCAGCCGTTACCATCACGATGCCCACGTTCATCTGGGCGCGAACCCGCTGCGCAAAGGCACGGCCGGAGATGCCGGGCAGATTATGATCGACCAGAATGAGATGCACAGGCTCTTGGGTGAGAAGATCCATGGCCACCTCAGCCGAAGCGGCGAGGCGTGGCGCCCAGCCCTCCGCCTCCACGAGATCGGAGATAAGCTCTGCCATATCCGGATCGTCCTCGACGATCAGAATTCTTACCTTCTGATTCAGCACTCTGTAGTCCTCCCCATCATGATATTAGGGGGGTTACCGAAAATGATCAAAGGCTGGCTGATGACCGGCAATGTCAATTTTGTAATATTTGTAAGGTTTGACATGCGGTTCGGCACTGCAGTGAAAAATCGGTAACCATTCGAGGGGTTGTGAATTCCGTCTCCTGTGCGATGTTCAGAGCCTAAGGAACGGGGAGGTTCCGGCGGGGAGGAATTTGTGTTTAGGTTGGGTGCTATTGCGCTGGGGCTGGTGACGACACTGGCTTTCGGCTCGCAAGCAAGATCAGAGCCGCTCAACATCCTTTGCGGGGTGGATGAGGCCTGGTGCGTGACCATGAAGCGGGCTTTCGAGCGCCATAGCGGCCTGACCGTTTCCATGCAACGCAAGAGCACCGGTGAAATCCTGGATCAGATCCGCCTGGAGAAAAACAATCCGAGCGTCGATGTCTGGTGGGGCGGCACGGGTGATACGCATTTGCAGGCCGCATCCGAAAACCTGCTGGAAGCCTACACCTCGAAACACGAAACCGATGTGCTTCCCTGGGCGCAGAACTTCTTCGATATGTCCGGAGGACGCGCAGCCGGAATCTATGCCGGTGCCCTGGGCTTTGCCTATAATTCGGAGCTTCTCAAGAAAGCCAATCTTGCAGCGCCCAACTGCTGGAAAGACCTGATCAGCGAAGCCTATCGCGGCAAGATACAGTCCGGTAATCCGAATTCGTCCGGAACCGCCTTCACGACGCTTGCAACGCTGATCCAGCTCTTCGGCGAAGACGAAGCCTTCACCTACATGAAGGCGCTGGACCGCAACATCGCGGACTATACAAAGGCAGGATCTGCGCCGGTCAAGGCAGCCGCCCGGGGAGAAACGCTGATCGGCATATCCTTCATGCACGATGCCGTAACCCAGAAGGAAGCGGGTGCGCCACTCGTGATTGTCGCCCCTTGCGAAGGGACAGGCTACGAGATCGGCGCAGTCAGTATCGTGCTGGGCACGAAGAACCGCGATCTGGCAAGGCGCTTCGTCGATTTCGCTTTAAGTCCGGAGGGACAGGCAACCGGCGCGCAGGCAGACCAGAACCAGGTGCCTTCGAATTCAAAAGCATCGCTTCCGCCCGGTGCGCCAGATATCTCGTTGATCAAGATGGTGGATTACGATTTCGCCACCTTTGGTTCCCCGGAAGAGAGAAGCAGGCTGCTTGCCCGCTTCGATACGGAGATCCATCCGCCCACCCAGTAACCTTGCAAGGCTTTTCCATCACCTCGGCAGCTCCCATCAGCCAGCCGACCGGCGAAGCCTTGCCTGGAGTTTTCGACCAGACGCTTAAAACAGGAGGAGACCTTATGCGCCTGACACTTCTTTCCACCCTGCTCTTTGCAGGCACGGCACTGAGTGCCATTCCCGCCCACGCAGCGGGCGAACTGAACCTGATCTGCGCCGCCGACGTCGTTATCTGCGAGCAGATGAAGGGCGACTTCGAAAAGGCGCACGACATCAAGGTCAACATGGTGCGCATGTCATCCGGCGAAGCCTATGCCAAGATCCGCGCTGAAGCCCGCAACCCAAAGACCGACCTTTGGTGGGCAGGCACCGGAGACCCCCATCTCCAGGCAGCGTCTGAAAACCTGACCCAGGAATACAAGTCGCCAATGCTCGATCAGTTGACGGACTGGGCAAAGAGCCAGGCCGAGAGCGCGAACTACAAGACGGTCGGCGTTTACGCCGGTGCTCTGGGCTGGGGTTACAACACGGAAATCTTCAAGACAAAGGGCTACAAGGAGCCGAAGTGCTGGGCAGATCTTCTGGCCACGGAATTGAAGGGCGAAATCCAGATCGCCAACCCCAATTCGTCCGGCACCGCTTACACAGCGCTTGCCTCTCTCGTGCAGATCATGGGTGAAGACAAGGCCTTTGAGTATCTGAAGAAGCTGAACACCAACATCTCGCAGTACACCAAGTCCGGCTCTGCGCCGGTCAAGGCGGCGGCACGCGGTGAAACGGCGCTTGGCATCGTCTTCATGCATGATGCGGTTGCACAGACTGCAGAAGGGTTCCCGGTCAAGTCCATCGCGCCCTGTGAAGGAACTGGTTACGAAATTGGCTCCATGTCGATCGTCAAGGGCGCCAAGAACATGGATAACGCCAAGATCTGGTATGACTGGTCTTTGAAGCCGGAAGTGCAGTCGCGCATGAAGGATGCGAAGTCGTTCCAGCTGCCATCCAACAAGAAGGCCGAGATCCCGAAGGAAGCCCCGCGCTTCGAGGACATCAAGCTGATCAATTACGACTTCAAGACCTATGGCGAGCCTGCCAAGCGCAAGGCGCTGCTGGAGCGGTGGGACAAGGAAGTCGGCGCGGTTGCCAACTGATCCGATGAGATAAGGCCGGCGGCGTGCGAACCTGCACGTCGCCTCCTCTTCTTTCCCAAAAAGACATTCTAGAACACGAGGTTGACCATGAGACATGGCAATCGCAGGCTGGATATTGTTCTGGCTCTGGGGGCGGCGGCGCTGACGCTTGTCCCATGGTACCGCATCGATGGCGGCTTCTTCGGCCTTAGCTGGCTTTCCTCCTTCCCCATGTCGAAGGGCAGTGCGCCGGGCCTGCTGCAGATCGCCTCCTTCGGGCGCATCTGGATTCTGGGCGCCGTTGTGTTCCTGGCGATTGCTGCCTTTGCGCGCACGATCAAGGATCCGGCCAAACGAGGCGCAGTGCTGGTCGCGGCGGGTAGCCTCGGACTTGCCTTTTTGACCTTGCAGGGGTTGGCGATCGGCTTTTCCGGCTTCACATGGTCGATCAGCGAGCGATTGTTCGGAACACTTGCCGATGGGCAACCTTCCATGGGGGCAGGCGCCGTTCTGCTGGCATTCGTCTTTGTCCTGACGCTGTCTTTCGGTCTGGCGGAACGTGGCTTCATGAAGGGCGATGCCTTCATCGTCTCGTGTATCACCTCGCTCATCTTCCTTGTCGGTGTCTTCGTTTTCTATCCCATCGGCAGCATGATGGTGGCTGCGCTTCAGGATTTTGATGGCTCGTTCAATCCTGACGGCTTCATCAAGAATATGCGCGACCCCGGCATCTGGAGCCTCGAATGCCTTGTGGGCGGTTCACGCTGCGGCGTTGCCTGGCGCACATTGTTCCTGGCAATCATGACGGCGACCGGCTCGACCATTCTTGGCCTTGCCTTTGCTCTGGTTGCGACGCGCACGCGCTTTCCGTTCAAGAAGGGTCTGCGGCTGCTGACCGTTCTGCCGATCATCACGCCACCCTTCGTCATCGGACTTGCATTGACGCTGCTCTTCGGTCGCGCCGGTGTCGTGACGGAAACCCTGTCGCACTGGTTCGGCATAGAACCGGGTCGCTGGCTCTACGGCATGACCGGCATCTGGATCGCGCAGGTGCTCTCCTTCACCCCCATTTCCTTTCTCGTGCTGATCGGCGTTGTAGAAGGCGTCAGTCCCTCCATGGAAGAAGCCTCGCAGACGCTTCGCGCAGATCGCTGGCGCACGTTCTGGAAGGTATCGCTGCCGCTGATGAAACCCGGCCTCGCCAATGCCTTCCTCATCGGTTTCATTGAAAGCATGGCCGATTTCGGCAACCCGCTGGTGCTTGGCGGAAGTCACGGCGTTCTCTCGACGGAAATCTTTTTCGCCGTCGTCGGTTCGCAGAATGACCCGTCCCGTGCAGCCGTGCTCGCCGTCGTGCTGCTCTGCTTCACGCTCAGCGCCTTCCTGGCACAGCGCTTCTGGTTGGCTGGCAAGAACTTTGCGACCGTCACCGGCAAAGGCGACAGCGGTGCGCATATCGCGCTTCCCCGCTCCCTCTCCATCGGGGTTCATGCCATCGTCATTCCATGGATGATCTTCACCGTTGTCGTCTACGGCATGATCCTCGTCGGCGGCTTCGTGAAAACCTGGGGCCTCGATAACACGCTGACGCTCGATCACTACATCCGCGCCTTCTCCGTCGGCATCAACAACGGCCAGATCGCATGGACCGGCGTGGCCTGGAATTCCTTCTGGACGACGATGGAAATTGCCCTGATCTCGGCACCGCTGACGGCCGCCGTTGGCCTGCTGACCGCCTACATCATCGTCCGCCAGAAATTTGCAGGTCGCAACCTGTTCGAATTTGCCCTGATGATGAGCTTTGCCATTCCCGGCACGGTTATCGGCGTCAGCTACATCATGGCCTTCAACCTGCCGCCGCTGGAAATGACAGGTTCCGCCCTCATTCTCATCGCCTGCTTCGTGTTCCGAAACATGCCGGTTGGCGTGCGCGGCGGCATCGCAGCCATGAGCCAGCTGGACAAGAGCCTGGACGAGGCATCGCTCACGCTCCGCGCCGACAGCTTCCGCACCATCCGCAAGGTGGTTCTGCCGCTGCTTCGTCCGGCAATCACCGCAGCGCTGGTCTATTCCTTCGTGCGGGCGATCACCTCCATCAGCGCCGTCATCTTCCTCGTCAGCGCGCAATACAACATGGCGACGTCCTATATCGTCGGGCTGGTCGAAAATGGCGAATACGGCGTGGCAATTGCTTACTCGTCCATGCTCATCGTGGTCATGATCACCGTGATCGCAGGCTTCCAGCTTCTGGTAGGCGAACGCCGTCTGCGCCGCGAAAATCGTGTAGCAGGACAGCAAAAGGCACAAACTCTTCCTCTCGGTCAGGAGAAAACCGCATGATCAACGTCAAAGCCGGTTCAGTCGTTTTCGAACACGTCCGCAAAACCTTCGGCTCATTCACGGCCATCCCCGATCTGTCGATCACCATCGAACCGGGTACACTGGTCACACTTCTGGGGCCATCCGGCTGCGGCAAGACCACCACGCTGCGCATGTTGGCAGGGCTGGAACACCCGACCTCCGGTCGCATACTGATTGGTGGCAAGGATGTCACCATGCTGCCCGCCAATGAACGTGATGTTTCCATGGTCTTTCAGTCCTACGCGCTCTTCCCGCATATGAGCGCGGTGGAGAATGTCGCCTACGGTCTTCTCTCCTCAGGCCTCAAAAAGAATGAGGCGAAGGAAAAGGCAGAAGAGGGCCTGAAGCTTGTTGGCCTCGGCGGAATGGGCCATCGTCTGCCGGCAGAGCTTTCCGGTGGCCAGCAGCAGCGCGTGGCGGTTGCCCGCGCGCTGGTGCTGGAGCCGCAGGTTCTGCTGCTTGATGAGCCGCTCTCCAACCTGGATGCACGGCTTCGCCGCCGGGTTCGCACCGAGATCCGGGAGTTGCAGCAGCGTCTCGGTTTCACAGCCGTCTACGTGACCCACGATCAGGACGAGGCACTGGCCGTTTCGGACCGCATTGTGGTGATGAAGGATGGTCAGATCGCACAGTCGGGCGCACCGCGCGAACTCTACGAGACGCCGGCCTCTTCCTTCATCGCCGATTTCATGGGCGAGGCAAATGTCATCCCATGCGAGGTGATTGGTCTCGAGGGCAGCAGCGCAGTGATCCGCGTGGGCAGCATCGAACATCGCGTCCCGACACGCCAGCCCCGCAGCGGCAGTGCCAAACTCGCGGTGCGTCCCGGTGCAATCCAGATTGGTGCGTCGGGCGGTACGGGCCTACCCGGTCGCGTTCTGCATTCCGCCTATCTGGGCGGCCATGTGGAATATGAAGTGGAAACGGAAGTCGGCACCTTGTTTATCATCGATCATGATGTGGAGCATAGCCTCGCGGCAGCAAGCGACGTCACACTCGGGTTCAAGAATCGCGGTATCGCGTTGATCGATGCATAAAAGGAATGGAAATGACTGTAATGGATAACGACCTCGAGACACGTTTTTCTTTGGCTAATACGCTTGGGGTCGAAGCAGGCGCAGTGGCCCTCGATTACTTCAACCGTCGCGATACTCTGGTGATTGAGACGAAACGCGATCTGCATGATGTCGTGTCGGTGGCAGACCGCAATGTCGAGAAGCTCATTCGTCAGCGTGTGGCCGATGCCTTCCCGAACGATGGATTTCTGGGCGAGGAAGACGGTCTTGAGGAAGGCACGTCCGGCTATACATGGATCGTCGACCCGATCGACGGCACGGCACCCTTCGTCAACGGCATGCCCACCTGGTGCATTTCGATTGCCGTCGTGAAGGACGAAAAGCCGGTCATCGGCGTCATTTATGTTCCATGCTTGGAGGAGCACTATGCCGCGGCGGCCGGACAGGGCGCTACTCTCAACGGCAAGGTTCTGACTTTGGACCCCAGCCGCAACATGCAGAACGCACTGACGGGCATTGGCAGCAACAACCATGTGACGCCTGAGCGCGTTGGCGAAATCATCACGAATGTTCTCGCACGCGGCGGCAACTTCATTCGCAATGGCTCCGGCGCCCTGATGCTCGCCTATGTCGCATCCGGCAGGCTTGTTGGCTATTATGAGCCTGTCATGCGGGCGTGGGATTGCATGGCAGGCTTCTGCCTTGTGCAGGAAGCGGGCGGACGCGTGTTGCCCTATCCATTATCGGGTGAAAACCTGATGGCCGGTCATCCCGTGCTGGCAAGCAATGCCTCCTGCTATGAGGATCTGCTGGCTGTTCACAACAGCTGAAACTCCTGAGCGGGTCGGTCGTAGGACCGGCCCCCTTACTCAAAATATTTTATTCTAGATTTTTACGATATTAGGAATTGATAATTCCTCCGCGATTTGCCAATGTGAGCGAGAACGGAAGGATGTAGGGCGTTCTCCTTCCCATTACGGGTTTGACCTGTGGAGGGCATTGGATGGGCGGGCAGACACAACAGCGCGATCAGCTGCTCTTCGTTTTTGATGTCGGCGGAGTTTTCATCGAGCTGAATGCTGACAGGCGCAGGACTGCGCTCGAGGCAGGCGGTCGGTGGAGTGGCGGTTCCGCTCCCGATGCCGGCCTAGCTGAAGCCAATATGCTATTTCGCCTTGGGCGGATCAGCGAAGGTGATTATCTCGACCGGGTTCAGCACATTTACGGCCTCAAGATTGAACAAGTTCTTGCGGCGGAAACCGCACTTCTGAGCGGCGTGCTGGAAGAGATGGCCAGCTATGTGCGCCAGCTCCGGGTGGCGCATCGGGTGGTCTGCCTTTCGAACACGCAAGCCATTCACTGGCGGCACATCATAGAAGAGCTTCTGGGGCCGGAGTTTTTCGACGCCTGCTACCTGTCTCATGAAATGGGCATGGAGAAGCCTGCCGAAGACATCTATCTTGCTGTACAGGAGCGCGAGAATGTTTCGGCAGACCAGATCATTTTCGTCGACGATACGCTGGACAATATTCACACATCCCGTCGCCTCGGGTGGAACAGCATCTATCACACCACTGCGGCGGAAACGATTTCCCACATAGAACAAGTGCTGAGGCAGCCAACCGCTGCCCAGCAGCTTTGACCGATCAGACACGGAGTTTGCCACTTGGCTCGATTGTCACTGCGCGGAATCAAAAAGCGTTTCAAGGCCGTAGAGGTCTTGCATGGCATCGATCTCGATGTGAATGATCGCGAACTCATCGTCTTCGTTGGCCCTTCCGGCTGCGGGAAATCCACTCTTCTGCGCCTCATCGCAGGGCTGGACCCGATTACGGATGGCGAGTTCCTGCTAAACGACAAGCGCATGAACGAGGTGGCCCCCTCACGCCGCGGCATCGCCATGGTGTTCCAGTCCTATGCGCTTTATCCGCACATGGACGTTTACGAGAACATGGCCTTCGGTGCGCGGCTGATGGGGTTGAGCAAGGCGGAAGTGGAGGCGCGCATTGCGGAAGCAACGCGCATGCTGCGGCTTGAACCTCTGCTTGAGCGCAAGCCGCGCGAGCTTTCAGGCGGTCAGCGCCAGCGTGTGGCCATCGGGCGCGCACTGGTGCGCAAGCCGCAGCTTCTGCTGCTGGATGAGCCGCTGTCCAATCTCGATGCAGCACTTCGCTCGGAGGTGCGGCTTGAGATTGCCCGCCTTCACCGCGAGATCGGCGGCACGACCATCTATGTCACGCATGACCAGGTGGAGGCCATGACCCTGGCAGACCGGATTGTGGTGATGAATGGCGGCCGGATCGAGCAGTTCGGTTCTCCGCGTGAACTCTATGAGACACCGGCCAATACCTTCGTGGCGAACTTTATCGGCTCGCCGCGCATGGCGATGCTTGGTGTCGAGCGCGAGGGAGATCGGTTGATCGCGCCCGGCATTGGCGCGATTTCGTTGACACGCCTGCCCTCTGCCGCAGATCGTGAGTTGATGATGGGCGTGCGCCCGGATGGAATGAGCATTTCTCCCGATCTTCAGGGCGAAGGCTTTGCCGCACAGGTGGTTTACACCGAATATCTGGGAGACAGCGCCTACGTCTATGTCAAGATGGGCGAAGGAGCACCGGTTTCCATTCGCTGCACGCCGGATACGCAATACGCGCCCGATACGCCGGTCAAGATCCGCGTTATGGCGGACAAGCTCCACTTCTTCAGCAGCAAGACCTCACAACGCCTGGCGATGTGAGGATGGTTACCCTGTGAATGATAAAACAAAGAGAGAGGAACACATGAAAAGACTTCTTTTGGGAGCAGCCATCGCCTGCACAAACCTGTTGTCAGCAACCGCGACCTTCGCGACCGAGCTTTCATTCTGGACCTGGCGCCAGGAAGACAAGGCCGAATACGAAAAGTTCTTCGCCGATTTCACCAAGGCGAACCCTGATATCACCATCAAGTTCGAGGCGTTCGAGGCCACCAACTACAACACGGTGCTTTCCACAGCACTTGCCGGTGGCAAGGGTCCGGACCTGATGATGACGCGCACCTATGGCGGCATCGAAAGTCTTGCCGGCGCTGGCTACCTGATGCCGCTCGACGACAAGAAGATTCCAGCGGTCAAGGGCTTCTCCGAAGCCGCGCTCGCATCTGTCACCATGCGCTCCAACAAGACGCTGTATGCGGTGCCTGCTGCAAGCCAGACCATGCTGGTGATCTACAACACCGAAATCTTCCAGAAGAACGGCATCACAGAGCCGAAGAGCTGGGATGAGTTCATCGCTGCCTGCGAAAAGCTGAAGGCCGCGGGTGTCATGCCTTTCGCGAACGGCACGGCAACCGCGTGGCAGAACGAAACCATCGTTTCGGCACTCACCTCCTCCATCATGGGCAAGGCATTTTATGCAGACTTGATGGCGGGCAAGACAGACTTCAACGACAAGCGCTACGTCGAGGCGCTGACGAAGCTGAAGGAAATCTCCAAATACTTCCCGGAAGGTTTCGTCGGTCTTGATTACGCCTCCGCCCAGCAGCTCTTTACCTCCGGCATGGCAGGCATGTTCGCAGGCGGTTCCTTCGAACTGGCAAACTTTGCCAAGCAGAACCCGGCGCTGAAGATGGGTGTCTTCGCAGCCCCCGGCCTGAAGGCGGAAGACGAGAAGCTCGTCGGCCTGTTCTTCGATTCCGGTTTCGGTGCCAATGCCAAGCCAAAGGATGAGGCTGCCGCCGTCAAGTTCCTGAACTACGCGGCCAGCAAGGAATTCGCGCAGGCCTTTGCCAACCGCCTCAGCAATGTGTCCGCGGTTCCGGGCGTCACCTTCGACAGCCCGCTTCTGGCCAAGGTGGCAGAGCTGAACAAGAACTCCATCGCCTATATGACGCTGGTGAACTTCCGTTACGGCGAACCCACGGGCTCCAACCTCATCCAGGCTGGCGTTTCCAAGCTGCTGAATGGTCAGGCGACACCCGCCGATGTCGGCAAGTCGATGACCGATGGTCTGGCTGCCTGGTACGCGCCGTTCAAAAAGTAACATCTCAATGGGTCGCCTGAATAGGGCGACCCTTTCCCTCGCAGGCCGTGCAGGATCGTCTGATGATTTCCAGCCAGTTGACAGGTCGAAGATTATGGATTGCAGCACTCGTCGTGCCGCCCATTGCCTTCATGTGTCTGTTTCTCGTCTATCCGATCCTATCGGCCTTCGCCTATGCCTTCTATGAATGGCACGGGCTGGCTCGTGGCGATTTCATCTGGTTTGATAATTTCCATCGCGTTTTGTTTGAGTTTCCGTTCTCGGAACGAACGATCAACGCGTTCAAACACAATATCTTCGTCTTCTTCGCCCTGATGGTGTTGCAGAACGGCCTTGGCTTCATTCTCGCCTATTGCCTGTGGCGCGAGCTTTGGGGTGCGCGCTTCCACCGCATCGCTGTGTTTCTGCCGGTCGTGCTTTCGACCGTCATCGTCGGTCTGCTGTGGAAACTGTTCTATCATCCGCTATTCGGCGCGGTGAATGCGAGCCTTCGCGCGGTCGGACTTGGCAGTCTGGCCCAGCCATGGCTGGGGCAGGATTCGACAGCACTGACCGCGATTGTCGTTGCCAATGCCTGGCACATGGTGGGTTTCCCGACGCTGGTTTTTCTTGCTGGCATGCAGCGCATCCCTTCAGAAATCCTGGATGCCGTGCGGATGGAAACCGAAAGCGAATGGGTGAAGATGAGCAAGATCGTCTGGCCGCTGGTCGCGCCTTCCGCTACCGTTGTCTTCACCCTGCTCTTCGTCGGTGCGTTCAACTGGTTTGAACTGCCCTTCATCATGGGTGGCGTCGATGGCTCGCCGCATGGCGCAACAGACGTGCTTGGCCTCTACTTCTACCGGACTGCCTTCGGCAGCATGTCTGCGTCGGCTGAAAACTTCGGTCCCGGCAGTGCGCTCGCTGTGCTGATCTTCCTGTTCATCGCCGTGGTTTCCAGCGTCATCACCATCCGGCTGCGCAAGCGGGAGATCCAGCTATGAGGAAATCCGTCGAGAGCAGCACATTCCGCACCTTCGGCTGGGATGGGCTGATCCAGATTCTTCTGATCGGCAACAGCATCGTCATGCTGGCTCCTATCGTCATCATGGTGTTTTCCGCCTTCAAAACCAATGCTCAGATTTTCCAGTCGCCGTTCTCAATTCCAGACTTCACCAATGTGAAGAGCATTTTGCGGGTGTGGAACGAGACGGATTTTCTGCTCTACATGGGCAATTCGCTCATCGTTACCGGCGCCTCAATTGCGCTGATCCTGATCCTCGGCACCATGGCGGCCTATGCCATTGCCCGCTACGAATTTCGTGGCTCCGGCCTCATTCTGCTGTTCTTCCTTGCGGGCCTGACCCTGCCGCTGAAGCTTGCCATCATTCCCCTCTTCATCCAGATGCGCGATTTCGGCCTGATCGACTCGCGGCTCTCGCTGATCTTCATCTATGTCGCCACCGGCCTGCCGACGACCGTCTTCATCATGACCGGCTTCATTCGCAGCCTGCCAAACGAGCTGGAAGATGCAGCGCGCATGGATGGGGCGAACGAGGCCCGCATCATGTGGTCCATCATGCTGCCGCTGGTGCGTCCTGCCATGGTGATTGCCGCGATCCAGAACGTGGTACCCATCTGGAACGACTTCTTCTTCCCGCTGATCTTCATCCAGAACAACAATCTGAAAACCCTGCCGCAGGGCCTGACGACCTTCATGGGTGAGTTCGGCACGGATTGGGGCGTGCTGTTTTCCGGCCTCACGCTCTCGGCACTGCCGATCATCATTCTCTACATCGCTCTGTCACGGCAATTCATCAATGGCATGACGGCGGGCGCTATCAAGTAGCGCCCTCTACCTAAGTCTTGAGGATGGAAACTGCCGCCTCGCTGGCGTGAATGGCATCGTTTGCGCCAGGAAGCTTGGCAATCAGCAGCAGGAAAACGAGATCGCAGATGGCAAGCTGCGCATCGCGTGACGTGATGGCGGAGGAGCGAACCCGCTCCTCATCAGCCACCGTATGCAGCGAGATGTCGGCCAGTTGCGCCAGCTTGTTACCGTGGAGGCCTGTCAGTGTAATGACCTTGGCTCCGCATGTGCGGGCCAGTTCCGCCAGCCGGATCGTCTCACTGTTGCCGCCTGACTGCGAAATGGCGAAAAGCACGTCGCGCTCGCCCAACGAGGCAGCATTCGCCATCTGCACGTGCGGGTCGCGGTCCATCAGCACCATCAGGCCAAGCTTCAGCAGTTTGTAGGAAAAGTCCCGCGCTACCAGCGATGAGGCACCGATGCCCGCCAGATGAATACGGCGTGCCTTGGCAAGTGCTGCAACCGCTTGCGTCACCGCATCCTCGGCGTTCACCTGCATGGTCTGCTGCATGGCAGACACCTTGCTCGCCACCAGCTTCTGCTGAATGGTGACGAAATTATCGCCTGCATCGATCGTGCCGTGGATCATGCCGGAAGGCACGCGCCATTCCTGTGCCTTGGCCTTGGTGACGGCAAGCTTCAGCTGCTGATAGCCATCATAGCCGATCTTCTGCGAGAACTTGACCACGCTGGACTGGCTGCGCCCAGTGGCAGCCGCCAGTTCGGCCGAGGAAAGCTGAACCATGCGGTCGGGATCATCGATAATGAACTGGCCGATCTGGCGCTCGGCATCCGTCATGGAATCCAGCTTCGCCTGGATAACCTTGAGAACCGACATGATCCCTCCACGGAATAAGCTATTCGAAATTTAAAAATTATCTGGAATATTATAGCGCCTATCCTATGATCGGTCACCCCCCGAATCCTGCATGTCGCAGTCTTTGACCGGATGACGAGCCCATGGACGAACTGCATATCACTGGCGGCAACAGGCTGGATGGCGCAGTGCCGATTTCCGGTGCCAAGAACGCCGCTCTTCCGCAAATCGCCGCAGCGCTCCTCTCTCCCCATCCGCTGGAGCTGACGAACCTGCCGAAGGTCTCGGATGTGGAGAACATGCTGCGGATTATTTCCCAGTATGGCGCGGAACTGAGACAGGATGCGGCAGGCACCACCATTCACGCAGCGCAACTGACGCCGGGCGAAGTGGATTATGAAACGGTGCGCAAAATGCGCGCTTCCATTCTTGTGCTGGCCCCTCTCCTGTCCCGGTTCGGTGCCGCCCGCGTTTCCTTGCCCGGCGGCTGCGCGATTGGCGCAAGGCCGGTTGATATGCACCTGAAGGTTCTGACCGCACTCGGTACCACAATCTCCGTCGAGGGCGGCTACATCGTTGCGTCTACCAATGGCGGCCTGAAAGGTGCGCGTATCGTTCTATCAGGGCCATCGGTTGGTGCCACGGAAACTGCATTGATGGCGGCCTGCTGTGCCAAGGGTGAAACGGAAATCCTGAATGCGGCCCGCGAGCCGGAAGTGGTGGATCTCGTCGCCTGCCTGACCGCCATGGGTGCCGAGATCGAAGGCGCTGGCACGCATCGCCTTCTGGTGAAGGGAGAAACGAACTGGCGGCCTGCCAGCCACCATGCCATTCCCGACCGCGTGGAAGCAGGCACCTATGCCGCCGCTGCGATGATCACCGGCGGACGGATCGAGCTTGTCAATGCGCGCATGGAGCATATGGCATCCGTTCTGCAAGTGCTGGAAAGCATGGGTGCAACCGTATGGCCCGGAGACCGGGGGGTGGTGGTGAACGGCAGTGAACGGATCAAACATGCCGATATCACCACTGAGCCCTATCCCGGCTTTCCGACAGACCTCCAGGCGCAGTTCATGGCCATGGCCTGCCTTGCGGATGGAGCAAGCGTCATTCGCGAAACCATTTTCGAAAACCGCTTCATGCATGTGCCGGAACTGGGCCGTCTGGGAGCCGATATCGCCCTGAACGGAGCGGTGGCTCTGGTGCGAGGCAAGCCGTTCCTCAAGGGTGCGCCGGTCATGGCGACGGACCTGCGCGCCTCCGTCTGTCTCGTTCTGGCAGCGCTTGCGGCAGAGGGCGAAACGGTCATCAAGCGCGTCTATCATCTGGACCGCGGCTACGAGCAGTTGGACCGCAAGCTCTCCCAATGCGGCGCAAACATCCGGCGGGTGTCCCGATGACAGCCGAGTTGAAGGACCAGGTGCTCTTTCTCGGTGTCGATGGCGGCGGCACTGGCTGCCGTGCGAGACTGGTGGATGAGGCGGGAAACGTGCTGGGTCAGGGTCTTTCTGGCCCTGCCACCACGCGGCTGGGCGTCGAAAACGCCTGGGCCTCGGTTATGCGGGCCTGGACGGGGGCTGCGGAAGAAGCGGGCCTTAATCCCTTAGAGGCTCGCAACGTCAAAGCCGGGATCGGCATTGCAGGCCTCACACGGGCGGGATCCCGCGAAGAACTGGAAGCACTACCACATCCTTTCGGCAGCATATGCTTCACCTCAGATGGAGCAGCCGCCTGTTTAGGAGCCCATTCCGGCCAAGATGGCGGCATCGTCATTGCAGGTACGGGCTCCATCGGGCTTGCCATTGTCGGCGGTCAGGAGTTGCGCGCCGGTGGCTATGGCTTTCCGATTTCCGATGAGGGCAGCGGTGCCGACCTCGGCCTGAAGGCCATCCAGTTTTCTCTGCGGGCTTTCGATGGGCGGCGCGAAAAGACAGCCCTGCTGAACGAAGTGCTGAACCGTTTCGACCAAACGCCAGCCAAGATCGTCGGCTGGATGGATAAGGCAACAGCGACCGACTACGCCACCTTCGCGCCGCTGGTTCTGCGCCATGCGGATCAAGGGGATGCGGCAGCACGGCAGATCGTACAGGCGGGTGCCGAGCAGATCGATGCGCTGGTGCGCAGGCTGATAGAATACGGTGCGCCTCTGGTTACCCTACTGGGGGGTCTTTCCGGCCCTCTTGAGCCGTGGCTTTCACCCGATGTACGCCGCCGCTTGAAGCCTGCCGATGGCGATGCGGTGAGCGGCTCGATCATTCTCGCAAGGCGACTTTAATCCCCGACGACGAACTGATCAGGCGACCATTTTGGACATGACCCTTAAGGAATAATATATTCCTTTTCTCGTTGACAGTCGGAATATACGATCATAGTCTGTTAAAAAATGATGAGCGAGGATCCATGTCGCACCAGCACCTGATGGCCGAACTAGAGCAGCTGGTTTCGGAAGCTCGCAATCCCAATTCCATGTCGATCGATCTGCTTCCGACTGAAGACATTCTAACCGTCATGAATCGGGAGGATGAACTGGTTCCGGCAGCGGTTGCCCGTGTTATCCCTGAAATCGCGAAGGCCGTGGACGAGATCGTCCGCGCGTTTCGCGAAGGCGGCCGCCTGATCTACATTGGCGCAGGAACGAGCGCCCGGCTCGGCGTTCTCGATGCATCCGAATGCCCGCCCACTTTCTCCGTGCCTGAGGGCATGGTCGTCGGTCTGATCGCAGGCGGTCCCAAGGCCATTCTGCATGCCGTGGAGGGTGCGGAAGACGATGTGGAGGAAGGCAGGCGCAATCTGCAAGAGATCAACCTGTCCGCCAAGGATGTTGTCGTCGGCATCGCGGTCAGCGGCAGAACGCCTTATGTGGTCGGTGCGCTGACTTATGCGCAATCCATCGGTGCCAAAACCATTTCGCTGACCTGCAATCCGCATTCGACGCTGGTCGAGATGGCAGACATCGCTATTGCGCCGGTCGTCGGGCCGGAAGTGGTAACCGGCTCCACGCGTCTGAAATCCGGCACCGCGCAAAAGCTGGTCTTGAACATGCTGACAACGGCCAGCATGATCCGCATTGGCAAGACCTATGAAAACCTGATGGTGGATCTGACCATCAGCAACCAGAAGCTCGAGGCGCGGGCTATCCGCATCATTGCCGAGGCAACGGGGTGTTCTGCGGACATTGCGGAGCGCCACCTGAAGAAGAGCGGCAATAACGTGAAGCGCGCAATCCTGATGATCCTCACAGGCATGGAAGCGCAGGATGCAGATCTCGCGCTGACCCGGCATGACGGTTTTCTTCGCAAGGCAATTGCAGAGGCGCAGGCCTGAACGAATTTTTCGCTGAGTGCCCGGCCTTCAGAAGCTTCGGGACCAGCTCACCAGAGGGAGAATGAGCATGACACTGAAAATCGCCTGTAAATGGCTGGCCTGTGCTGCCGTCGTTGGTGGCCTCATGGGTGCCACTGCCACTCCAAGCCTTGCCGCAACGTTGAAAATGGCCTGGGCGCAGGATGCAACGGGCCTCGACCCACATAAACAGACTGCATTTTCTTCCATTCGCCTGCTCGAACTCATCTATGAACCGCTGGTGCGCCTTGATGGTGATCTCAAGGTCGTTCCGGCTCTTGCCAAGGAATGGACCTTCTCTTCCGATGCCAAGACGCTGACCTTCAAGCTGGACCCTGCGGCGAAGTTTCATAACGGCACAGCTGTTACATCCGCCGATGTGAAGGCCTCCTTCACCCGTATTCTGGATCAGGCGACCGGTGCCGCCGCGCGCGCCAACTATGTGTCGATCGCCAGCATCGATACGCCCGATGACAAGACTGTCGTCTTCAACCTCTCCCAGCCGGATGTGCCCTTGCTGACAGCCATGGGCAGCATCAATGCAGCCATCGTCCCGGCGTCCGAAATCACCGGCGGCAAGATCGGCACGGCAGCTGTCGGCACCGGCCCCTTCAAGCTGGAAAAGTGGGAGCCGAACCAGAAGGAAGTGCTGAAAGCCAATGCCGAATGGGCTGGCGGTAAGGTGGGTGTCGATGGTATCGACATTAGCGTTCTGCCGGATGAAAACGCCATTCTCGCAGCCCTTCGCGCCAAGCAGGTGGATTTCGCCCTACTGAACGATCCGCTGGTCGCAACGCTCGTGCCAAAGGTTGCCGGATTGACGCTGAACCGCAAGCCGGTCCTCTCCTACCACGTGCTGCAACTCAACCCATCGCGCAAGCCGATGACGGAACTTGCCGTTCGTCAGGCCATTTCCTGCGCCATCGACCGGCAGGATGTTCTGGATACCGCCCTTCTGGGTGAAGGCCAGATCACCGGCCCTCTGACCATGCCGCTCTATCGTTCGGATCCGAACTCTCTCTTCTGCTACAAGAAGGATCTGGAGAAGGCGAAGAAGCTGATGGCTGATGCTGGCTTCAAGGATGGCTTTTCGGCTACCGTGATCGCAGCAACCGGCGAGCCGCCAACCGCTGCTTCCGAAGCGCAGGTGATCCAGTCGCAACTGAAGGAGATCGGCATCAAGCTCGATATCAAGCTGATGGAACTGAACGTCTATGTCGACACCTGGCTGAAGGGTGATTTCGATATGGCCGTGGCTCTCAACGGCGGCCGCGCTGATCCCTACACCATGTATAACCGTTACTGGACCAAGGCCGGCAACCTGCAAAAGGTATCAAACTACGTCGATGACACGCTGGATGATCTGATGCAGAAGGGCCGCGTGGAAACCGATATTGCCAAGCGCAAGGAAATCTTCGCCGCCTTCGACAAGCATCTGGCTGAAAAATCGCCATGGATCTGGCTCTACACCGGCTATTCCTACACGGCACAGCAGCAGAACGTACAAAACTTCGTCGCAACCCCTGATGGATCGCTGTTTGGGCTTTCCAAGGTTTCGTTGAAGTAAAGAGTTCGAGGCGGATGACACGATGAACTACCTGCTACGACGTCTCGTCACATTCCCTCTTGTGATGCTGGGCGTCTCTATTCTGGTTTTCGTGGCCATCCGCCTCGTTCCCGGTGACTCCATCACGGCCATGCTCGGCACGGAAGCGGGCCTGCTGACGCCGGATCAGCGCCAGGCGCTTGCCGCCTATTTCGGCCTCGATCAAGGCTGGCTCGTTCAATATGGCAAATGGCTGTCCGGCGTGATCTCCGGCAATCTCGGCCTGTCGGTTACCTATGGAAAGCCAGTGCTGGACGTGATCCTCCAGCGCTTTCCGCTGACGCTGGAGCTTGCCGTTCTTTCCATGCTGATTGCCATTTGCTGCGGCCTGCCGCTTGGCGTGTTCGCCGCCACGCGCAATGGGCGCGGCTCTGATCTCGGCGTGCGGATTTTCGCGATGATCGGCCAATCGACGCCCAGTTTCGTCATCGGTCTTGGCATCATCTACGTTCTCTCGGCGGGCTTCGGTATCCTGCCGTCCATGGGCGAATACATTCCGTTCGCACAGGACCCGCTTGGCAATCTCAGCCAGCTGATACTGCCCGCGCTGACACTTGGGCTTTCTTTCACGGCCTCCGTGACCCGCATTTCCCGCTCCGCGATGCTGGATGTGCTGAGCGACGATTATGTCAGAACGGCCCGCAGCAAGGGCGTATCCAAACGCCATGTCATCTGGCGGCACGCCCTGCCCAATGCGCTGATCCCGGTTGTGACCCTCAGCGGTGTCGAGTTCGGATATCTGCTGGGCGGTGCCGTGCTGGTGGAGCAGATTTTCGCGCTGCCCGGCCTTGGCCGCATGACGCTGGAGGCCATTCTTCAGCGGGATTATGCGCTGGTGCAGGGTGCCGTTCTGTTCGTGGCGCTGAACTTCATGATCGTCAATCTTCTGGTTGATCTCGCCTATGTCATGCTCGACCCGCGCATTCGTCTCGGAGGCCGGTCATGAGAAGCTTCCTCACGAGACTGCTCGGCCATTCGAGCGGGCGGATCGGCGCGTTCATCGTCTGCCTCTATCTTGCGATCGCCCTTGCCGCATGGTTTGGCCTCACGCCTTACGATCCGCTGAAACAGTTCCGCATTGACCGGCTTCAGGGGCCAAGTGCGGCTCACTGGATGGGAACCGACATGTTCGGTCGCGATGTGATGAGCCGGTTGATGATCGGCATCGGCCAGTCGTTTCTCGTTGCCTTTTCCTCGGTGGGCATTGCAGCCATTGTTGGCACCATCCTTGGTTTGACTGCCGCATGGTTCGGTCGCCTGTGGGATGGCGTGGTGATGCGGTTGATGGATGTTCTGCTGGCGTTTCCGGCCATTCTGCTGGCGCTGCTGTTCATTACCGTGGTCGGCCCCGGCACCTTTACCAGCATTCTCGCGATTGCTTTTGTCTATACGCCGATCTTCACCCGCGTGGTGCGCGGTCCTGCCCTGTCCATCCGGGCGCGGGATTTCCTCGATGCGGCCCGCACCTTCGGCAGTTCCACCAGCTATATCCTGACGCGGCACCTCATGCTGAACCTCGTGGCACCATTGACCGTGCAGGTGACGCTGGCGCTGGCATGGTCGCTGTTGACGGAATCGGGCTTGAGCTTCCTCGGCCTTGGCACACAGCCGCCGAATTCTTCGCTCGGCCTCATGCTGGCCGACAGCATAAACCTCATGGAAATGGCACCGTGGCTGCTGATCTTTCCGGGCCTCACCGTCATGCTCGGCATCCTCGGCTTCAACCTGTTGGGAGATGCGCTGCGCGATCTTCTGGATCCACGTATGCGCAGGGTCGCGGCATGACACAGCTTCTCTCGGTTCAAAACCTCAGCGTTGGCTTCGGCAAAGGCAACACCGTCAAGCCGATCATCCGCGATGCCAGCTTCACGCTCGATGCCGGTGAAACGCTGGCCATTGTCGGCGAGAGTGGGTCCGGCAAGTCAGTCACTGCGCTGTCCATCAACCGGCTGATCGATTACGGCGGCGGGCGGATTCTGAATGGGCGGATCGATTTTGCCGCCTCGAACGGCCGCACGGTGGATCTCGCAACACTCGCCGAGCATGAGCTTGAGCGCGTCCGCGGTTCTGAAATCGGCATGATCTTTCAGGAGCCGATGACCTCGCTGAACCCGGTCCTCACCATCGGCAAGCAGATCGAGGAAGTGTTCCGCCTGCAGGGCAGGAGCGGATCAGAGGCACGGATCGAGACGCTTCGTGCGCTGGACCGCGTGCGCATTGCCGACGCCTCGCGTCGCCTTGGCTACTATCCGCATCAACTGTCCGGCGGCATGCTCCAGCGGGTGATGATCGCCATGGCGCTTGCCGCCTCGCCTCGCCTGCTGATTGCCGATGAGCCGACAACGGCGCTCGATGTCAGCGTGCAGGCGCAGATCATGGCGCTGCTGTCAGAACTTCAGCGGGAAACCGGCACCGGCCTCATCTTCATCACGCATGATCTCGGCCTCGTCGCAGGCATTGCAGACCGCGTCATGGTCATGCAGGCGGGACAGGTGGTGGAACAGGGAGCGGCGGACCAGATCCTCGATCATGCAGAGCACCCCTATACGCAGCATCTGCTGAAGGCGGTTCCGCACTTCACCAATGGCAACCATGTGCGGGAGGATGCGCCGCGCCTTTCGCCATCAGCAGCGAAGGCCTGCCTTTCGGTGGAAGGTCTCACCGTTCGCTTTCCCGCCACTGGCGGTCTTCTTCGCCGCTCCATTGGCGCCATTCATGCGGTGGAATCCGTCGATTTCGATATCCTGCCGGGGGAAACGCTGGCCATTGTCGGAGAAAGCGGTTCGGGCAAGTCCACCACGGCGCGGGCATTGCTGGGTCTGGTGAACCCAACGCGTGGGACATTCCGTGCTGATGCACAGCAGGCCACGCAATCGCAAAAACCGATGCAGATGGTGTTCCAGAACCCCTATGCCTCGCTGAACCCGCGCCTTGACGTGCAAAGCCTGCTGGCCGAGCCGGTGCTTGCAACCGGGCAAGGCATCACGAAAGATGTCCAAGCCCGGATGGTCTCGCTGCTGGAGCGCGTCGGCCTGCCGAGCGATAGCCTCGCCCGCTATCCGCATGAATTTTCCGGCGGCCAACGTCAGCGCCTCTGCATTGCCCGCGCTCTCATGCTCGATCCTTCCATTCTGGTTTTGGATGAGGCGGTGTCGGCGCTGGATGTCTCGGTTCAGGCGCGGGTGCTCGACCTGCTGATCGATCTCCAGAAAGAGCGCAATCTCGCCTATCTCTTCGTCTCACATGATATGGCCGTGGTGGAGCGGATTGCCCATCGCGTGGCCGTGCTTTACGGCGGGCAGATCGTGGAAATCGGCGATGCGCGCTCGGTTCTCTCCAACCCGCAACATGACTATACGAAGAAGCTGATTGCGGCGGTGCCGACCATGGAGCGTCGTCGCGAAGGCTTCAAGCTGAACCTGGAAGCCGTGCCAACGCTTCTGCGTCCAGCCGGATATGAGCCTCAGCCCGCGCAATGGTTCACCCTCGCGCAGGATCATCGCGTGCGCATTCAACCAGCCGCCAATGCCTGAAACCCGGATTTGACCATGCCAGAAACTGCCGATCTTGCCGCCCCGTTCGAAGCCGCCTTCGCACTGCTGAAGACCACCATCGACGAAGGCAGGATTCCCGGCGGCGCACTTGGCATGATCGACATCCAAGGCAATCGCCTGACCCGCGCCATTGGCTTGGCGCAAAAGGTCGGCGGCGAACGCCCCATGACCGTCGATACATGGTTCGATCTTGCGTCGCTCACCAAAGTGATATTCACGACGCGTCGCATTCTGGAACTGGCAGCGGCTGGCACCATCGATCTCGATGCGCCGCTCACCACCGTCATTCCGGATTTTCGGCAATATGCGCCGAACTGCTGGGAGCGCACGGTTACCTTCCGCCAATGTCTCGGCCACCAGACGCCCTTTCCGGCTGTCGAGCCGATCTATACCTATGGCGATGACCCTGACCGCTTGCGGGCTTTCGTGCTTCAACGCCAGTGGAAACGGGGGGAGCCGGCCTATTCCGACATCAACTATATCCTTCTCGGCATTGCGCTGGAGCGGCTGGCAGGAAAACACATTCGCGAAATGGATGCCGGTTCCGGCTTTGCCTTTTCAGGCGACCCTAAGGTTACAGCCGCGACCGAGTTCTGCGCCTGGCGCAACCGCATGATTTGCGGCGATGTGCATGACGAGAACTGCTATGCGCTGCAAGGCTCTGGCCACGCAGGGCTGTTCGGCACGGCTGATGCGGTTCTGGATTATGCACGCGATCTTCTGCAGCGCGACCTGACGAATGACCCTGTGGTGAAATGGATGCGCCAGCCATTGTCGCAGAAACGTACTCATGGCTGGGAACGCCCCTATGCCGGTTGGTCCGGCGGATCGCTTTGCAATGACAGCGTCATCGGCCATACGGGCTTTACCGGCACTGCTCTCTGGATCGATTTCGAGCGCGGTCGGGCCTGGACGCTTCTGACCAACCGCGTTCACCCCACCCGCCATTTCGACAGCGGTATTTTTGCGCTAAGGGCAGCGTTAAGCGATGTCATCAACCGATACTAAGGAGAGACTGATGCAACCGATCTGGGCTGTAGGTTTGATGACCGGAACCGTTCTCGATGGAAACATCGACGTTGCTCTCCTGAAAACCGATGGCGAGCGGATCGAGGAATTCGGTGCCTATACGCTGGCACCCTACGACCAGTCGGTTCGTGATCTGCTGGAGGAAACGCTTGCTCAGGCGCGCAAATGGAATTTCGAAGGGCCTGAACCGGAGATCTTCACTCGTGCAGAGGAAGCTTTGACACGGGCGCAATCGACAGCCGTGCGTGAACTCGTGGAAAGCACCGGCCTTTCCATGGCAGAGATCGGCGTTGTCGGATTCCACGGTCAAACGGTTCTGCACCGCGCCCCGCAGCCGGGCCGCATTGGCGCGACGCGCCAGCTGGGCGATGGCGAGTTGATGGCAGAGCTTCTGGGCTGCAAGGTTGCCTATGATTTCCGCAGCGCCGATGTGCGCGCCGGGGGACAGGGTGCGCCGCTCGCCGCTGCCTATCATTCCGCTTTGCTGAAAGGCGTTTCGCAGGATGGCTCTGCGGCTATCCTCAATCTCGGCGGCGTTGCCAATACGACCTGGAGTGACGGCAAAGGCCATGTCGTTGCCTTCGACACCGGTCCAGCCAATGCGCCGATCAACGACTGGATCAAGCAGCATGGTCGCGGCGATATGGATCACGACGGCCTGATAGCAGCTTCAGGCACGGTGAACGAGGAGCGCCTGCAGCAGCTTCTGCAACATCCTTATCTGACGGCGAAGTTCCCCAAATCGCTGGACCGTTTCGACTTTGGTGCCTCCATGGCAGACGGGCTTTCGCTGGAGGATGGCGCGGCCACGCTGACGGCCTTCACGGCATCGGCTGTTGACAAGGCGCTGGATCTTCTGCCGCAGCGACCTCAAAAACTCTTCGTCAGCGGCGGCGGTCGCCATAATCCAACGCTGATGAAAATGCTGGGCGAGCGCGCCAAGGTCGAGGTTCAACCGGCGGAAACTCTGGGCTGGCGCGGCGATGCGGTGGAGGCGGAATGCTTCGCCTTCCTCGCCGTGCGCGTGCTTCGCGGCCTGCCGATCAGTTTCCCGACCACAACAGGCGCGCCGGAACCGCTAAAGGGCGGTCGGCTGGCTGGATAGGGTCAAAGCTTCTTCTTCAGAAACTTCCGGGTGCGCCCGATGGGGAAATCCGGAAGTTCGCCGAACACTTCATATCCCTGACGGGTATAGGCCTTTTCAGCGACGGGATTGAAAGTATCGATCCAGGCGGAATGGCAGCCTCGGGCCCTTGCTTCATCCTCTGCCGCCTGCAGCATGCGGCCTGCCATGCCTTGGCCGCGAAGGCTTTCATCCACCCACAGCCATTGCGTGAAAAGCCAGCCCCAGCCGGTATAGCCATTGATGCCCGCCTTGAGAGCGCCTGCCTCGTCCCGAACAAGAATTGCCAGAGTTCTGCGCTCCGACGGCCCGACATCGGCGTCGTTGAAGGCTGAGAGGTTTTCACCGATGGCGCCAAGCTCATTCGGCTCTGGTTTATCCGTTACAACGAGTTTCGTGTTCATTTTTGTGTTGTAAGCGGCATTCACTACGCTGACCAGAGACAAAACGCTTCACACCACACGCGTGAATGCCTAGCTTCGCCCCAAATCACGGACGGGGTGTAAGGGCGGATGGAACCAGAAGCTGCAACAGGTAGCGATCGCAAGAGAGGCTCAGGCGTCAAGCTGGCCTATGATGTGCTGCGCGATGAAATTCTCGATCTCGTGTTGCAACCGGGAAGCGCGATTGACGAGGTTCAACTAGCCGAACGCTTCAACATGTCGCGAACGCCGATCCGCGAGGCACTGGTACGACTAGCAGCAGAAGGCTTGATCCACACTCTGCCCAATCGGTCGACGCTTGTCGCGCCGATCGATTTCCTGAACATGCACACCTATTTCGATGCGTTGGTGCTGATGTATCGCGTCACGACCAAACTGGCGGCACAGAATCATGACCCCAAGGATCTGAGCGTCATCCGGGAAAAGCAGCAGCATTTTGCAGCTGCCGTTCAGGCACAGGATGCGCTGGCGATGATAGCGACAAATGCGGAATTCCATCTGGCGATCTCGGAAGCGGGAAAAAATGCCTATTTTACAGGCCTTTTCAAGCGCTTGCTGGATGAGGGAAGGCGCATACTCCGGCTCTATTACCAGTCTTACAACGACCGTTTGCCCCAGCGGTTCGTTCAAGAACACGAGGACATTATCGAAGCTTTGGAGCAACGGGATCTTGATGCGGCCGAACGCCTGGCCCGCGATCATGCCGAGCAGATCGTCGCTCAGGTTCAGAAGCTGCTGGTACAAGGCGAGCGGCTAAAGATAGAAATCTGATCATCTAAATTTCTTGTCGACAAATAAAATACAAAGATCTATAAATGCGGCCAGAGGATAGCCGCCGCCCTTGCGCGGGCGAACAGAGGGAATAGACGCATGGCAACTTCCGTATTTTCAGGCGTCATGCCTGCCCTGATGACTCCTTGCAAAGCAGATCGCACGCCAGATTTCGACGCGCTGGTGCGCAAGGGTCAGGAGTTGATTGCAGCGGGAATGTCAGCCGTTATCTACTGCGGCTCTATGGGTGACTGGCCGCTTTTGACGGATGCGCAGCGCATGGAAGGCGTGGAGCGTCTGGCCAAGGCTGGCGTTCCGGTCATCGTCGGCACCGGTGCGGTCAACACGGCAACGGCAGTGGCCCATGCGGCTCATGCGCAGAAGGTTGGCGCAAAGGGTTTGATGGTCATTCCTCGCGTCCTGTCGCGCGGCTCCGTCATCTCCGCACAGAAGGCGCACTTCAAGGCGATCCTCTCTGCAGCACCCGATCTTCCGGCCGTCATCTACAACAGCCCCTATTATGGCTTTGCCACCCGCGCCGACCTGTTTTTCGCGCTACGCGCCGATCACCCGAACCTCGTCGGCTTCAAGGAGTTCGGCGGCGCTGACGACCTGCGCTATGCGGCGGAGAACATCACCAGCCGCGCTGACGAGGTGACATTGATGATCGGCGTCGATACGGCCGTCTTCCACGGCTATGTCAATTGCGGCGCAAGCGGTGCCATCACGGGCATAGGTAATGTGCTGCCGAAGGAAGTTCTTCACCTTTGCAAGCTTTCACAGGCCGCCGCTGCAGGCGATTTCGACGCTCGCACCCGAGCACTCGAACTGGAAAGCGCGCTCGGCGTACTCTCCTCCTTCGACGAAGGCCCGGATCTGGTTCTCTTCTTCAAGTACATGATGGTGCTGAAGGGTGAGAGCGAATACACGCTGCACTTCAACGAAACCGACGAACTGACGGAAAGCCAGCGCGGCTATGTGGAGGCGCAGTTCAAGCTCTTCAACACCTGGTACGCAGGCTGGAGCCAGCAGTCGGGTGCCGTCCAGACCTACATGCCTTGATGTATTGCGCCGGGGTGAGCAACGTCAAATTTGATAAATATCAAGATTGACGGAGCACCCTTCGGCAGCAAACCTCTTGAACTCTGAAGCGTCAGCCGATAACGACCTTGATGACCTCAACTCAATCGGGCGTTTCGGCATGGCTCCAGAATTCCTCGTAACGCATTCCGGCGGTTTCCACGCGGATGAGCTTCTGTCGAGTGTCGTCCTCACGCGCCTGTATCCGCAGGCTCGCATCGTTCGCAGCCGCGCACCGGACTGGATCACGCCCGCGAGCGACCGCATCATCTACGATGTCGGCGGGGCATTCGATCCGGACGCCCGCATATTCGATCATCACCAGCGCGGCGCGCCCTTGCGCGATGACGGTCAACCGTTCAGCTCTTTTGGTCTGGTCTGGCGGCATTACGGGCAGGATTATCTGCGTGCCTTGCAGGTTCCAGAAAAGGACGTCGTCACCCTTCATCAAAGCTTCGATCAGGACTTCGTTCTGCCGATCGATCTCATGGACAATGGGGCACTGAACCCATCGGCAGCTGGACCGCTGGCCGATCTCACTTTGCCGGTTCTTCTGGAAACGCTGAAGCCGGTTTTCGATGACAAGTCACCGGAAGCCGACGACCGGGCGTTTCATGTCGCGCTCGTCATTGCTCGCAGCTTCGTGGAGGCGAACCTGAAGCAAGACGCCGCCAAGCTGCGCGCCGAATCCATGGTGATGGAGGCGATCGCCGCCGCCGGAGAGAGCCAGGTTCTGGAACTGCCCATGGGAATGCCTTTCCGCCCCGCCATCTTAAAAGCGGGCGCGGAGCATCTCCTTTTCGTCGTGCACCCGCGCGATCAGGATTGGTGCCTCACTGGCATCCGTCGGGTCAGTGACAGTTTCGAATTGCGCGCGGATCTGCCAAAAGCCTGGGCAGGCCTGACCGGTCAGGCACTGGCCGATGTAAGCGGCGTGGCAGGTGCCACCTTCTGCCACAACGGCCGCTTCATTGCCGCAGCAGCCACGCGGGAAGCAGCTCTGCAACTGGCAGAACTTGCCGTCGCAGAGCATCTGAAAGCAGTTTGACGAACAGTTTCAGCTTTCCAGCGCTTGGACCTTGCGCGTGAGATCATCTAGATAGGCTGTCACGGACAAATCGGAGCCTGTCGCATCCATAAGCAACTGGCTGGGCGACTTAGAGCGCCCGAACTGATGAACATTGCAGTTCAACCAGTTTTTCAAGGGCTCATAATCGCCTGTCTCCAGACCACCCGAGACCTCCGTTTCACGATTGGCAGCGGCGAAGAACTGCGATGACATGATGTTGCCCAGCGTGTAGGTGGGGAACGAGCCGACCAGCCCCGACGACCAGTGAACATCCTGCAGCACGCCCAGCGTATCATTCGGCACGTCAAGACCCAGATAGGCCTTCACCTCCTCCCGCCAGATTGCGGGCAGATCCGACACACGAATGTCTCCGGCCATTAATCCAGCCTCGATCTTCGAGCGAAGCATGATGTGAAAATCATAGGTCAGCTCATCCGCCTCAACGCGAATAAAGCCGGGCCGCGTGGCGTTAACGGCCCGCCAGAAGGCATCTGCATCAACATCCGCCAGCTGATCCGGGAAGCTGGCTTGCAGTTCCTTGAAGTGAAGTTCCCAGAAGCGGCGCGAGCGGCCAACGCGGTTTTCCCACAGGCGTGATTGGGATTCGTGAACACCGAAACTTGCGCCGCCAACGGCATAAAGGTTGATGAAATCGGTGGCAAAGACCGAGCGTGAGAAGGCATGTGCCACGCCCTGCTCGTACATGCCGTGACCTGCCTCGTGCCAGACGGCGAACAGACCCGCCGGCAGCCAGTTCTCCCGAAAACGTCCGGTAATGCGCACATCCGAACTGGTGAAGGAAATCTCGAACGGATGTACGGCATCATCCAGACGACCGCGATTGAAATCGTAGCCGAAGCGCGCCGCCATCTTGCTGGAAAAGTCTCGCTGCTTCTCGACCGGATAGCTGCGTTCCAGAATATTGCCACGCGTTCGCACCTGCTTGGCCCGCTCCAGAAGCGGCAGCAGTCCCTTGCTCAGATCGTCATAGACGGTTTTCAGCCGCGACCAGCTCATGCCCGGTTCGTAAGCCGAAATCGCCGCATCATAGGGATGCTCACCGTAACCGATTGCTTGCGCGATCTGCCGCTGCATCTCCATGGTGCGTTCGAGATAAGGCGCAAAGGTCGCAAAATCATTCGCAGCACGGGCATTGGTCCAAGACCCTTGGGCGACCGTCTTGAGTTCCGCCGCTGCACTGATGAGGTCCGCCGGAATTCGGGACAGCACGGCAATCGCGTCTTTCGCCTGTTCGACGGCCAGACGGCGGGTATCGCTTGGCGCAACGCCCTCCAGTTCCACTTGCGCATGCTCGATGGAACGCTGAAGCGTGTCGCTGGTCGCCATGTCTCTGGCAATGCCGACAAGTGTTGCAATCTGCTTGGCTCGCGCTTCCAGCCCGCCGGGCGGCATCATCGTGCGCGAATCCCAAGTCAGCAGATTGACCGAACAGAGAACATCATTGACGCGGGCAATCTCTGCTTCGAATGCGGCATAGCTCATTTTGTGCTCCTTCGCGAGCTTCTGACTCATGACCAGAAGCACGAGATAAATCGTAATGATTGAATAATACGATTTCAGCGGAAGTGCATTATGTCAATCCAAATTGACAGCGTCTCATTGACGATCTTCCCCAAATGGAGAATAATCGTATTATTCTATTATCACAGTTATCATCATGAAGTTCGCCGTTGATCGAAACCTGCCGCTTCCTTTGCGCAATCAGCTCCACGGGTTGATCGAGTACGGCATCAGCTGCGGCGAACTCGCACCGGGCGAGATACTGCCGTCGGTACGCGAGCTTGCGGATATGGTTGGCGTTGCGCCGATGACAGTGGCTCAGGTCTACGCGGATCTGAAGGAGAAAGGACTGCTGCAGACCCGGCCGGGTTCCGGCACATTCGTCGCCGATAGACAAAGCGGCGGCGCAACGGATCCAACGAAACATGTCTACCTGTATAGACAAATAGACAATCTAATTGAGCAGAGCAGAAAACTCGGCTTCCAGCCAACAGAACTGATCGCGGCCATCAACACGCGCCTTCGCCAGTCCGATCATGGCCCAGCCAGACCTCGTGTTCTTGTGGTGGGGCTCTTTCCGGATGCCACGCGAAGCTATGCGGATTTTCTAGGCCGCAAGCTTGCAAATCATGCACGCGTAGAATTCACAACGATTTCCGCGCTGGAGCAAAACCCGCAAGACGTTCTGGAGGCGCGTTCGGCAGACTTGGTCGTCACCATCGTCAACCGGCTGCAGCAGGTGAAGACCCTGCTGCCGGATGCGAATGTGATGGCCATACGTTTTACCCCGTCTGAAGAAACCCGCCGCGCGCTCGCATCGCTGGATTCGCGTACGAAGGTCGCAGCGGTTTCACTTTTCCCTGAATTCTTGCCGATCCTGAAAGCCGGAATCGAGCGTTTCGCACCGCATGTATCCCACATCACCGCGGGGACTATGGACATGCCCGCGTTTCGAGCCGAACTCGCAGAGGCTGACGTCATCATCCATGCGACCGGAGCAGACGAGACGTTGGAGGATAGCTACCCCCAACTCCCCCGCATCGAATACCGCCATGCGCCTGATGAGGTCGACATCGAGCGGATTATCATACCCGCATTACCCTCTTAGAACCATTACCCCGTTGAAGACATGCCGCATGCATGAAGGAGCACAGTATGAGCCAAGAACCAATCCTGATCTGGGGCGCCGGGGCTATCGGCGGCACACTGGGAGCCGCTTTTCTTCGTGCCGGAGAGAACGTGCTCTTCGTCGATAACGTCAAGGAGCATGTCGACGCCATCAACACGAAGGGGCTGACGATTACCGGCCCGATCTTCGAAGGAACATTCAAGGCCAAAGCTTGCCTTCCGGAAGAAGTGGAGGGCCAGTTCGAACGGGCTTATCTCTGCGTGAAGGCACATCATACGGAAGCGGCGGCGCGTGATCTCGTGGAGCATCTGGCGTCAGACGGCTACGTCGTTTCTGCCCAGAACGGTCTGAACGAGCAGGTGATCGCCCGGATTACGGGCGAAAACCGCGTCGTTGGCTGCTTCGTGAATTTTGGCGCGGACTATCTGGAGCCGGGCGTTGTGCAATATAGCGGCCACGGCGCGGTGGTCATCGGCGAACTGGATGGGCGTTTCACGGAGCGCGCTGAACGCATTTACGACCTGTTGAAACAATTCGAACCGAAGGCGCTGATCACCAACAACATCTGGGGCTTTCTCTGGGGCAAGTTGATCTATGGCGCGCTTCTGTTTGGCACCGCGCTGACGAATGACAGCATCGCCGATGTGCTGGATAATCCGCAGGCGCGTCCGGTTCTGCGCAAGCTGGCTCTGGAAGTGGCAACCGTCGCCGCCATCAACAACATCAAACCGGAGGCCTTTGACGGCTTCGACCCTACGGCCTTCGGGCCGCTTGCGACACAGGAACAAACCGATCGCTCCTTCTACGAGATGGTCGCGCACAACCGTCGCTCGGTGAAATCCCATTCCGGCATCTGGCGGGATCTAGCGATTCGCAAGCGTAAGACGGAGGTGGATGCGCAAGTGCTTCCGATTGCTCAGGTCGGCAAGGATTCGCATGTGCCGACACCCATGGTGCAGAAACTGGTGGAGATGATCCACGAGATCGAAGAGGGCCATCGTCCTCTGCAGCTATCCAACCTCGACGATCTCGCGAGGGCATCCGCATGAACATTTCCTTCGAAGGCAAGGTCGCCATCGTAACTGGCGCGGCACATGGTTTTGGCCGCGCAATTGCGCAAGGTTTCGCCAGCCGCGGCGCCCGTGTGCATCTCTGTGATATCAATGCCGAAGCTCTGGCGGAAACTGCCGCGCTTTGCGGACCGAACGCACAGGTCCATGTGCTTGATGTCGGTGATCGGGCAGCGGTGCAGGCAGCGGTCGCGTCGATTGGCGATGTGGATATTCTCGTCAACAATGCGGGTGGCGTGCGCGGTCAGGTGGGTCGCCCAATCGAGGAAATCTCCGAAGCCGATTGGCAGGCTATTCTGGATGTGAACCTCTCCGGCGCATTCTTCATGGCGCAGGCGGTCGCCCCGTCCATGAAGGCCCGGCGCTTTGGCCGTATCATCAATATTTCCAGCGGCGCAGGGCTCGGCATTTCGCTGACGGGTATCCAATCCTATGCCAGCGCCAAGGCGGGCCAGATTGGCCTGACACGGCAGCTCGCCCATGAGCTCGGTCCCTGGAACATTACCGTCAATAATGTTGCGCCCGGCTTTGTCCGTTCCAACCCGGCGACCGAGCGTCAGTGGATGGCCATGGGAGAAGAAGGGCAGCAGAGGCTGATCCAGAATATTGCGCTCAAGCGTCTGGGCGAAGCCGATGACATCGCCAACATGGTCATGTTCTTCGCCTCCGACTACGCCAACTGGGTTTCTGGTCAGGTGATCAGCGTCGACGGCGGCAAGTAAGTAATGGCGGGAGGCTGCGCATGATAAGCGGCCTCCCGATTTCCATCACTCAGGCTGAACGTGGAAAACCTCTGAGTGAGTGCCGACATAGAACTCACCTTCCGGCGTCACCCAGCCTCGGAACATGCCATCGGTGTTGTAGGGTGCCGTGATGGAGCCATCGGCACCGACGGCAACAAGACCAGCGCCGATATTGTGCTGCTTGAGATCCTCCTGAATGACCTTGGACGCCGCCTTTTCGAGGCTTTCTCCCAGATAGCTCACCCGGCTTGCCACTTCATGCCCCACGGCATAACGCATGAAATATTCACCCTTGCCGGTGCCGGAAACGGCGCATGCGCCATCCCGTGCATAGGTTCCGGCGCCGACGATCGGCGTGTCGCCAATGCGACCTTCCGGCTTGTTGTTATAGCCGCCAGTGGACGTGGCCGCGGCAAGATGACCTTGGGCATCGAGCGCAACAGCGCCCACGGTGCCGTGCTTTTCCGCTTCGCTGGCCTTTGCCGCGGTCCCGGCTGCCGCATGCGCCTTCATGGCCGCCAAGGCTTTCACCCGTCGCTCGGTGGTAAAGTAGTCAGGCTCGACAATATCGAGACCAGCCTCAGCGGCAAACTCATCCGCCGCAGGTCCACCCAATAGAACGGCATCGCCATGTTCCATGACCTTGCGGGCCGCCTTGATGGGGTTGCGAATGCGTTGAACGAGAGTGACGGCACCGGATTCAAGCGTCCTGCCATCCATGATCGAGGCATCGAGTTCATGCTTGCCATTCGTATTCAAAGCGGCACCGTAGCCCGCGTTGAAGTGCGGTGAATCTTCCATGACAACGACGCTAGCCTGCACGGCATCCAGTGCCGAACCGCCCGCCGTCAACACCGCCCAGCCGGCTTTCAGCGCTTTGCCCAGATCCACGCGGGCGGCTGCCCATTCCTCCTCGCTCAGATCCAGCTTGGCCATGACGCCACAGCCGCCATGAATTGCGAGCGCGATTCTGCTCATTGATTGTTCTCCTCAACCATCTTGCCTGTTTCGAAACGAAAAGAGCCAGGCGGGGTGCCTGGCTCCTGTCATTATTGAGTGAATGTCACTTGGCCGGACGAATGTTCATCGCCAGCGTATCCTCGTCCGAGCGTGGCACGATGGAGATGGTCTTCTTCATGCCCCAGGCCGAGATGGTGGAGGCGACGGCCAGATAGGGACGATCCGTCGCTACCAGTGCATTGGCATCCATCAGCAACTTCTCGCGCTTTGCGGTATCCATTTCCACGGCTGCATCTTCGATCAGCTTGTCCATGGTCGGGTTGACGTAGCCGCGCAGGTTGAAAGCGCCGAGCTTCTTGGCCGGATCATTGGAGTGCGTCAGCGAAGAGAGCGTGTAGTTCGCCTCACCCGTCAGCGTTCCCCAGCCGGACATGGTCATGGAGTAATCGCCACGCGTATTGGCGGGGAAGAACACCGCACCCGGCTGGGCATTGGCTTCAACCTGAATGCCAACCGCCGTCAGCATCTGCGCGATCGTCGTGCCGACATCCTTGTCACCCGGCAGGCGGTCGTTCGTGAAGGAGAAGGTGACCTTGAAGCCGTTCGGATAACCGGCTTCCGCCAGCAGCGCCTTCGCCTTCTTCGGGTCTGCCTTGGTCGGCTTCACATTCGGGTTCCAGCCGAAGATGTTAGGCGTGACCAACTGCGATTGTACAGCACCCATGCCTTCCATGGCCACTTCAGTCAGCGCTTCACGATCGATGGCGAGATCGAAGGCTTCACGCACCTTTGGGTCCTGGAAAGGGTTCTTTGGCAGTGGCGAACCATCCTTGGCGCTGACCTGCGGTGGCTTGTCGCGGAAGTCGAACGCGATGTTGAAGAGATAGACACTCTCCTGCCGAACGATGGAAAGCTTGGTATCCTTCTCCAGCGTCGGGACATCAGAAGACGGAATGCGGGCGATGATATCAACCTGACCGGCCTTCAACTGCGCAACACGCGCCGCATCGTTTGGAATTTCCTTGCGGGTTACCTTGTCCCAAGGCTCCTTAGGACCCCAATAGCCATCGAACTTTTCAAGAACCAGCTGTTCCTTTGGCGTCCAGGAGACGAACTTGTAAGGACCGGTGCCGATGGCGGCCTTGCCAGAATTGAAGCCTTCAGCCGCCTTGTCCGCGCTGGCCGAGAAATCCTTGGCTGCCGTGTGCGAGACGATGAAGAGACGGATGAAATCGTTCGGCAGCGTAGGTGCCGGACCGTCGGTCTTGATGCGGATCGTGTAAGGATCGATGATCTCGATGCCGCGCACACGACGCACATAAATCGTTGTCGGGTTCGGGCCGGTAACCGCCGGAATACGCTCGATGGAGAACTTCACGTCCTCAGCCGTGAAATCGGAACCATCGTGGAACTTGACGCCCTGACGCAGCTTGAACTCCCAGGTGGTGGCGTCAACCGCCGTCCAGCTGGTAGCAAGCCCGGGCTCAAGCTCCAGATTGTTACCGGATTTCACCAGCGAATCGAAGATGTGTTTCACGGCTTCGGCATGGGTGCCTGCTGCGGTGAAATGCGGATCGACGGACAGCGGACCGGCGCGAACGCCAATGGTCAGATCTGCCGCAAGTGCGGAGGCAGACACGCTGCCCAGAAGCGCAGCTGCCAGCGAGGCGGTGCGCAATACCCTGAAAATGCTCATTCTTCGTTCTCCTCATTGTTTATTGTTGGGGGCGAAACTGGGGAATTCACCACGACCTTTGCAAGCAGTTCCGAGAGCATCAGCATCTCGGCTGGCGTGAGGGCGGACATCATGGACCGCTCCCGTTCCACCATCATTTGCATGGCCGCATCAACGATGCGCTTGCCTTCGTCCGTGATGTAGAGGACGAAGCTGCGCAGATCCGCCGGGTCCACTTCCCGACGAACGATGTCCTTGTCGATCAGCTTCTGGATGGCGCGGCTGATCGTATTCTTCGGGAAGCCGGATGAGGCACAGATGGCACTGGCTGTCAGGCCATCCGCGAGACCCAGCGAGTAGAGCACCACGAATTCCGGTCTTGGAAGGCCGAATTCTTTCTCCGTCCAGCGGTACACCGGCACGTTGAACTGGAGCGCCAGAAAGTTGAGCCGGAAGGAAAGCCAGCACGGGTTTTCCCACAGCTTGACGCCCACGAGCGGGTCGACATCGACATCGCCTGCCAATGATTTTCCTCCCTGACGAAGCAGGGTCTCGAACGACGACTGTTGCGGCAGCGAGGTCATGATCGGTGCTTGGCCCCAATTCAATTTTGTACCGTATGGAACTTGACGGTAGGCTAATAGACTGTCAATCTCTTTTTTTAGTTCCGTATGGAACATCATGGTTGGGGAGGGCAGCCTTCGCCGACCCGTCATTTTTTGTGCCGAGTGCCTGCTTTTTGCTCAGTGAGCGCGGGCGTCATGGCAAGGTGGGAGCTTTCATGAAAATCGCAGAAATGAACTGGATGCAGGTCGAGGAGCGTGCCGCCAAGGATGATCGCTGCATCTTGCCGATCGGCAGCGTGGAGCAGCACGCCTATCTCAGTCTCGCGGTCGACATGATCCTGGCCGAGAAAGTATCGGTGGATGCTGCCGAACCATTGGGCGTGCCGGTTTTTCCCGTCATGCCCTACGGTCTCGCATCATCCTTCGCGACCTATCCCGGCACCCTGACATTGACGCTTTCCACCTATATCGGCGTTATCCGCGATCTGCTTGACAGCATGTACCGCTCAGGCTTTCGCCGCATCCTGATCGTCAACGGTCACGGCGGCAACACGCCTGCAACAGCCGTGATCTCCGAATGGCTGAACGCGCATCCGGATTGTTCCGTGAAGTTCCACGACTGGTGGCGCGCGCCCAAGACCTGGGCCAAGGTGCAGGCGACGGACCCGGCAGCATCGCATGCCTCTTGGATGGAAAACTTTCCCTGGACCCGAACCAACGATCCCCGCCAGCCGACGGGTGCTAAGCCGCAAGCCGATTATGCACGGCTGGCGCGGGTGGATGCGGCCCGCAAGCGGGAAATGCTGGGCGATGGCAACTATCACGGGCTCTACCAGAGGCCGGACGAAGATATGCTGGCGATCTGGGACGTTGCCGTTGCCGAGACGCGCGCGCTTCTGGAAGACGAGTGGCACTGATCTCACGTCGCATATCAGCTGAACGATAAGCCCGCATCAAGACGGGTCTCACCATTGAAGGACGGGAACTTATGCTTGCTTTCATCCTGCAGCGACTGTGGCAGGCGGTCATCGTGATCTTTGCGATGTCTGCGCTTGTGTTCACAGGTGTTTACGCCGTGGGCAATCCGATCGATGTGCTCATCTCGCCGGATGCCACACAGGACATTCGCGCCGCCATCATTGCGCAATACGGACTGGATCAACCGCTCTGGCAGCAGTATTTCGCTTTTCTCGGTCGCGTTTTCCATGGCGATTTCGGGCGCTCTCTGGTTTACAACATGCCGGTCAGCGAGTTGATCCTGTCGCGCCTGCCCGCAACGCTGGAACTGACTTTGACGGCGGTTATCTTCGCCAGTCTGGTAGGAATACCGATTGGCATGTATGCCGGCTACAAGCCGCACAGCCCGATCTCCCGCGCCATCATGGCGATTTCCATTCTGGGTTTCTCGGTACCGACCTTCTGGTTCGGCCTGATGCTGATCATGGTGTTTGCCGTTCAGCTCGGCATCATGCCCGCAGGCGGGCGTGGAGAAACCGTCAGCATCGGCGGCTTCGAATTCAGTTTCCTGACGGCTGACGGGTGGAAGCATCTGGTACTTCCCGCTCTCAATCTCGCTCTCTTCAAATTCTCGTTGATGATCCGCCTTGCACGGGCAGGTACCCGCGAACTGATGCTGAGCGATACGGTGAAATTTGCCCGCGCTGCCGGGCTGACAGAGTTCACCGTGTTGAGCCGCCATGTCCTTCGGCTGATCTCGATCCCGCTTGTCACCGTGTTCGGTCTGGAGCTGGCTTCCACGCTCGCCTTCGCGGTCGTCACGGAAACGATTTTCTCTTGGCCGGGCCTCGGCAAGCTGATCATCGACAGCATTACCTCGCTCGATAGGCCGGTGATGGTGGCTTACCTGATGCTCGTTGCCCTTCTTTTCATCGTCATAAACCTCGTGGTCGATCTTACCTATGCCCTGCTCGATCCCCGCCTGAGAAAGGGACGCGCCTGATATGAGAGACACCTTGTTTGGACGCTTCGTTCAGGAATTCACTCGCAACAAGGTCGCAACGGGCGCGGCAATCGTTGTGTTCGCCATCGTCTTCATCGCGTTGATCGCGCCGCTGGTGACCCCGCAAGACCCCTATGATCTCGCCAATCTGGTGCTGCGCGATGCGCGCCGCGCGCCCGGCTATGTCGGCACCGGTGGCTATACGCACTGGCTGGGCACGGATTCGCAAGGACGTGACCTGTTGTCCGCCATCATCTACGGCCTGCGCATTTCGTTGCAGATGGGCGTTATTGCCGGCGGGGTTGCCTTCGTGGTTGGAGCGCTCGTCGGTTGCTCGGCGGCCTATATCGGCGGGCGCTACGAGAGCATAGTCATGCGGATTGTGGATCTTCAGCTTTCGTTCCCGGCCATTCTGCTGGCCTTCGTGATCGCGGCTCTGCTGGGCCAAGGGCGTTATCAGCTGATCATGGCGCTGATCTTCGCGCAATACGCCTATTTCGCGCGGACAGCCCATGGTGCGGCATCGGCGGAACGGCAGAAGGATTATGTCGAGGCGGCACTGTCCATTCCCCTTTCGCCGCTGCGGGTCGTGCTGAAGCACATTTTGCCGAACTCACTGCCGCCACTCATCGTCGTGGCAACGGTGCAGGTGGCAAGCGCCATCTCGCTGGAAGCAACGCTTTCGTTCCTGGGCGTGGGCCTTCCGCCAACCGAACCTTCGCTGGGCATGCTGATCGCGAACGGCTTCCAGTATCTCTTGTCCGGCCGCTACTGGATTTCGATCTATCCCGGCATAGCGCTCATTCTGTTCATCGTGTCGCTGAACCTCGTTGGTGACCAGATCCGCGACCAGCTTAACCCGAGGCTTCGCCGATGACCGTGCAAAACATGGCTGCAACACAGACACCGCTGCTGGAAGTCAGCAATCTCAACACCTGGTTTGCGACGGCACGCGGCGAAATCAAGGCCGTGGACGGGGTCTCGTTCTCTCTCGCATCCGGCGAAGTGCTGGGTCTGGTGGGCGAATCCGGTTCAGGCAAATCCATCACCGGCTTTTCGATTATCGGCTTGATCGATGAACCGGGCCGGATTGTCGAAGGCTCGTCGATCAAGCTGGAGGGTCGCGAACTCGTCGGCCTCTCTGCGCATGAACTGCGTGCCATTCGCGGCAAGACGATTTCGATGGTCTTTCAGGACCCGATGATGACGCTGAACCCCGTGCTCTCCATCGGAACGCAGATCCGGCTGGCACTGGAGGCCCACGAAAAGATCAGCGCTGCGGATGCCCGTGAACGGGCGATCAAGGCATTGCGCCAAGTCCGGATCTCGGAACCGGAACGCAAGATCGATTTCTTTCCGCATCAGTTTTCCGGCGGCATGCGCCAGCGCGTGGCCATTGCTATCGCCCTGCTCCATCGCCCGAAACTCATCATCTGCGACGAGCCGACGACGGCGCTCGACGTTTCCATTCAGGCGGAAATTCTGACGGAAATGAAGGAACTGGTGGCAGAGCTTGGCACGACGCTGATCTGGATCAGTCACGACCTCGCAATCGTTTCTTCCATCGCGGATCGCGTGGCCGTGATGAAAACGGGCAAGATTGTCGAAATCGGCCCTGCCATGGGCGTTCTCACAAAACCGCAGCACGACTATACGAAATCGCTGCTGGATGCCCTACCCTCTCGCGCCAAACCGGGTCAGCTGCTGTTGCGCGGCAGCGGCATTGAGGATGCAGCCCCGCCGCCCCGCAAGGAAAAGACGGCCAACCTGCCACCGCTCGGCAGCCCCTATCTCGTCATCGACCATGCGGTGAAACGGTTCGAGAAACCAACTGGCTTCCTCCTCAAACTCGCTATCAAATCGGGCATTGCGCAGCCGCATCCCTCGGTGCATGCGGTAAGCGATGTCAGCCTTGTCCTAAAGCGCGGCGAAGTTCTGGGACTGGTTGGCGAATCTGGTTCGGGTAAATCGACGCTGGGGCGCATGGCGGCGGGCATTACAGTTCCCACCTCCGGCAGTATTCGCCTGAATGGCCAGCCGGTCATGAGTGCGGGCCGAAGCCCACGCAAAGTGACCACCCGGGTCCAAACCATCTTTCAGGATCCGTTTGCCTCGCTGAACGGGCGTATGCGCATTGGTGATATCGTGGCGGAAGGGCCAATTGCTCATGGTCTGGTGACACGGGCGGAGTCCGCCGCCTACGTCCAATCCTGGCTTGCTGCCGTTGGACTTGATCCATCTCTTGCAAACCGCTTCCCGCACCAGTTTTCCGGCGGGCAACGCCAGCGCATAGCCATTGCGCGGGCGCTTGCCATGCAGCCGGATGTCGTGGTGTGTGATGAGCCGGTTGCCTCGCTTGATGTGTCTATCCAGGCGCAGATCATCAATCTCTTGATCCGCCTGCGCTCGGAACTCGATCTCTCGCTGATCTTCATCAGCCACGATCTCTCGGTCGTGCGGCATCTGTGCGATCGGGTCGCCATCATGTATCGCGGCCAGATTGTCGAAGAAGGCGATGCGGCTGCGATCTACGACAACCCGCATCATGATTATACGCGCCGCCTGCTGGCGGCGGTCCCTGCCTTGCCCGTGGCGGCTGAATAAAGAGGAATTCTACAATGGAACCCTGGGAATGGGATGAGGCCACTTGGCGCGGCAAGGTGGAAAAGGTGCGCGCTGGGCGCTCGCTGAAGCCGAAGGTCTGGCAAGGCGGTGCGCGCTGCGCCGTTGCCCTCTCCTTCGATAGCGACCACGAGACCAATGAGTTGCGCGATGGCGGCGAATCCATTGGCCGCATGTCGCAGGGACAATATGGAAATCGCGTCGGCGTGCCACGCATTCTTCAGGTGCTGAAACAGGCGGGAGTTCCGGCCACCTTCTTCGTGCCAGCCGTAGCCGCCCTGCTCTATCCGGATGAGCAACGCCAGGTCATCGCAGAAGGCCATGAAATCGGCCTGCATGGCTGGATCCACGAGGTGAATACCAAGGTTCCGCCAGAGAAAGAGCGCGAATTGCACTTCCGCGCGGCTGATACGCTGGAAAAGATCACCGGCATTCGCCCGGTCGGCATGCGCACACCCTCATGGGATTTTTCCGCCGCGACGCTCAAGATCCAGCGCGAACTCGGGCTGCTCTATGATTCATCGCTGATGGCGGACGATGATCCGTATGAACTCGTGGAAGATGGGGAAGCGACCGGCATGGTGGAACTGCCGGTCGAATGGATCCGCGACGATGCGGTCTATTTCAATATGAACCGGTTTACCGCGCACCGCCCATACACGCCGCCACCGGCAGTACTGGATATCTTCAAGCGGGAGTTCGATCGCGCCTATCAGGAGGGCGGGCTGTTTCTCTTGACCATGCACCCGCATGTCACGGGCTATCGCTCACGCATCTTTATTCTTGAAGAGTTGATCGCCCACATCCAGCAGCATGACGATGTGTGGTTTGCAACGCATGCCGATATTGCTGGCTTCGTCAAGAATGCCGCGGCAGAGGACGAAAGAATGGTCAGCACCGGCTGACCATTCCTCATACAGGGTTTCAGGCGGGTTTCGAAACCAGAGAAGAGCGCTGACGGCTAAGATAATGGCCGCTCGGCGCCTCCTCGACCATTGCACCGGATTCCATCACCGAATTTCCGCGAACGAAAAGGCGTACCGGCCAACCGCGTACCTCCACACCTTGGTAAGGTGTGTAATCCGAGCCGTGGGCCAGAATATCATTGGTGATGGTGACCTGACGGTTCGGATCCCAAAGCGCCAGATCCGCATCAGCACCAACGCAGATCGTGCCCTTTCGCGGATAAAGACCATAAAGCTTGGCATGGTTGGTTGCAGTCTGCGCCACGAACTGATTGAGGGTGATACGCCCTTTCATGACACCTTCCGAAAACAGGATCGGCAGGCGTGTCGCAACACCCGGAATGCCATTCGGTATCCAGCGGAAATGGCGTTTGCCCTTCTCGTTCAGCTTGCCGTGCACATCCTCATAGCGGAAGGGGCAGTGATCGGATGAGAAGAGGTCGAAGACATTCTGCTCCAGCCCTTCCCAGCACGCATCCTGACTGGCCTTGTCACGCGGAGGCGGAGAGCAGACATATTTGGCTCCCTCCAGCGCATCACGGTCGAGATCATCCGCCGTCAGCATCAGATATTGCGGGCAGGTTTCCCCGGCAATCTTCTGGCCGCGCTGGCGGGCGCGCCGGATTTCCTCCATGGCTTCCCGGTTGGACACGTGGACGATGACGATTGGAACATCCACGATTTCCGCGAGTGAGAGAGCGCGGTGCGTGGCCTCCCGCTCGGCGGGAATGGGCCGGGTCGTCGCATGATATTTAGGCGCGAACTTGCCCTCTTCCTCGTGCCGTCCAATCAGGTAGCGGATAGCATCCTCGTTCTCGCAATGGACCATGACGAGGGCCCCGGTGCGACGGGCAGCATCCAGCGTATCGAGGATCTGGTCGTCGCGCAGGCGCAGGCCTTCATAGGTCATGAAGACTTTCAGAGAGGTGTAGCCGTCCTCCACGAGGGCAGGCAGTTCCTGCCCCAGAACCTCCGGCGTCGGATCGGTAATCACCAGATGGAAGGCGACGTCCACATGGCATTTGCCTTGCGCCTTTTCGTGATAGACCTTTAGCGCCTCGCGAAGCGTCTGTCCTTTCTCCTGCATGCAGAAGGCGAGAACCGTGCTGTTGCCGCCGATGGCTGCCGAGCGCGTGCCGCTATCGAAATCATCCGCCATGACGATGCCATCGCCGGATGGCTGGTCCAGATGCACATGGCTGTCTATGCCGCCTGGAAGAACGAAGAGACCGGTCGCATCAATGACCTCGTCTGCATCCTCCAGTTCAGTGGAAAGCGCCGCGATCCGCCCGTCCCGGATACCGATATCACAGACGAAGGTGTCGCTGGCCGTCGCAACGGTGCCATTGCGAATGATGGTGTCAAAACGCATCTCGCCCGCCCCTCAGCTTGCCTTGGCCAAGCCGGCATTGCTGGACAGAATCCGGTCCAGCGCCGCCGTGAAGCGATCCACCTCTTCCAGCGTATTGTAATGCACCATAGAGACACGCAACATGCCGCCCTGATCGGTCAGGTCGAGATATTCGGCCAAACGGCGGGAATGGAAATCGCCGAACCGCATGGCAATCTTGTACTCATCCATGGCCTTGCAGAGATCGGCGGCGTTGCGGCCATCGAAACGGAAGGCAATTGTGGGAACGCGCAGGCTCTCGCGGTTGTGGCTCTGGCCAACAATCTGGCAATCGTTGCGGGAGCGGAGATAGGAGAGCAGCCGCTCCGTCAACGCATCTTCCTGCGCGGTAATGGCCTTGAATGCCGTTTCGATCCGGCTTCGAACGCTGCCCGTATCGCCCGCCTGTTCGCCGAGCTTGCTGAGATAATCCACGATGCCACAGGTCGAATAGGCAAGCTCGTAATTGGGGTTGCCCGGCTCCAGTTTGCCCGGCACCTTATCCTTGCCGTAGAAGTAGTGGTACAGCGTATCCAGGTCCAGCAGGTGATCGTACTTGCCGTACATCAGCGCGTAATGCGGGCCATAGGTCTTGTAGAGGCTGAAGACGTAGTAATCGACATCGAAAGCCTGGACGTCGACAAGGCGGTGCGGGGCATAGGCCACCGCATCCACGCAGATCCGCGCGCCGCGCTCATGAACGAAATCGGCAAACTGGCGGATAGGATTGACCGAGCCCAGAATATTGGAAGCATGGGTGACGCAGACAAGTCGCGTGCGCTCGCTCATCAGGGCTTCGAGATCGGCCAGTTCCAGCGTCAGCGTATCCTTGTTGAGCGGCCAGAATTTCAGCACGACGCCCGCATCCTGCAGCCGATCCCAGGGGCCGATATTGGATTCGTGATCGCTGATCGAGACGATGATTTCATCGCCTGGGTTCAACTGGCTCTGCATGGCGCGAGCGAGGTTTTGCAAGAGCGACGTCGTCGAACTGCCGAACACGATTTCTTCCGGCCGGGTGGCATTGACCAAATGCATGGCCGCTGTGCGGGCTTCATAAAGCGCCTTGGCTGCGTTCTGTGAGACTTCGTATGAGCCGCCGATCTGCACATTGCGCTCGATCAGGAAGCTGTTGATCCGGTCCATCGCGGGCTGGAGGATCTGTGAACCCCCGGCGTTATCGAAAAAGGTCCAGCCGCGATTGAGACCCGGAAACTGGCTTCGGACGAAGTCGAGATCGAGCGAGGGTTGGTCGGCCATGATGAATTTCCTTGTGACTTCAAGAGTTCAATGATTGAGCACTGCGCGCAGAAAGCCGCGCGTGCGCTCTTCACGGGGATTGTCGAAGATTTCGGCAGGCGACCCCATTTCAATCAGCTTGCCGCCATCCATGAAGATAACGCGATCGGCCACCTGCCGGGCAAAACCCATTTCGTGGGTAACGACCACCATGGTGACGCCCGTGCCTGCAAGATGCCGCATGACATCCAGCACCTCACCCACCATTTCCGGATCAAGCGCCGAAGTCGGTTCATCGAACAGCAGCACCTTCGGCTCCATGGCGAGTGCGCGGGCAATCGCCACACGCTGCTGCTGGCCGCCGGATAGCTGGCCGGGATATTTTTCGGCCTGCTCGGAAATGCCAACGCGGGCCAGAAGTTCGCGGGCCTTGCGCGCCGCTTCCGCTTCCGACGTACCACGCACACGCATGGGGGCCAGCATGACGTTTTTCAGAACCGTCATATGCGGGAAGAGATTGAAGGATTGGAAGACCATCCCGACCTCTGCTCTCACCTTGGCGAGAGCCGCCCCGGGCTCCACACGAATGCCGTCAACGGTAATCGTGCTGTCGGGAGAGAAGGCCTCCAGATGATTGATGCAGCGGATCAGGGTCGATTTGCCGGAGCCGGATGGCCCGATGACGCAGACCACTTCGCCTTCCGCAATATCGAGATCAATGCCGTGCAACACGGTGAAGGTTCCGTATGACTTCACCAGCCCGCGCACGGAAATGATGTTTTTCGTTTGCGCGGACATCAGCGTTTCCCCCGGCTGAAATGTTTCTCCAGGCGCGAGACCACAGCCACCAGGGGCCAGAGAAGCAGAATGTAGATGACGGCAGCGCCAATCAGCGGTGTGGGGTTGGCGGCAAGCGCCTGCGCCTGTGTGGCTTGCTTCAAAAGGTCCGGCATGGCAACGACGGAGGCCAGTGCGGTATCCTTCAGCACGTTGATGCAGTTGTTGGTGAGCGGCGGAATGACGATGCGAATGGCCTGTGGGAGGATGACATCCACCATCGTATGCCGGTTGGACAGTCCAAGCGCCTCGGATGCCTCGAATTGACCATGCGGAATGGCTTCAATTCCGGCGCGGAAAATTTCCGCCGTGTAGGCCGCAGACACAAGAGAGAGAGCGGTGACGGCAGACAGGAATGGTGACAGCCGGATACCGACGAAAGGCAGCGCGTAGTAGACGACAATCAGCAGCACCAGCAGCGGGATCGAACGAAAGATATCGATATAGATGCGGATGAGGAGCTTGATGAAGGCAGGGCTGTATAGCCTCGCGACCGCCAGAAAAAGTCCGCCGATCAGTCCCGCCACAATACTGACGATGCCGATTTCGAGCGTGACGACGAGGCCCCAAAGCAGTTGGGGGAGGCTCTCAAGAAAGACCTTGAGATTGAAGAATGTATTGATGAGATTCATGCCGGTGCGGCTCCGTTTGGCTGGCGGCCTCTCCGGTTGAAGAGACCGCCGCTCTGTCAGGCCTTATTTGCCCTTCGGCATGTCCGCGACCATTACAGTCGAGGTGGATGCTTCAGCCTTGGCGCCGAACCATGTTTCGTGCAGCTTGGCGATATAACCTTCCTTCTTGAGCGTGGTGATCACATCGTTCACCTGGGTCGCCAGCTTGTCGCCCTTGTTGAACATGATGGAATACTTCTCACCCGTGGGGATACGCTCAACCACTTTCAGCTCCGGCTTGTCCTTCACGTAGTAAAGGAGCGCCGGGATATCGCTGATGTAGCCATCGATACGGCCAGCCACGAGATCGAGCATGGCCGGAGACAGGCCCTCGAAACGGCGAATGTCGCTGAACTTATACTGCGCCTTGTTCTTTTCCGCCCACATGTCCCCCGTCGAACCCGTGTCGACACCGACGACCTTGCTGGTCATATCCTTCAGGCCCTTGATGCCGGATTTCGCCGTTGCCGTCAGCGACTGGTCGCTATCGTAATAGGGCTGGGCGAAGGTCACCGATTCCAGACGCTTTTCGGTGATGGTGATCGAGGAGATTGCCATATTGATACGGCCGGACTGTACAGCCGGGAAAAGACCGTTGAAGGGCGTGTTGACGAATTCGACCGTCTTGCCCAACCGTTTAGCCACTTCGTTGACGAGGTCGACTTCAAAGCCGACGACCTTACCGCTCGCATCCTGAAATTCCCACGGCACGTTGCCGATGTTGGCACCGACGGTAAGATCTGCCGCTTGAGCGGTTTGCAAGGTAAAGAAGGCTGCAACGCCGGAAACGATTGCGGCGGCGAATGTAGTCACGCGTGTCATGAGGTTCCCCTTGTTATTTGATGCACGATGTCACATACAATGGTCTAACTGGTCAGACCAGTAAGGCCAAACAAGCATGCCTCTTTCCGCTTTGCAAGATGGATGGCGGAAAATAGATTGACCGAGTTGAACGAAGGGCTGCGGGTACAACAGGAAATGCTCAACAAGACGCTTTTGCCGCAAACCGTGGCACGGGAAATCCAGACATTGATCCAGACCGGCGCCCTTAAACCGGGTGAGCGGATCCAGTCACAGCGTGAGCTGTCAGAGCGTTTCGGGGTGAGCCGTGCGTCCCTGCGGGAAGCCCTGTTGACGCTGGAAACACTGGGGCTGGTGAAAACTGAAGCAGGCCGCGGCACATTCGTTACCTCTCCCAGTGAGCGGGCGGCGGGTCCAGCGGCCAACATGGCGCCCTGGCGATATTCTCACAGCTATTCGGCTTTCGACGTGTTCCAGACGCGCATATTCCTGGAGGGTGAGATAGCAAGGCTGGCGTCCGGCCGCCTCACCCAGCGACAACTGAGCGAGATGGAAACCGCCACGGCGACGATGGAAGAGTGCTGGGCTAGCCAGGATGTTCTTTCGAATGTGGAAGCGGACCTGCAGTTTCATGGCACCATCGTGTCAGCCTGCTCCAACCAGATGCTTCAGGCACTCTATCAGACAGTTCGGGAACTCATCACGGAGACTCAGCGTCAGCCGATCCCGATGACGGATCCCGAGCGAATGAAGCAATCCATTGCCGAGCACCGGCGCATTATAGAGGCGCTTCGCAGCAATGATGGCGCCCTGGCCAAGGAAGAGATGGAGACGCATATTCGCAATACAGCTCGCTGCGCGGGCCTGAATCCGTAGTTCCGGGATCAGGTGAAAGTGGATTGAAATTATCTTGTTTTTTCGATTGGACTTGGTTAGGGGTGCCGTCATTCTAATTTTGGGGTGACAAATGTACCTGACACGATCGATCGCAGCCGTCGCGGGGCTCACGCTCGCGGCCATCATCTCTTCTGGATCAGCGCACGCGGCATCGACCCAGTATCCGCTGACGATCGAAAACTGCGGCGCAAAGGTCACCTTCGACAAGGCACCAAGCCGTGCGATTGGTCTTGGTCAAAACAGTGCCGAGATCATGCTGATGCTGGGTCTAAAGGACAGAATGGCGGCAACCGCCTTCTGGCCAAGCAAGGTCATGCCACAGCTGGCAGAAGACAATGCCAAGGTGAAACTGCTGACCGTGGAGTTTCCCACCTTCGAAGCGCTGCTTGCAGAAAATCCTGATTTCGTTGCAGCCATGTTGCCAACCCTGATCGGGCCTTCGAGCAAGGTGGCGAAACGCGAAGACTTCGAAAAGGTGGGCGTGCCAAGCTATATCTCGCCCAGTACCTGCGTGAGCCCGGATGCCGCAAAAGACAAGTACGGCTATGGAAACCGCAGCGCGCTTTGGGACATGTCCTCGCTGTTTCAGGAGATCGATGAGCTGTCGAAGATCTTTGACGTCCAGGACCGTGGACAGGCCCTGATCGCCGATCTCAAGAAACGGGAAGCCGATCTTCGTGCCAGCATCTCGCCGGGCGAGAAGAAGCTCTCCTACGTTTTCTGGTTCTCCAGCCCCTCTCCGACTGCCGATGCCTATCTCGGCGGCAAGAATAGCCCCTCCGGCTACATTGCGGATATTCTCGGCGGAAAGAATGCGATTGCCTCCGAAGCCGACTGGCCAACCGTTGGCTGGGAAAGCATCATCGCAGCCAATCCGGATGTGATCGTCGTTGCCAGCCTTGATCGCAACCGCTGGGAACTCGACAAGCCAGAGGCCAAGATCAAGTTCCTGAAGACCGATCCGGCCGTCAGCCAGATCACCGCTGTGAAGAACGGGGCGATTGTCGTCATGGACGGACAGGCCATGAATCCGACGATCCGCACGATCTATGGTGCCCAGCAGATCGCCGAACAGTTGAAGACGCTCGGTCTTCAGAAGTGAATTGAACGGATCGTGCCGGGTTTATGATCAGCAACGCAGTCAGAGTGGGTCTGCTTCTTGCCGCATCTCTCGGCCTGATCCTGCTCGTCGTCTCGCTAAGCGTCGGTATCGGGGATCTTCCGATACCGATCTCCACGACGCTCCTGGCCGTATCCAACAAGCTTGGATGGACACATGTCACGCTCAACCGCATTCATGAGGCGGTCATCTGGGACTATCGGCTGAGCCGGGCACTGGTCGCTGTCTTCTGCGGCGCGGGCCTCGCATTGTCGGGTGCCATTCTCCAGTCGTTGCTGCGCAATCCGCTGGCCGAGCCGTATGTATTGGGCATTTCGGCGGGAGCATCGACCGGGGCAGTCGCAATCGTCATTCTGGGCGTTGGAGCCGGAGCCGTTTCGCTGTCTGTGGGCGCATTCGCCGGAGCCTTTCTGGCATTCCTGTTCGTGGCCTTGCTCTCCAACGGGACTCGCGGTGGCGCAGACCGAACGATTCTGGCAGGCGTGGCTGCCTCACAACTGTTCAATGCCGCTACATCCTATGTGGTGACCACGTCCGGCAATGCCCAGCAGGCGCGGGATGTCATGTTCTGGCTGCTGGGAAGCTTCGGCGGCGTGCGCTGGCCGGAATTTACCCTGATATCCCTCGTGATTGGAGCGGGTCTCGTCCTCTGTCTGCTGTCAGCGCGGGTTCTCGACGCCTTTGCCTTCGGCGACGAGGCGGCAGCCTCGCTTGGCGTGAATGTCAGCCGGACCCGCGTGGTCCTCTTTGCGCTGACCGCAATGATGACGGCGACCATTGTCAGCATGGTCGGCACGATCGGTTTTGTTGGCCTGGTGGTGCCCCATGTTGCGCGTTTTCTTGTCGGGCCGCTGCACATCCGATTGCTGCCGACATGCGCCGTTGTCGGCGCAATCTTCATGGTGCTGGCGGATATCGCGTCTCGAGCGCTGATCCCAGGTCAGGTTCTGCCGATCGGCGTGGTGACAGCCCTGGTCGGTGTACCCTTCTTCTCCGTCATCCTCTACAGATTCCAGCGCGCCTCATGAGCTTCGTCGTAGAACACATTACCTGGGGGATCGGTTCGAAAACCATTCTGAAGGATGTCTCTGTCAACATTCCCGCTGGCAAGATGGTGGGTCTTATCGGGCCCAACGGTTCCGGCAAGACCTCGCTTCTGAGGCTTCTTGCTGGTCTCAAGACCCCAACTTCGGGCAGCATCAGCTTGGCAGGTTCTGACCTGAAGACCATGCCGCGCAAGAAACTGGCCCGCAGAATTGCCTTCGTTGAACAGCATGCAGCGACGAATGCGAGCCTGACGGTGAGCGACGTCGTCCGGCTTGGCCGCTTTCCGCATCGGTCCCTGTTTTCCGGCTGGTCGCTTGAGGATCAGGATGCGGTCGAACGGGCGATGGAAAACACTGGGATCCACGGCAAGCGTCTGGACAGATGGCAAAGCCTGTCCGGCGGCGAGAAGCAGCGCGTCCAGATCGCCCGGGCGCTGGCTCAATCGCCGCAGGAACTCATTCTGGACGAACCGACGAACCATCTCGATATCCAGCATCAGATTTCGCTGCTGAAACTCGTGTCGCAATTGCCGCTGACGACGGTGATCGCGTTGCATGATCTCAATCATGCAGCACTTTTTTGCGATGAACTGATCGTGCTGGACAAGGGACGCATCGTGGCATGCGGAACGCCGGAGGCCGTTTTGACCCAGCGCCTCCTCAAAGAGGTGTTCTGCGTCGAGGCGCGCGTTGACACGTCACCATATCATACGAAGCCGCACCTGCACTTCCTGGTCTGACGAACCGACTGATGAAAGCTTCGGAAACAGAAATCTCCTCGGAGTGACCGAGGAGATTAAGGTCATCGACTGGAGAGATCGATGGCGTGACTGGAGTTCAATGTCATTTCCCAGCAGGAATACACTCATCGGCAGGGACAAATTGCTCTGAATGCTTACATCTAACTCATTATCATATTTACATCGAAACCGTGCCTCTGTCTCGAAAAAACTAAGTCAGCCAAACTATTTCCTGTGGTCAATTGGGGGATAAGTGCACGTTTAAGACACCGGCCCAGCCTAGACAAAAAAGAGCCCGGCACGAGTGCCGGGCTCCAAAACAGCATCTGTTCGATCAGATCAGAATGCGCGCTGCAGACGTACGAAGCCGGTCCACTGTTCCTGCTGATTGTCGAAGTCCTGGTAGTTCACAGCAACCTTCGTGGAGAGGTTGGTTGCGAGCTGGTAGTCGAACGTCAGGCCAGCTCTCCAGCCGTCGCGGTCGCCGTTGAAGCCACCGGTTGCCGTGGAATCGAGGTTCCAGAAGTACTGGCCGCCGGGGGTGATCTTGAAGCGATCGGTAACCTTCACAGCGTATTCAGCTGCAACAGTCCACTCGGAGGTGTCGTAGTAAGCGTTCTGGCCGGAAGCCCATGCTGCTGCGAGACCGAGCGTGCCCGGGCCGAGTTCAGCAGTGGCGATGACGCGAACTGCGCCTTCTTCCTGATCGGTATCGTAACCGCCGAGAAGAGCAACCTTTGCCGGACCGAATGCGCCACCAATGATGCCTTCGATGCCAACATTGTTGTCACGGTTCGTGCCGTGGATAACGCCTTCCAGCTCGTCTACAGCAACGCCAGCGTAGAATGCGCCAGCCGTGTAGGTGTAACGGATTGCGTTATACTGGGTCGTGTGGGAAGCCAGAATGTCGGTTTCGCCAGAAAGGCCGTCATCCCACCAGTTGTAGAAGTAACCAACCTTGAGGCCACCGAGTTCGATGAAGGCCTGGTCGACGTTTACGCCGCGGTTGGAAGAGTTGTCAGCGTCGCCACGCAGGCCGATGAAGCCACGAAGCGTGCCGAGTTCGGTGTCCGAACGGGCGTCGATTTCGAGCTGTGCGCGTGTGAAGCTATCCCAGTCAGACGTGCCCGACAGGTCACGACCGAAGCCCGTCTGGAAACGAACGTAGCCACCGATCTTCAGGCAGGTCTCAGAACCCGGGATGTAGAAGAAGCCAGCGCCGAATGCGTCGCAAACGCGAACGTATTCCATCGGCTCCGGCTGAGCAGCAACGATAGCGTCGGCAGCCTGGGCGCCGGATACTGCTGCAAGGGCAGCAGCGGAGCCGAGAAGAAGGCTCTTGATGTTCATAATGACCTCCAGTTCACAGTCATCTGTGTGTTTTAAGGAGCGCCAAATCCAGATCGCTTTCGCGTCCCCCGATTCTTTGCGCTGACTGCTTATTGGCATAGGTCTGGTTGCATGGAAATATGTGATTGCTGATCATAATCTGAAATGGCGAGCCTTAGCATGGGCATGTCGTAAATTAGCAACATATCAAACATTGCAGATGCCTAACGACACATCCTGGCTACAGACAAGCGATAATTGCAATCGGACTTGAAAAACGACAGCCTGCTTCATTCCACGTACCGGTTTTTGTAGCGCTCGCGAAGGGCTGCCTTCTGGACCTTGCCCATGGTATTGCGTGGCAGTTCGTCCAGCAAAATGATATCCCGTGGCTGCTTGAAGCGGGCAAGGTTGGTCGATGCGGCCTCGGAGATGGCCTTCGTGTCGGGGCTCTGTCCGGGACGGGCAACGATGAAGGCAAGTACCGCCTCGCCGAAATCCGGATGAGGCACGCCGACGACGGCGCTTTCCAGAACGCCGGGCTGCTCATCCAGAAGCATCTCGATTTCCTTCGGATAGATGTTGAGCCCACCCGATATGATGAGGTCTTTGGCGCGGCCCACGATATGGACATAACCATCCTCATCCACACGACCGATATCTCCGGTAATGAAAAAGCCGTTTTCGCGCAGTTCCGCTTTCGTCTTTTCCGGCATGCCCCAATAGCCCTTGAACACATTCGGACCTCGCACCTCGATCATCCCTGTCTCGCCTGCCGGCAGAATGGCGCCGCTTTCCGGGTCGGTGATCAGAAGTTCCACATCCGGCAGAGGAAAACCCACTGTTCCGGCGCGCCGCTCCCCGTCATACGGGTTCGAGACCGACATGTTTGTTTCCGTCATGCCATAACGTTCGAGGATCCGGTGGCCAGTGCGCGCTTCGAATTCGACGTGCGTTTCAGCCAGAAGCGGCGCAGAACCAGAGATGAACAGTCGCATATGCGCAACGAGATCACGCGTGAAAGCAGCGTTACCAAGAAGCCGGGTGTAGAAGGTCGGAACACCCATCAGTACGCTTGCCTGTGGCAGCATGCGCATTATGGTGGGGAGATCGAATTTCGGAAGAAAGATGAGTGAAGCCTGTGCGATCAGTGTCACGTTGCAGGCGACGAAGAGGCCATGTGTGTGGAAGATCGGCAGCGCATGCAGGAGAACGTCGCGGCTGTCGAAACGCCATAGATCGGCCAGCGTCCGCGCGTTGGACAGGAGGTTGGAGTGGCTGAGCATTGCCCCCTTCGACCGGCCCGTCGTTCCCGACGTATAGAGAAGCGCTGCGAGATCACTTTCAACCCGTTCGGCCACTGCAAATGTCGGCGGTTGGCTTGCGGCGAGATCCGTGAGGGAGCCCTTGCCCTCGGCGTCCAGGGTCAGAACGGAAATGCTCGCTGCGGATCGCGCCTTCAGGTCCGCCGCGGTCTCAGCTCCGCACACGACGGCTCGTGCACCGCTGTCGGTGATGAAATAATCGAGTTCGCTCAGCGTATAGGCAGTGTTGAGCGGCAGGAAGACGATCCCCGCCATGACACAGGCTGCGTAGAGCGCCAGCGCTTCTGGCGTCTTTTCCACCTGCACCGCCAGCCTGTCTCCCGGTACCAGACCCGCCGAGGCCAGTACATTAGCCTGTCGCGCCGCCAGCGCATGGAAATCACGGTAGCTGAGAGCCTGCCCGCTCACATCCGTGAGGAAGGTTCGATCGCTGTCCCGGCCGGGTGCAAACAATGTATCGTAAAGGAGATTAGGCATTTTGAAGAACCTCGACGGACTGAAATGACTGGGTAAGAGTTTGCACTGGCGGTGATGCGGCGACCTGCTTCTGATTGGCGAAGCTTTCATGGTTTTGTTCGAGCCGGGCAAGATCGTACAGGTAGTTGGTCATCACCCCAAGGCTATCCTTCTTTCCACGTTGCGAGGTATCAGCCTGTGCATGCACGGCATGAACCAGAGCCCCGTTTCCGAGATGGAAGCGTGCCACGGGATCATAGTGATGACCATCGTTCCGTCTTGCCGACGTCAGGTAATACGCGGCCGCTGCCAGAAGCTGTGGCTTGGTCCAGTCGGACGCATCGAAGCCCTGCTCCAGAAGCCAGCGTGAGAAGAGCGGCATGGGCGAAAGGGTGGAGAAGGTTGAGAGCCCCGGCAGTTCCGCAGTCAGATCGTTCACCACCTGCTTGATGAGCGAGTTGCCAAAGGAGATGCCCGCAAGCCCCACCTGGCAATTGGAGATGGAGTAGAAGATCGCCGTATCCGCTTCGTGTGCCGCAAGCGGCGTGCGATCATCCGAGAGCAGCGACTGGACGGAACTTGCAATACCCTTCGTCAACGCAACCTCGACGAAGATGAGGGGCTCATCGGGCATGGCCGGATGGAAGAAGGCAAAGCAGCGGCGATCCTCCGGTTCGACACGTCGGCGCAGATCTTCCCAAGAGGTGATCGCGTGTACGGCCTCGTAGCGGATGATCTTTTCGAGAATATGGGCCGGACTTTCCCAACTGATGCGCCGCAGCACCAGAAAGCCGCGATTGAACCAGCTTGCGAACAGGTGGCGGAAATCACTGTCGATGCGGGCGATGGGGTCGTCCGGCGGTACCAGTCTCAGCAGATCGGCGCGCATGTCGACCAGCAGCCGCGTGGCGCCGGGCATTCGGTTCAGGCGCCGCGCCAGTTCCTGGCGTCGTGGTTCGGCAGCGGCCAGAAACCGGTCGTAGCTTTTCCGGTCAGGCTTTGCCTTCAAGGCATGGAGAGCCGTCTCCAGGTCTGCATGATCCAGATCGAGATCCTCTGCCAGATGCGTGAAGAACTGCAGCTTCTCTGCGTCCGTCATGACGTTGTAGCGGTCGAGAATGTGTCTGGCGGTCATCACTCCGGTGATTTCGCCCTTCGAAGACAGAAGATCCTCGATCAGCCTCGGCATCGCGGCAGCGGTTGCCTGCGCAGGAACCGTCACTCTCATCGTGCGGCGGAAGACCAGGTCCAGAACGTCGGACAAGACACTCATTGGTCCACTCTCTTTCGGGCAAGGGTGAAAACAAGGCGGATGGGCCATGGCGGGTTCACCGCCATGACTGTCTCAAAGATACTGCCCGCGTCAGGTCAAAAGACCCGGAACGTCCCGAAGGATATCGGCCCAAACCGCGTAGCCACCAGCATTCAGATGGATGAAGTCCGGCTGATAATAGCGTCCCATGGGTCTGCCGTTCTCTCCGATCAGGCCTGCAGAGGCGTCGACGAAGGTCGCATCGCCGCGTTCCTGACAACAGCTTGCGGTCAGGGAATTGTATTCGTCGACCTCGTCGGCATAGATCCAGCGCGTGGGGCTCTGTTTCGTGCCCAGCACGAAGATCGCCGCAGAGGGCAGCGCACGCCGGATGTCGTCGAGAAGCGCTTGCAGATTTTGGAAGGTGCTTTTTCCTGTCAACCCGTCATTGGCAATGTCGTTCTCGCCAAAATAGAGAACGACGCGCTGAGGCTGGAGCGGAATCAGAAGCTTGTGCAGATAATGGCGCCCGGACAGGTTCGTGCCGCCACCGAAACCGAGGTTCACGATGTCGAGCGAGCGCAGGTCCTGCTGCATCGTGCCCCAGAGGCGAAACGACGATGAGCCGTAGAAAGCGATCGGACGCTCCGGCAGATGACCACGCTGCAGCCGTGTCAGGATCGCAACAACATCGTCCTCGAAGCGATTGGTGGCAAGCGGCGTCGGAAATTCAAACATTCAGCAACTCCTTGTTCGTCATCTCTTCGGCGCGATGGCAGGCACTGAAGCGGCCCGGCGCTATCGACCGCAGCGGCGGAACAACGCTCGCACACAGGTCGACCGCTAGTGGACATCGCGTGCGGAAGGCACAGCCGGAGGGCAGGTTGATAGGACTTGGCGGATCACCCTCCAGCGGGGCACGCTGGCGGCGCTCGGCAGGACGCGGCCTCGGCACGGATTGCAGCAGTCCGACCGTGTAGGGATGCTGCGGAGCATTCAGTACTACCGAGGTCTCCCCAGCCTCCACGATCCGCCCCAGATACATGACCGCAATTCGCTTGCTGATATGGGATACCACGCCGATATCGTGTGAAATGAAGAGCAGCGAAAGCTCCATTTCATCGCGCAGGTCGCAAAGGAGATTGATGACCTGGGCGCGGATGGAGACATCGAGCGCGGAAACCGGCTCGTCGGCAACAACGAGACGGGGCCGTGTCGCAAGGGCGCGGGCAATGCCCAGCCGCTGGCGCTGTCCACCGGACAATTCGTGCGGATAGCGTTTTGCCTGGTCGGACCGCAACCCGACCTTGCCGAGAAGCTGCAACACCTGCTCGCGCCGTTCGGCGGAGGTCCCGATGCGGAAATTGTCCAGGGGCTCGCGCACGATCGCTTCCGCCGTCCAGCGCGGATCGAGCGAAGCGGACGGGTCCTGAAAAATCATCTGCACGGACCGTCGCGCCTCGTGCAGTTCCCGGCGACCCATGCCGGAGAGATCCTGGCCCAGCAATTTCACGGAACCCTTGTCGGGGCGGTCAAGCCCCATGATCATGCGCCCAAGGGTAGATTTGCCGCAGCCGCTTTCGCCAACCAGTGCCAAGGTTTCACCCGGCGCAATTGAGAGCGAAACATCGTTCACGGCATGAACGGTCTGCCCCTTGCCGGTCTTAAAATGCCGGACCAGATTTTCCGCCCGCAATACATTTGTGTCAGCAGTCATGTGGTGGCCTCGACATTTGAAATTGCAGCGGCACCGTAGACCACGGGTTGATCGCAGCGCGAAGAATGGCCCGCGCCTGCATCGCGCCAGTCCGGCATGCGCTGACGACAGGATTGCGCGGCAAAGCGGCAGCGATCCACGAAACTGCAACCTTTGGGCAGAAGAGAGAAGCTCGGTACATTGCCCGGAATTTCTTCCAGCCTGCCGCGGCTCGGTTCGCCGGGAACGAATTCCGCCGTGGCGCGCAAGAGACCGGCGGTATATCCGTGCGCCGGTTGCTGGAAAATCGAATGAACCGGACCACGTTCGACAAGCGAACCGGCATACATGACGGCGACATCATCGGCGATTTCCGCCACCACGCCGAGATCATGCGTGATGAAGATGATGGCGGTGCCGAACTCCCGCTGCAGTTCGGAAAGCAGCCACAGGATCTGCGCCTGTACCGTCACGTCGAGCGCGGTTGTCGGCTCGTCGGCGATCAGCAGCCGTGGCCGGCAGATCAGGGCCATGGCAATCATGATGCGCTGACGCATCCCGCCCGAAAGCTGGTGCGGATAAGCCGTCATGCGGCGCGTGGCATCGGGAATGCGCACAAGCTGCAAAACGTCCATCACTCGCGCATTCGCTGCCCGCGTGCTCATTTTTTCATGCAGCAGCAGCGCCTCGCGCAACTGGAAGCCTATGGTCAGAGCCGGGTTCAGCGAAGACATGGGGTCCTGAAAGATCATGCCCATCAGAGAGCCGCGCAAGCGGGCAAGCTGCTTCTCGTCGCAGTCCAGCAGGTCAATGCCATCGAGACGCATGCGATCGGCCTCGACTCTGGCGCTTCCCGGCTTGTGCAGGCCCATGATCGATGTTGCGGTGACGCTCTTCCCGGAGCCGGATTCGCCGACAAGACAGAGCGTCTTGCCTGCTTGGAGATCGAAGGACACCTCCCGCACGGCCCGGATGGCACCCTGGGGGCCGAAGCCGACGGTCAGGTTGCGCACACTAAGGAACGGTTCAACGGTCATGAGGCCCTCCTTGCCGCCAGGCGCGGGTCAAACCGGTCACGCAGGCGGTCACCCAGAATGTTGATGGAGAGGACCATGATGGAGAGAAGCAGGCCCGGAAATGCGATGATCCACGGCGCGAGGCGGAAGTATTCCTTGCCGCTGGCAATCACATTGCCCCAGCTTGGAACGTCCGGCGGTGTGCCGACACCCAGGAAGCTCAGTGCCGCTTCCGAGAGAATGGCGGCTGCGCACACATAGGTCGCCTGTACGCTCAGCATGCCGATGGCATTGGGAACGATGTGTTGCAGCAGGATCTTCGGTGTGGAGGAACCGACGGAGATCGCCGCAGTGATGAAGGGAAGCTCGCGGATGCTCAGCACCACGCTTCGCATAAGCCGCGCAGTGCGCGGAATTTCCGGAACAGATATGGCAATGATGACGGTGACGAGACCACCGCCCAGCACCGATACGAGAGCGATTGCCAGCAGGATACCCGGAATGGCCATCAGGCCGTCGGCAAGCCGCATGACGATGCGATCGACCCAGTTGAAATAGCCTGCGACGACGCCGAGCGTTCCGCCGATGGCAAGCACCACGATTGCGGTCGACACGCCGACGGTGACCGAATTCCGGGCGCCGGAAATGGTTCTGACGAAGACATCGCGGCCCAGATTGTCGGTGCCGAACCATGCCAGCGCGCTTGGCGGCTTGAGGCGCATGGTCGGATTGAGGTCATTGCCAAGCCCGAAGATGAGCGGTCCGAAAATTGCCATCAGGATGACGATCGAAAGGGCGGCGATGCTGAGCGACACGGCCAGACCCGGGCGCCGCAATCTGGCCAGTGGAGTAGCCGGAGAAGGGACGGTCGTCATTGGCGCACCCGTGGATCAAAGAGAGCATAGGAAAGATCGACCAGCAGATTGACCGCGATCAGCACGAAGGAAAACACGATCAGCACACCCTGCACGACGGGATAATCGCGGGTCAGGATGGCATCGACCGTCAACCGGCCCATGCCGGGAATGTTGAACACGGATTCCGTGATGACGACGCCGCCGAGCAGCGCTGCAAAGCTGGTTCCGACCACGGTCACCACGGGCACGCCAATGTTCTTGAGAGCGTGAACCATCAGAATGCGGCCATTGCCGGCGCCCTTGGCCCGGGCAGTGCGAATATAATCCTCCGCCAGCACCTCCAGCATGGTGGCGCGGGTGATGCGCGCGACCAGGGCCGAGAACAGAAAGGATAGCGTGATGGATGGCAGCGTGATGCTGCGCAGACAGTTCCATAGGCCGGTGGAAAGCGGCTTGTAGCCCTGTACCGGCAGCCATCCGGCACGCAGTGCAAACAGGTCCACCAGCACATAGCCGATCACGAAGACCGGGACTGAAAAGCCGATGACCGAAGCGACGATGAGGAAGGTATCGATGGCAGAACCGGCGCGCCATGCGCCCCAGACGCCCATGGGAACGGCGATCAGGACGGACAGCGTCAGCGTCGATACGGCCAGCATTGCCGTTGGTTCGACACGTTGAAGAATGAGCTGCACCACCGGAAAACCGGAATAGACGGATTGTCCAAGATCGAAGCGGGCAACGTTCGACAGGTAAAGGAAGAGCTGCTCCAGCAGCGGCCTGTCAAGGAAAAGGCGTTCGCGGATGGCCTCGATCTGGTCTCGCGTTGCATTCTCGCCCGCAATCAGCGCGGCCGGATCGCCCGGTCCGATATGCAGCAGCAGGAAGACGGTGATCAGAACGATGAACGCGATCGGAATGACCGACAGAAGCCGCCGGACGACGAAATTGGACATGTTTGCCTCCTGAAGACAGCAGGCGCCATCCCGCAGGATGACGCCGCCGTTTCATGTCACTGCTTCTTCTCAATGTTCCAGTAGAGATGCAGCGGGCTCGAGATCATGCCGGAAACCGATTTGCTCCAGCCTGAGACACCGTAATACTGCCCCATCGGAATGAAGGTGACGATCTCGTTTGCTCGCTCCTGGATCTTGACCGCCGCATCCTTGCGCGCGGCCTGACCATCAGCCAGCAGGAAGGACTTCCAGCGCGCCTGCAGATCCTGGTCGCAGGGCCAGCCGACGAATGCCTTCTCGCAGGCGCCGGTCACATAAGGATTGGTCAACGGGTCCATCATGGCGTCACCGCCGAATGCGGTCAGGAACATGTTCCAGCCACCCTCGGCCGGGGTACCTTTGTTGTTGCGGCGCGAGAACATGGTGGCCAGATCGATCTGGCGGTCGTCTACGGTAAACCCTGCCTTGCGCAGCGCCTGAACGAGAACCGTTCCCATGTCTCGCTGGAACAGCTGGTCGGTCGGATGCAGGAAGGTGATCGGCGTGCCGTCATAGCCAGCCTCTTTTAGAAGCGCCTTGGCCTTTTCGACGCTTGGCTTCATGTAGCGATCGCTGTTGATATCGGTCGCATAGGGCGCATCGCACATGAAGATGGCCGCACACAGCTTATAGAGATCCTTGCGGTCTCCCAGCAGTGTCGACATGAAATCCTGCTGGTTCAAGGCAAGCTGCACAGCCTGGCGAACCTTGATGTTGTTGAGCGGCGGCTGCGTGTGGTTCAGCACGATCTGCAGGCTCTTGCCAAGCAGCGGCTTGGACGCCACAACAAAGTTCTTGTCGGATTCGATGATGGAGAGCTGATCGTAGGGGACCTCGGTGACGAAGTCGATCTCTCCGGCCAGGAGTGCGTTGACCGCGCTCGTGTCGTCCGGGATCGTGATACGCTCGATGCGATCGACCTTTACGACCTTGCCGCCCGCCAGATTGCTGGCCGGTTCGCTACGCGGCACATAGTCCTTGAATTTCTCGACGACGAATTTTACGCCGGGCTGCCATTCCACAAGCTTGAAGGGACCAGAGCCCACGAGTGCCGGCAGTTTCTCGCCAATGGGTGTCTTGGCAATTCGCTCCGGCATGATGAAGAGCGGATAGGCCGTCATGCGGCCAAGCCCGTTCAGAAGCTGGGCAAAGGGCTCCTTCAGCGTGATGCGGAGGGAGTTGGTGCCCGTTGCTTCAATCTTGTCCAGACGCTTGGCGATTTCCTGGCCAAGGCTATCCTTGGTCATCCAGCGATTGACGGAGGCAATTACGTCTGCCGAGGTGACCGGTGCGCCATCGTGGAAAACCAGCTTGTCGCGCAAGGTGAAATCATAGACCTTGCCGTCCGCACTCATCGAATACTTGTCCACCATCTGAGGCTTGACCTCGAAATTGGCGTCCATCGCAAACAGGGTGTCCCAAAGCAGATAGGACATGTCGCGCATCGGGTAATTCGTGCTCAGCAACGGGTCCATCTGCTGGATATCGCCCACATCGCGAATACGCAGGACGCTTTCCGCCTGCGCTGCCGCCAGCATGCCGAGCGACAGGACTGTCGCTGCCGTTAACGTTTTCAAGGCCTTCGATATCATGTGTCGGCTCCTCCCAAGAACCTGTCGGATTAAAGTACACGATAATTGCGTACGATCGCTCAATGATGATATGGATAGGTATCGCTTCAAGCATGCAGATGTCAATCTCGTGTATACATGAAAATTAGATAGGTATGCGTGACATGAATATGAGATCCAATGGCACCCCGTCGCTTCGTGACCAGATTGAGGAAGCCATCGTGTCGGGTACCTATCGGCCCGGCGATCGGCTGGAGGAGCAGAGCCTTGCTGAACAGTATGGTGTTTCCCGCACCCCTGTGCGGGAGGCTCTGCGCCAGTTGCAGGAGGCTGGCCTGGTGGACATCAAGCCGCGCCGGGGAGCGGCGGTCACCATCGTCGGCCCATCTGAGCTGATCCACATGTTCGAGGTCATGGGAGGATTGGAAGCCATGGCGGGACGTCTCGCCTCCCGCCGGTTGGACGAGGCTTCAAGGAAGGAACTGCTGGACTCGCACGAAGCATGCCGGGCTGCCGTCAACCAGGGGTCAGATGCCTATTATTACGAGAACGAGCGCTTCCACATGGCCATCTACAAGGCCAGCGGAAATCCGTTTCTGGAGGAACAGGCCCGCGCACTTCATCGTCGATTGAAGCCCTATCGCCGCATCCAGCTACGCTCGCTCAATCGAATTGAGCAGTCGTTTGCCGAGCACGACAGGATTGTCACCGCTATTGTCAACGGCAATTCAAATGAAGCCGAACAGGCGCTTTGGGATCACATCACGATCCAAGCGGATCGTTTTCACGACTTTCTGGCGGGTTTATCACGCGAAGGATAGAATGGAAAACTTCAGCCTCGTGCCATCGCCGTTGTTCTGCCTACGGAGCACCGTGATGACTTGGTAGAACTGCTGATGGACTAGGGTGTCGAGACGCCGCGCATCTGGTCAACGAGGGTGTGGGAGCCAAGATGCTGCGGGCTTGCACCACCGGTCTTGCTCCCAGAGGGCGTTCCAGCCCGACGATGACCCTAATCTCGCCGAGTGGACTCGATCGAGATATCATGTAGGACCATTGGCTCGCCCTGCTGGGTTTTTGCGCATGTCATGAAGGACAATGCCGCTGATGTCGCAGCCTCCTGCTGTTGGAAGCCAGCGCCGGGCAATGGCCATGCTGTTGGGCGGTGGTCAATTCCATGATGCCGAACGTCAAACCCCGCCCTAGACTAAACAGCTCCGGGAGGCGGGCAGTCTCCCGCTTGTGACGTTCCGAAGTATAAATTGCCTGTTCTTTAACCCTGTGCAGCAATTAAACGGCAATCTGATAGATTGTCACACATAATTCAGCAGATCTTAATTGAGCTCTCCCACAGATTGACGGTGAATGTGGGAGAGAAACATGGTTCGTCTGTTGCTTGTCGTTTTGCTGGCGTTTCTTTTCGCCTCGCCCGGAAAAGCTGCCGAAGATTGGCAGGTTGCCATGGCAACGCGTCAGGTCAACTTCACGGTCGACAAGACGAACTGGTTACCGGTGCGCGCCGGCGACACCATTCCCAACAAGGCTTGGATTTCCACCGGTCCGAAAGGACGGGTCCAACTGACACGCGGACAGGAAAGCGTCACCTTCCAGCCCAATACAATGGCTGGTATAACAACATCCGGCTTTTTCGAAACGACGACGGAAGTCTTCCAGCAAAGCGGAACGCTCGATCTGGAAATCGAGAAACGCGCACGCCCGCATACAACGGTCCAGACTCCGTATCTTGCCGCCGTGGTCAAGGGCACCAGCTTCCGGGTTTCCGTCGGCAAGAAGTCGGCGAAGGTCTCGGTCGAGCATGGGCTGGTCCATGTCAAGGCGTTCGCGACGGGCCAGGAAACCAATGTGGGTCCACGCCAGAGCGCAGCGGTTGATAGGGATAAAGGCATGAGCGTTGCTGGCGCGGCCTCGGCACCTTCTGTTTCCGTCGGCGAACCATCGTCCGCAAGAGTGCGGGCAGCTGGCGCCACAGCGCTTGAAGGGGCGTCCCAGGCAAACAATGCCCCAGCAAGCATCGGCAACAATGCATCCTCCACCGGCAGTGCAGCCTCAAGTTCGACGGGCAGCGGTTCAGGCAGTGGAAACAGCTCGGGCAAGCAGAGCGGCGACCGAAACGAGAATAGCGCCATCGGCGGCGGAAACGGTGGCAACAGCGGCGGCAACGGCGGCGGTAACGGCGGCGGCAACGGCGGCAGCAACAACGGTGGCGGCAACGGTGGCGGTAACGGCGGCGGCAACGGCGGTGGGAACGGTGGCGGCAATGGCGGCGGTAGCGGCGGTAGTAACGGCGGCGGCAATGGCGGTGGCAATGGCGGTGGCAACGGCGGCGGCAATGGCGGCGGCAATGGCGGCGGTAACGGCGGTGGGAACGGCGGCGGTAACGGCGGTGGGAACGGCGGCGGCAACGGTGGCGGCAATGGCGGCGGTAACGGTGGCGGCAATGGCGGCGGTAACGGCGGTGGCAACGGCGGTGGCAATGGCGGTGGCAACGGTGGCGGCAATGGCGGCGGCAACGGCGGCGGCAATGGTGGCGGCAATGGCGGCGGCAATGGTGGCGGCAATGGCGGCGGCAATGGCGGTGGGAACGGCGGCGGCAACGGCGGCGGCAACGGTGGCGGCAATGGTGGCGGCAATGGCGGCGGCAATGGCGGTGGGAACGGCGGCGGCAACGGCGGCGGCAACGGTGGCGGCAATGGCGGCGGCAATGGCGGCGGTAACGGCGGTGGGAACGGTAAGTAGGAGCGCGTAGGGAACAGAGACGATGACAACGGGCAGATTGCGAAGCGTTCTATCCTACATTCCGCGCATTGGCCTGATCATGCTGATGCTGCTGATTCCGGTTGGAGCCTTTCGACCCGTCACCGGTCTCGTCGATCAGCTCCTGTCGGATCTTCGCTTCTCCCTGCTTCAGCGAAATGCTTCGCAACAGGTCGTCTTCCTGGCGATCGACAAGGAGAGCCTGGACAAGGTCGGCGTCTGGCCCTGGCCGCGCAGCGTCTATGCCGACATCCTGACTGTTCTTTCACAGTCCGATCCCAAAGATATCTTTTTCGATATTGATTTCAGCACCCCTTCTGCGCCACAGGAAGATGGCAAGCTCGCCGAGGCGTTGGAGAATGCCGGAGGGGGCGTCATTCTCCCCATTTTCAAGCAGCATGCAAAAGCCGCAGAAACCTCGACCGTCGAGCTGACACGTCCGATTGATCAATTTGGAAAAGTGGCCTGGCCGGCCTTCGCCAATGTCGAGCTTGATGATGCGGGTCTCGTCAGCCATTTTTCCACATCCGACCAAGCGGACGGTCTTCGTGTGCAATCGGTTGCAGCGGCTCTGGCCAGCTACAGCGGCAGGGATGGCGTCTTTCCAATCGACTTTTCCATTCGGCCGTCGACCGTCCCGACCTATTCCGTTTCCGATCTACTGTCTGGAAAGGTTCCGCCCTCGCGGCTGGACGGCAAGACCGTGGTCATCGGTGCCTATGCGACCGAACTCAAGGACATTTATCCGGTCCCGGTTCACGGAGCGCTGGCTGGCCCACTGATCCATATTCTGGCGACAGAAACCATTTTGCAGAACCGCCTGCTGACGGCGCCAGACCAGCATGGCGCCGAACTGTTTCTGGCCGCAATGGTCGTCGTCCTTGCACTGGCTGCGCGTAGGGCCTCGGTTCTGGTGGCGCTCGCAGCCGCCGGACTTGCGGTGCTTGGCGTGGAAGCCGCAGCATTCTGGGTCCAGCAATCGGGCCGGATGTATCTTGAGACGGGTCAGATCTGGATGATCGTCCTGATCGGACTTTGTCTCTTTATCGGCGAGAAATTCGATTTCAATCGCTTTCTGCTGCGTCGCGCCTTTGCGGACCGCCGTCTGGCGCGCACGGTCCTGCAGCAGATCATCGCGGAAAGCTCGGATGCCGTCATCGTCTTCGATGATCAGTTGAACATCATCGAGGCCAGCCAGTCGACCGAATTGCACTGGCAGCGCGGCAACGCGAAAGGGTCGCGGCTTGGTGATTGCATCCCATCCGATCTCTTTGAGGCAGTGAAGCGAATGGTCACCGCCTATGGGTTGGACCAGGGCAAATCGCTTACGCAGACCGTGCATTTCTCCACCGAGGCTGGAGACGAGACCCGGTATTTCGAAGCGGCGCTGACACTCTCACCGCGCATCCTCCATCTTGAAAGCGGTCGTACCGATCATTCCTCCTTTGTCGGCAGTCTGATTGTCCGGGACCAGACGGCCCAGAGACTGCACGAGCTGGAGCTTCTGCGCCTTTCACAGACCGACGAATTGACGGGCCTGCTCAACCGCCGGGAATTTGCTTCGCGCCTCGGCAATCAGGATACGCCTGTCATCGTCGCGGCCATCGGTTTTCACCGCTTCGAGGTGGTCGCCAAGGTGCTGGGCAGTGCGCTCTCCGACCAACTGCTACAGGCCCTAGCAGCACGCCTGGCTTCGCTGCCGAAAATCCATCTGGTGGGACGGCTTGGCCCCAATTCCTTTGTGGTGTCTGCATCGCTGAATGAAGAGGGCGCCGCGACAAGGCTTATCGACGCCATCGCTGAAACCTTCGCGCAGCCTGTCGATCTCGGATCATCGCCCATTCCGGTAGATGTCAGGATCGGTCTCTTTCGAACACAGACCCTTGCCGAACATCCTTCGCTCATTCTCGATTATTGCGCGGCAGCATTGGAGAGTGCTTACAAGATCGGCAGCCATTGGTGGCGCGCATTCGATCCGGAGCTCGCCCGTCGCCAGGAACGGGCGCGCAAGCTCGAAAATGACATGCGCGAAGGCTTGCGACGCGGAGAGTTTCATCTTTTGTATCAGCCCCAGGTGGACCTGAAGACCGGTGCCGTGCGTGGCGCGGAGGCGCTTTTGCGCTGGGATCATTGCGATGCCGGGCCGGTTTCGCCCGCAGAATTCGTTCCGGTGGCGGAAGCCAGTGGGTTCATCCGCGAACTCGGGCGCTTTGCCCTGTTCGAAGCCTGCAGACAGGCAAGTAAATGGCCGGACCACATGACGGTTGCCGTAAACGTGTCCGGTATCCAGATCCAGGACGCTGGCCTCCTGGAGGAGGTGCAGCTGGCCCTTCTGGAAAGCGGCCTCGCGCCGAAGCGGCTGCATCTGGAAATTACCGAATCCGCCTTCGTGGAGGGTTCGCGCGCAGTTCTGGACCTGATCGGAAACATCCGCGCCATGGGCATTTCAGTCGCGCTGGACGATTTCGGCACCGGCTATTCAAGCCTCAGCTACATGACCGCGATGCCGCTCGACAAGCTGAAGATCGACCAGTCCTTCGTGAAGCGGCTTTCCACCGACCCCGCAAGCCTCGTCATCATCCAGTCCGTGCTGTCCATGGCACATGGGCTGAACCTGCGGGCAATCGCCGAAGGCATAGAAACACGTGAGGAATGGGACATCTTGAAAGCTTTGGGCTGCCAGGAAGGACAGGGTTACCTGTTTGGTCGGCCGATGCGGTCTGAGGATCTGGTTGCACTCGCCATCCCGAGCGATCAGCTGCATCAGAGGCTCGCCGGATAAAGCGCGGTGTGGCCAAAAGCGCAGCGATCTGAGTTCACGTGAAAACTCGCCGAGATAAACCTAATTGAGGATTTGGACGGGTCTGTCCCACTGGATCAGCACCACGCAGCCATCCTCGCTCCAGACAGAATGTTCGCTACCAGGTGCATTCACGATGAAGGAACCCGTGGGATACCGGCCCGTCTCGTCGGACTGGCTGCCCTCCAGCACGAGAATGGTTTCAAGCCCAACGTGAAGGTGGCGCGGCACAGATGCTCCAGCTTCATACTTCAAGAGTGCGACACCCGGCGCCTCACCCTCGAAACGCCTGATCCAGTGGATTGTCACGCCCTCGCGGAACGCTTCAAACGCCAGTTCCTTCCAACCACCGGCATGAAAGCCCGACCGTATGGTTTCAGCCATGGTTCACTCCTTCCAGGAAATCTGCGAGGTGGGCGGTCCAACCGACGATGCCGCCCTGAGCGCGGATCATTTCCAACGCAGCCTGCTTGAACTCTGGGAAGTAGCTGGCGGTCGCCTCCTCCACGAGCAGGCAGTTGAAGCCGCGGTCATTGGCTTCGCGCATGGTCGTCTGCACACAAACCTCCGTGGTGACACCTGCAAAGATGAGGTGCGTGATGCCCCTTTCCGCCAAAACCTGCGAAAGACCAGTGGCATAGAAGGCTCCCTTGCCCGGCTTTTCGATGACGATCTCACCCGGTAGCGGCGCAAGCTCCGTCACGATTTCAGTGCCCGCCTCGCCTGCAATGAGAATGCGGCCCATCGGCCCCGCATCGCCAATCCGCAAGGTTGGGTTCCCCCGGTTTCGCTTGGCGTCCGGCAAATCCGAAAGATCGGGCCTGTGACATTCCATGGTGTGAATGACGGTGAGTCCTTCCCTGCGGCAGCCTTCTATCAACCGTTTCACATCGGGCACGATGACCGAAACGCGGCTCACATCATTGCCCAGCGTTTCGCCAAAGCCGCCCGGCTCAATGAAATCCCGCTGCATGTCGATGACGATCAGCGCCGTGGACGCCGGTTCGAAACGGAAGTCGAAGGGAAGCGCCTTGATTGTGGGCATCAGCCATGTCCTGCCATGTGGGAACCGATGATGGAGATATCTGCGCCGCGTGCCGGCGTCTCGTAGACGAGCTTGCCATCCGACATCACCAGAATGCGGTCCGACATTTCCATCAACTCATCCAGATCTTCCGAGAACAGCAGAACCGCCGTGCCGCTATTGCGCGCTTTCATGATGCGGGCCCGAATTTCGGCCACCGCCGAGAAGTCCAGTCCAAAACAGGGATTGGAGACAATCAGCAGATCGACTTCGCCTGTGAGTTCGCGGGCCAGCACGGCCCGCTGCACATTGCCACCTGATAGAGAGGCAATGGGAGAGGATGGCGAGGCGGTCTTGACCTTGAAGGCAGCAATCAGCGCGTCGGCTTTTGCACGCATGGCGGCGCGATCGAGAAAAAAGCGGGGCTTGCCTGACGGATCGATATCGAAGCTGCGCAGCGAGAGATTTTCCATGACCGACATTTTCGGCGCGCAGGCGTTCTGCAACGGCTCTTCGGGAATGAAGCGGACTCGAAACTGGCGAGACTCCTTACGTGTGGCCTGATAAGGCTTTGCCTCCACCAGAATTTCACCGGTTTCTGCCTTGCGCTGACCGGCCAGCGTCTCGGCAAGCTCCTTCTGCCCGTTACCGGAAATCCCGGCGATGCCGACAATCTCTCCCGCCTTGATGCCGAGCGCTTCCACCTCGATGGTCTTCAGGCCACTGCGGTCTTTCGCGCGCAAGTCCTTCAGTTCGAGAACGGTGCGGGCGTCATTCTTGATCGGCAGGCGGCTATCCAGCTCGGCAAGCTTCACATTCCCGATCATCATGGCGGCCATATCATGCGGGTTAAGCTCGGAAGTGCTGCCGCTGCCGATATGTTTGCCGCGTCTCAACACCGATACCGCATCGGCAAACTTCATAACCTCGTGGAACTTGTGGGAGATCATGAGAACGCTCAAATCCCCCTGCTGCGTCATGCCGCGCACAAGGCCCAGCATATCATCCGCTTCGGCAGGTGTGAGAACGGAGGTCGGCTCATCCAGGATCAGAAAGCGGCGACCGAGATAAAGCTGGCGAATAATCTCCAGCTTCTGCTTTTCACCTGCCGCCAGCTCCCGTACCGGACGATCCAGCGGAATGCGAAACGGCATGGTCTGGATGAAGGCATCCAGCGCCTCACGCTCCATTTTCCAGGAGATGACGCCGGGAACATCATTGCGGCTGATGACGAGATTTTCCGCACCTGTCAGCGACGGCACCAGCGTGAAATGCTGGTAGACCATGCCGAGGCCGAGAGCTGCGGCATCCTTCGGCGAAGCAACCGAGACCTCGCGATCCTCCACCATCAATTGGCCGCTTGTCTGGCGATAGAAACCCATGATGCATTTGACGAGCGTGGATTTGCCCGCGCCATTCTCCCCCAGAAGTGCGTGAAACGAGCCTGCCTTGACCTTGATGGAGACATCATCCAGCGCCGTGAAGGAGCCGAAACGCATGGTCATGCCAACCGTTTCCAGCGAGAGTGCCTTGCCTGTTGTGGGGCCTGCCGTGATGCCTGTCATGGGTATCGATCCTTCCCTGGCCGAACGTCGGTTATGGCAGCGCCTCGATCAGCGCCTTGGAATTCGACACCGAGCCGAACACGCCGCCCTGCATCTTGACCATCTTGATCGCGGCCAGATGGTTGCCGTAATCGGTTGCGCCACAGCAATCTTCCAGCAGCAGGCATTCAAAGCCGCGGTCATTCGCCTCGCGCATGGTGGTGTGCACGCAGACATCCGTGGTGATGCCGGTCAGGATGATGTTTTCGATGCGGCGCTGATTGAGGATCAGCTCCAGATCCGTGGCGCAGAAGGATCCCTTGCCCGGCTTGTCGATGATGGTTTCACCTTCGAGGGGCTTCAGTTCGTCGATAATGTCCCAGCCCGGTTCGCCACGCACAAGAATGCGTCCGCAGGGTCCGGCATCGCCAATGCCTGCATTGATGCGCTGCGAACGCCAGCGCTTGTTGGCGGGCAGATCCGCCAGATCCGGCCTGTGGCCTTCGCGCGTGTGAATGATGTGGTAGCCCTTGTCGCGCATGGCAGCGAGCACTGCCTTGATCGGCTCGATGGGCGCACGCACCAGTGACAAATCATAGCCCATATGATCGACATAGCCGCCCGGACCGCAGAAATCCGTCTGCATGTCGATGATGATCAAGACTGTATTGTCCGGCCGCAGCTTGCCGTTATAGGGCCATGGATAGGGATCGGCAGAAACGAAGTTGGTGGCTGTGTTGGTCAGCGTGTCCATGACGATATCCCTATTCCGCTGCTGTTTTGGTGATTTCGCCAAAGCGGCGTGTGGGCTTTTCAAACCCGCATGAAGTTCCATCCGTCACTTTCACGCCGTCCTCCCAGGGCAGGCGATAGCGACCGGCGGCCAGATCGTGCATGTAGGTATAGGGGCAATCCTGCGCGCCACCGGCGACCGCCACATAGCCGCGATGACCGAACTGGTAGATGTTGTTTTCAACACCCCAACCAAGCCTTGCCTCGCGCACCAGATCGGGCCGTACTTCGGCGGTGATGATCTCATCCGGTCGTCCGCTGGTGCCATGGGCTATGATCGAGCCGTCGAAGTTGCAGATCATGCCCTCGCCCATGCTGTCGAAGGTGCCGTCAGACCCGGACATACAGACATTGGCCGTGACCATGAGATTGCAGAAGGCGTTGGACTGGTTGGTAAAACGCCAGGAGTCCCGAATGGGCGCCGTGTAGCCTGCGGTACGGATCATGATTTCCGCGCCCTTGTAGGCGCATTCTCGGGCCATTTCCGGGAACATGCCATCATGGCAGATGATGAGCGCGATCTTCGCGCCCTTCGGGCCGGTGATGACGGGAATGCCGGTATCGCCCGGCTCCCACGGCTCGACCGGAACCCAGGGGTGCATCTTGCGATAGTAGAGCTTCAACTCTCCCTGATCGTCGATAATGATGCCGGAATTATAGGGCATGCCGCCGGGATTGAGCTCCATGATGGAGAAGCAACCCCAGATATGGTGCTCCTTGCAGGCTGCCTTGAAAGCCGCGACCTCAGGCCCATCCAGCGTGCACATGATCTCGGGATTGATATCCATCGACAGGCCGTGCAGCGCATATTCCGGGAAGATGACGAGATCCATGCCCGGCTGGTTGCGTCGTGCCTTGCCCACCAGTTCGACAACGCGCTGCGTCTGCCGCGCCAAGTCTTCCTTCGTCACGGTAACGGGCAGTTGCAACTGCACCAATCCGATACCGACACCGTGTTCCGATTTGTTCAAACCGCCCAAGCCGTTCATGGCAGATCTCCAGTCACATGTTCATTTGGTCAGCGAAAGTTCCTCCGGCGCACCCGAAAGGCGCGTCGTCGGCGAAGAGGTCATGATGAGAATGATCAAGGTCAGCACGTAAGGTGCCGCATAGAAGAGGTAGTAGCCCTGCGTGATGCCGACCGATTGAAGCGCGGGACCGAGCGCGCCGGCCCCGCCGAACAGCAGCGAGGCAAACAGGCAGCCCTTGGGGTTCCAGCGGGCGAAAATGACGAGCGCAACGGCCATCAACCCTTGGCCAGACGAAATGCGTTCGTTCCATGAGCCGGGATAAAACAGCGACAGGTAGGCCCCGCCGATTGCCGCCAGTGCCCCGCCCGCAGCAGTTGCCAGCAGGCGCACCGTATTAGGGTTGATGCCCATGGCGCGCGCGGCATCGGAACTGTCACCCACCACGCGCAGAATGAGGCCAATGCGCGTGTTCTTGAGCATCCAGGCGATGGAAAATGTCAGGATGAGCCCGACAATGAACAGCACATTGATGGTGAGCGCCGCCTGCACCTGCGGCAAAGCCGACCAGCCGCCCAGCGGAATGGACGGAAGCTTTGGCGCAACCGGCTGGATGAAGGGCTTGCCGAGGAAGAAGGCAAGCCCGAGCCCGAACTGCATCATGGCAATACCGATGGCGATATCGTTCACCTTCGGGAATTTGCAGATAAAGCCATGCAGCAGGCCGAACACGGCACCGGCCATCATGGCGGCCAGCACGCCCAGCCATGCGGACTGGGTTAGAACGGCCACGGCATAAGCAGACATGGCCCCGAAAACGAGCGTTCCTTCAAGGCCAAGATTGATCCGGCCGGAGCGTTCGGTCAGGGTTTCGCCGAGGCTGACGAAAATGAACGGGGTGGATACGCGAATAGCACCTGCCAGAATGGCAAGCGGCACGCCCCAGAGCCCAAGTGCGGTCTCTTCCATCACTCGCCATCCTTTCCGGCGCGTGTCGTGCGCCACATCTCCGGGTTGAAGAGCTTGAAGCGGCCATAGAGCGTTTCGAAGAACAGCACGCTGATGAAAAGAGTGCCTTGCAGCACGAGAACCGTTGCATCCGGCAGGCCCATGCGCCGCTGGATCAAGCCGCCTGCCGCCGCCACACCGCCGAGCAAAATGGAAACCGGGATGATGGCGAGCGGGTTATGCCGTGCAAGAAACGCGACGAGAATTCCGGTGTAACCGTAACCGGCAATGATGGAGCCATTGGCGCTGCCCTGTACCGCCGCCACCTCGATCATGCCTGCGAGACCCGCGAAGGCACCGGCAAGAAAGGTGAAGCCGACGATGAGCTTGCCGACGGGCAATCCCTGGATTTGCGCGGCCCGGAGATTGCCGCCGGAAACGCGAGCAGCAAAGCCGATTGTGGTTCGCTCGATCAAGACCCAGGCGAGCACGCAGCAGACGATGCCAATGGCGAAACCCCAGTGGACATCCATGCCCCAGATCTTGCCGAACATGGCATTTGCTGGCAGCGGAAAGGTGGAAGGCTTGTTGAGGCTTGCCGGATCGCGGAGCACACCTTCGATCAGGTGGTTCATCACCGCAATGCCGATATAGGTGAGCAGAAGCGACGAGATCGTTTCGTTCACACCCCGGTAGTGCTTCAAGGCACCGGCAAAGGCGATCCACAGACCGCCAACCACGGAACCGGCAATACCCATTGCAATCCACAGCGGCCAGCCGTGCGAAACAGACAGCATGGGCACGGCGATTGCAGCGGCGCCAAGCCCACCGAGAGCCAGCGCGCCCTCCCCACCGATGACGGTAAGCCCGAGACGCGCTGGAAGCGCGACGCACAGAGCGGTCAGTAGAAAGGGTGCCGCGCGGCTGAATGCGTTTTGCAGCGAGAACCAGGTGCCGAAACCTCCCGCATAGACCAGTTGCACGAACTGGAGGGGAGACTTGCCCAGCGCCAGAAGAAAGAGGCTGAAAAGGCCCATTCCCGCCAGAATGGCGAGAAAGGTGATAGCAAGTGGCTCCAGCCTGCGCGCGAGTTCTTCCTGAAGGCGCGACAGCGTGAACCTGCGGGTGGCGGAAGCCACGGAGGATATGTCGATCTCGGCAGCCATGACTTCCGCTCCTTCAATCAGGCGACGGAGCCGATGACGCCTTCAACGAGATAGTTCATGCTTTCAAGCTCGATCGCCTGCTCGGTATAGTCCTTGCCAGCGGGCACGACGACATTGCCCTTGTTGTCCTTCAGGCCGCCCTTGAAGACCGCGAAATTGCCGCCGAGCATAGTCTTCTGCGTCGCTTCGAACTTGGCGCGCGCATCGGCGGAAACTGCCTTGCCGAGCGGGCTCATTTTCACGAAGCCGTCCTTCAGGCCGCCGCGCACGAAGTTGCCGATTGGCTTGCCTGCCTGCATCGTCTTGATGAAGTCCGTATAGACATTGCCCCAGGCCCATTCGGCACCGGTCAGATACTTGTCACCGGCCAGAGCCGACTGGTTGGCGTGATAGCCGCAGACGAAAGCGCCGCGACCGGCAGCCGTCTGGGCGACGACTTTCGGGCTATCGACGTGGCAGGTAATGACATCGGCGCCCTGATCGATGAGAGCGTTGGTGGCTTCCGCTTCCTTCACAGCCAGCGACCATTCGCCGGTAAAGATGACCTGGCAGGTGATGGACGGATCAACAGAGCGAGCACCGAGCAGGAAGGCGTTGATGTTCTGGAGAACCTGCGGAATGGGCTTGGCCGCAACGAAGCCGATCTTCTTGCTCTTCGATGCGTAACCGGCGGTGATACCGTTCAGGTATTGGCCCTGATGGATATAGCCAAAATAGGAGCCGACATTGGCCGGATGCTTTTCCTTGGTCCAGAGACCGCCGCAATGGCGGAACTGCGCATCTGGATACTTCTTCGCCATGGCCAGTACATGGGGGTCGAAATAACCGAAGGATGTCGGGAAGAGCAATTTCGCGCCATCAAGGTTGATCATGGATTCCATGGTCTTCTGGACATCCACGGTCTCGGGCACATTCTCCTCTTCCACCAGCGTGATGCCTTCGATGGATTTCAGGGCGGCTGCACCTTCGGCATGCGCCTGATTATAACCGTAGTCATCCTTGGGTCCGACGTAGATGAAGCCGATCGTCAACGGCGTCGCAGCAAAGGCTGCGGAGGAAAGCAGGCCCGGCGTGGCTGCTGCGGCGGCGCCCGCCAAGGTCGTCTGAAGAAACTGTCTGCGAGATACGGAAGGCAACTTGATCATTGGTCGTTCCCCTTTTTCAATCCGGCTTCTGCCGGCTCTAAAAAAGTGTATGCAATCCCTATGCCAGCCTGAAACAGCCGCTAAACCGGCATCAATTCCCTTGAAGGCTCAGGTTCAATGCGCAAACTGTATGCACTTTTAATTGAGGCGCTGTATTTTGAGGCAAAATTTTAGTCTGCGCAAAATTCACGCATTATCTCCAGCTGCTGTGCAGGATGGCGTTTCGCTTTAACCGAATCTCCGCTAAGCTCGGATAAGTGCATGCAGCTTGGAGAAGGTCATCGGTATTGTGAGGGAACTGGTCAGAACAGGAGACACGGTCGAACAGTTGGTCCGCGCGATCTCCGACCTCATTATCAGTGGTGATCTTCAACCTGGCGCAAAGCTTGACGAAGGTGGGCTGGCCAGCCGCTTCCAAGTCTCGCGAACGCCCGTTCGTGAAGCGCTTCGACAACTCTGCGCCATGGGGCTGGTTGAGCGTCCGCCTAACCGCAGCGCTATCGTGACCAATGTTTCCGATGATTTTCTGAGCTCGATGTTCGAGGCCATGGCTGAACTGGAGGCAATCTGCGCTAGACTTTCCGCAGAACGCATGACTACGCAGGAGCGCGAGGAGCTGGAATCTCTGCATCGCGACAGCTTCGACATCGTAAAGACCGGAGCTTCGGAAGACTACGCAGCCTTTAACACCGAGTTTCATAACCGGCTCTATTCCGGCGCCCACAACGCGCATATTCAGGAAACCGTGCTCCAGACAAGGGCACGCCTCGCACCCTTTCGTCGCGCACAGTTTCGCCTGGAGGGCCGCTTGCAGCACTCCTGGGATGAGCACGAGGGTATCGTCAGAGCCATATTGAACCGGGATGGAGCAGCGGCCTCCTGCGCCGCCTACTCCCACGTGTCGATTGTTGGGGATGCGAGCAGGACTTTCGCTTCCAGCACGGCAACGCGCAACTGATGCCACCTGCCCCGCTCCGAATCAAACATTTCAGCAATCCCTGAAGTTTAGAAAATCTCTTCTGCCTAAGGGATGGGCAACATGCTATTGCAGCGCATCGTTCCGTTGCGCAGAGATGCCAGGCATGTCGCTTTTTCATAAACTCAATCCGGCAATCGTGCCGACCAGCCCACGCGAAAAGCTTCGCGCATCGCTGGGGGCACTGACCGGCATCCTTGCGACCGGACTGGTCAGCACAATCGCCCTCCAGTCCGATGCCAGCGTTCCACTGCTTGTCGCGCCAATGGGCGCGTCCGCCGTGCTGCTTTTCGCAGCACCCGCCAGCCCTCTGGCCCAGCCTTGGTCGATCCTCGGCGGCAACCTGATCGCTGCAATCATTGGCGTGTCATGCGCGAAGTTTCTCGGCGCACCATTGCTGGCGGCTGCCATAGCCGTCTCGGCCGCAATTGCCATCATGCTGATGCTGAACTGCCTGCATCCGCCAAGCGGCGCCGTGGCCCTGACGGCTGTTCTGGGCGGTCCGGCAATCCAGAAGGCGGGCTATTGGTTCGTTCTTTCGCCAATCGCGCTCAATTCCGTCATCCTGCTCGTGATCGCTTTGCTTTTCAACAATGTGACGGGCCGGCGCTATCCGCATGCAACACCCGGCAGCCAGCCATCCCGACAGGGAACGGCAGATCCCGCGCCCTCTCATCGCATCGGTGTCGTGGCATCGGACATCGAGGCGGTGATACAGGAGCAGGATGAGTTCATCGATGTGAGCCCGGAGGATCTGGATCTCCTGTTTCACAAGGCGCAGATCCGTGCATTCGAGCGGCAGACCAGCGCAGTGACCTGCAGCGATATCATGTCTCGCGATGTGATCTTCGCAACGATGGGCCAAAGCCTGAAATCCGTCTGGCGAATTTTCATGACGCGCCATGTGAAGGCACTGCCGGTCGTGGACGCCAACGGTAAGCTCGCCGGGATCGTGGGTCTGGAAGACTTCCTCGAGAACTCCGTTCTTTCCAGTGACGGATCGCTGAAACTTGGGCTTGGCCATCGCATGCTTGCGCTGTTCAGCAAGCGGCAGCTGCCCACCAGGGTGGACGAAATCATGCAGACGCGGGTTCAATCAGCCATTCCCGGAACGCGGATCACGTCGCTGGTTTCGCCGATGGTCGACCAGGGCCTTGACCAGATGCCCGTGGTAGATGCCGACAATAGGCTTGTCGGTATCGTCAGCCAATCGGACCTGCTCGCAGCCCTGTTTCAAAGCGAACTGGACCAGATGGCCATCACTCGGCGGCGATGACCTGACGCTCAGCGATGATCCGGCGGATATCGGGACGGCAGGAACCGCAATTTGTTCCCGCCTTCAGCATCTCTCCGATGGCGTCAACCGTGTTGCATCCGGTTTGTGCCACTGCCGCGATCTCGTTAAGCCCGACATTGAAGCAGGAGCAGATGATGGCGCCCTTGTCTGGCTGATCCGCAGGTGGTCGCCCGGCGATCAAGGCAATGCGTGACCGCCTGTCATGCGTCTCCATCAACTGGCCTACTGCCCATTGACGTGACACGGCAACCGGTCGAGATGCCACGAAGAGCGCGGCCAGCAATTGCTGTGCGGCGAATGCGGCCATGCGCACGGCACCGGTCGGCTCGTCAGACAGTCCGACGATGTCTATGTTTTCGGGAAGCCGAAGTGTTCTTACGAGCCATGATTGCCAGCCATCTGTTGGCGGATGACCTGCAAGTTCCAATCGATACCCGCCGTCGCACGGCGCTATAGCCCAATAGTCGAAATCGAGCTCGAGAGGCTTTTCACGGCAGATCAGGAAGGCATGACAGGATGCCTCGAACTTCTGCATTGTAAGGGCAGCGTTCTTCAGTGCAGGCTGGCCGGAAATCGGATCGCGCTCATTGGATACCAAGGAATCGACACGCGCGCGCGCCGAATTGCTGTCGTTCCAATGCATGGGGACGAACACCGAGCCCGGAGCCTGTCGATCCGTGATCAGGGCACGGACCACGCATCTGGCGCCCGTGGTCCCTGTCAGTTCCACCAGATCCGCATCCTCCAGATCAAACTGCCGGGTATCGGAGGGGCTGATCTCTGCAAAGGGCTCGGCCATGTGCGACGAAAGGCGGGCACTTCTTCCCGTACGGGTCATGGTGTGCCACTGATCCCGGATACGTCCCGTGTTCAGAATGAGTGGAAACTCGGCGGAAGGACGATGGTCGAGATTTGCTGGAACCGCTACGAAGCGGGCACGGCCATCCGGGTGATAGAACCGACCGTTGGCGAAGAAGCGCGTCTCGTCAGGCTTGGATCCTGCTGGCTGGGGCCATTGGAAGGGTTCGAGTGCATCATACTTCTGCCGCTCCAGCGCGGCGTGAGCACCGATATCAAAATCCCGGCTGCCATCGTTTTCGAAGGCTGAAAGAGCTGCATGCTCCTGGAAGATCTCGCTGGCGTTCTGATAGGCAAATCCGGCACCGAAACCCATCCGGCAGCCCACTTGCGCCATTTGCCACCAGTCGGCTCGCGCCTCGGCAGGGGCGGCCAGAAACGGGCGCTGGCGCGAAATGCGGCGCTCGGAATTGGTAACGGTTCCGCTTTTCTCACCCCATCCGGCGGAGGGAAGCAGAACATGGGCAAGTCTTGCCGTGTCGGTACTGCCGTACATGTCCGACACAACCACAAACGGGCAGGCCTCGATGGCCGCCTTGACGAAATCGGCATTCGGCATGGAGACGACAGGATTGGTGGACATGATCCACAGCGCCTTGATCTTGCCCGCTGCCACGGCCTCGAACAGTTCTACCGCCTTCAGGCCCGGCTTTTGAGCCATTATCGGCGATGCCCAGAACCGCTGGACACGATCACGATCTGCATCATTGGCAATATCCATATGCGCGGCGAGCATATTGGATAGACCACCGACTTCCCGTCCTCCCATGGCATTAGGCTGGCCAGTCAGGGAAAAGGGTCCAGATCCCGGCTTACCGATCCTGCCTGTGGCAAGATGGCAATTGATGATGGCATTGACCTTGTTCGTTCCCACCGAAGACTGGTTCACGCCTTGGCTGTAGCAGGTGACGACCTTCCGCGTATTTGCAAACCACTGGAAGAACAGCCGCAATTGCAGGGTGGATACGCCTGTTACTTCCGCAAGTTCGCTAAGGCTGGTGTGCTGGCACGCCATCAGTGCCTCAGTAAACCCGGTCGTGTGTTGCGCCACATAAGCTTCATCCACATGGCCCTCTTGCGCAAGATGATGAAGCAGACCATTGAAAAGGGCCACATCGGCATTGCCCCTCACCGCCAGATGAAGATCTGCAATGTCACAAGTGGCGGTTCGGCGAGGATCAATCACCACGACCTTCATATGCGGGCGATTCGCCTTTGCGGCCGAAAGGCGCTGATAAAGCACCGGATGGCACCACGCCATGTTCGACCCGACGAGAACGACCAGATCTGCAAGCTCCAGATCTTCATAGGTGCCGGGAACCGTATCGGAACCGAAGGCACGCTTGTGACCCGCAACTGACGAGGCCATGCAGAGCCGCGAGTTCGTGTCTATGTTGGCAGAGCCGATGAAGCCCTTCATCAGCTTGTTGGCAACGTAGTAATCCTCGGTCAGAAGCTGGCCGGAGAGATAGAAAGCGACCGAATCCGGTCCATGGTCGCGGATGGCGGAAGAGAAGCGTTCGGCAACCAGATCAAGCGCATTATCCCAACTGACGGGCTTGCCATGGACCATCGGAGCCAGAACACGGCCTTCCATATCCAGAGTTTCCGCCAGTGCCGAGCCCTTGGAACACAGCCTGCCAAAATTGGCCGGATGATCGGGATCGCCCTTCACGCTCACCCGACCGTCATCCTCGACCTTGGCGATGACGCCGCAGCCGACGCCACAATAGGGGCAGGTGGTGCGTGTTTCAGTTGGCATGTGGTGTGCTCCATAACAGGAGAGCTTTGCCCTCTACTCTCTGGCATGCTCCTTTCGTCATGGTCGGGCTTGTCCCGACCATCTGCCAGCATTGCAACACTTGCGACCTCTGTAGATCCTCGGGACAAGCCCGAGGATGACGCGCCAAAGCACCGCCGTCGCGGTCAATCCATGCTGTCGAGAGGAGTGAACCGGCCATATTCAAGCTCTTACTCCGCCGCAACCATCATCGGCTGATCGAGAAGGATCGACAGCAGACCGTCCTCATTCCTGATTTCGAAGGTCCGCACCTCCCCCTCATCCGCACCCTGCGCCATCCCGTTTTCCAGCGAAATGACCCAGTTGTGCAACGGGCAGGTGACCGACTTGCCGTGCACAATGCCCTCCGACAGTGGTCCTGCCTTGTGCGGGCAGCGGTTTTCAATCGCGAAAACCTCGTTCTCGCTGGTGCGAAACACGGCGATGTTCATGCCCGGCGTCTTGATGCAACGTGCGCCCCGCAGCGGGATATCGTCGATATGTCCAATGGTTTTCCAGTTCATGGAATGAATCCTTTCGCAAACCAGATCACTCTGCAGCCTCGCCGTAACCGACGCTTGCCATGGGTTTGAACTCGTGCTTGTCCTTGCCCGATACGCGCTCCGACCAAGGATCGACCTGCGCGAATTGCTGGCTGAAGACGAAGCGGTCGTAATAGGCCTTGCGCCGCTCGGTATCGTGAAGGATTTGAGCGCGAACCTCGTCATGGCCCACGCGTTTCGCCCACTTGTAGATGCGTTCCAGATAGCGGCCCTGTTCGCGATACATCTGGGTCAGCGCCACGATCACCTCCAAGGCCTCATCCTCGGTCTTCACCAGACCCAGAACGTCCGTGCCCTTGATGTCGAGACCAGCGGCACCGGCAAAATGGATCTCGAAGCCGGAATCGACGCAGATGACGCCTATATCCTTGCAGGTGGCTTCAGCACAGTTTCGGGGACAGCCCGAAACGGCGAGTTTCAGCTTGGCCGGTGTCCACGAACCCCACATGAACTTTTCGATGCGGATGCCGAGGCCGGTGGAATCCTGCGTGCCGAAGCGGCACCAGTCTGAACCCACACAGGTTTTGACTGTGCGAAGACCCTTGGCATAGGCCTGACCGGAGATGAAACCGGCCTGCCCGAGATCCGCCCAGACGGCGGGGAGGTCTTCCTTCTCAATGCCAAGCAAATCGATGCGCTGGCCGCCGGTGACCTTCACCATCGGGATCTGGAACTTGTCGACCACGTCGGCAATGGCCCGCAATTCCTTCGCGTTTGTCACGCCGCCCCACATGCGGGGCACGACGGAATAGGTGCCATCCTTCTGGATATTGGCGTGAACACGCTCGTTGATATAGCGGGACTGGTAGTCGTCGGCATATTCATCCGGCCAGTCGCAAACGAGGTAATAGTTCAGCGCCGGTCGGCATTTGGCGCAGCCGCAGGAGGTTTTCCACTCCAGCTCCTGCATGACGGCGGGAATGGTTTTCAGCCCCTTGGCCTTGATCAGGCGGCGCACATCGTCATGCCCGAGCTCGGTGCAGGTGCACATGGGCGTCACGGCTGCCGGGTTATATTTGTCTCCCAGCGTCAGTGTCATCAGCTGTTCGACAAGACCTGTGCAGGACCCGCAGGAGGCGGAAGCCTTAGTGTGGGCGCGCACCTCATCCAGCGAGGTCAAGCCTTTAGCCGTGATGGTCGAGGTGATTTTTCCCTTGCAAACGCCGTTGCAGCCGCAGATTTCCGCATCATCCGGCAAGGCTGCAACGGCCGCCATAGGGTCCAGCGGAGACCCTCCCTGATAGGCCTGGCCGAAAATAAGGGTATCGCGCATCTCCGAAATATCGGTCTGCTTCTTCTTCAGGTCGTTGAACCAGGCGCCATCAGCTGTTTCACCGTAGAGCACGGTGCCGATGATACGGTTCTCCTTGATGACCAGCCGCTTGTAGATGCCAGCCGTCGCGTCGCGCAGCACGATCTCCTCCCGGTCCGGCCCTTCGGCAAAGTCACCCAGCGAATAGAGATCGATGCCGGTGACCTTGAGTTTCGTCGGTGTATCGGAATGAACGAAGGCCGGGGTCTTGTCGCCTGCAAGATGGGAGGCAGCGATACGGGCCATTTCATAAAGTGGTGCAACAAGCCCGTAGACCTGGCCGCCAACTTCCGCGCATTCGCCGAGCGCCATGATGTGACCATCCGAAGTCATCATGCCATCGTCGACGACGATCCCGCGGTTAACCGCGAGGCCTGCATCCTTTGCCAGTTGCACATTCGGACGGATGCCCACCGCCATGATGACGATGGATGCGGGAATGATCCGGCCATCCTCGAGTTCCACGGCCTCCACCTTGCCATCGCCAAGTATCGCTTTGGTATTGGCCTTGCAGAGAACATGGATGCCGCGATCCTCCAGTGCCTTCTGCAACAGATAACCGGCAGCAGGATCAAGCTGGCGCTCCATCAGGCTGGGCATGACATGCAGAACCGTCACGTTCATGCCGCGAGCCTTGAGGCCGGCAGCGGCCTCAAGGCCCAGCAGCCCGCCGCCAATCACGATGGCGTCTCCTCCCGCCTCGGCAGCAGCAAGCATGGCATCCACGTCATCCAGATCGCGATAGGCGACAACGCCTTTCAGGTCCTTGCCCGGCACCGGAATGATGAAGGGGTTGGAGCCGGTCGCAATGATCAGCCGGTCGTAGTCAGCGACCACACCCTTTTGCGAGGTCACGGTGCGCTTGGCGCGGTCGATCTCCACGATCCTGTCGCCGCGATAGAGCGTCACGCCATGGGCTTCGTACCAGGCGTCACCATGAATGATGATATCTTCATAGGTCTTTTCACCGGACAGAACCGGGGAAAGCATGATGCGGTCATAGTTCACGCGGGGTTCCGCGTTGAAGATCGTAACCTCGTAGGCACCGGGAGCCTGTTCAAACAGATGTTCCAGCATTCGGCCCGGCGCCATGCCATTGCCAATGATGACGAGTCTCTGGGTCATCTCGCTTACTCCGCCGCTTCCACGAAGCGGTGACGCTCGTAGAGGAATTTCAAAACGGCCTCACGGCACTTAAGATAGGTGCGGTCAGACGCCAGCTCGATGCGGTTGCGGGGACGGGGAATGGGAACTTCCAGCACCTCGCCGATTTTTGCTGCCGGACCATTGGTCATCATGACGATGCGGTCGGAGAGAAGAACCGCCTCGTCCACATCGTGTGTGATCATGATCATGGTATTGCCGAGGCGCGCATGGATCTCCATCACCGCATCCTGCAGATGGGCGCGGGTCAGCGCATCCAGCGCACCGAAAGGCTCATCCAGCAGCAGCACCTTCGGCTCCATGGCGAGCGCGCGGGCAATACCGACGCGCTGCTTCATGCCGCCGGAAATTTCTGCCGGACGTTTGTCCTTCGCATGCGCCATCTGCACGAGATCGAGATTGTGCATCACCCAGTCATGCTGCTCGGACTTGCTCTTCTTGCCACGAAAGACCTTGGAGACGGCAAGGTTGATGTTTTCGTAGACCGAGAGCCACGGTAGAAGCGAGTGGTTCTGGAACACGACCGCGCGCTCCGGACCGGGTGCATCGACATGCTTTCCATCCAGGAAAACGGCACCGGATGTGACGTCGATCAGTCCGGCGATGATGTTGAGGACGGTGGATTTGCCACAGCCGGAATGACCGATGATGGAAACGAACTCACCCTTGTCGACGCCGAGCGAGACCTGCTTCAGCACTTCGCTTTTGGTGCCGTTGCGCTCGAAGGTCTTGTCGATGAATTCCAGCGAGAGATAGGATTGTGCCATGGTCGTTATCCTCCTCAGGCGTTGGCAGTGCCGCGGGTGACAAGACGCCCGACGAAAGCAATGAGGCGGTCGAGCAGGAAACCGACGACGCCGACATAGACAAGGGCCACGATGATGTCGCTGATCAGCGACGAGTTCCACGCGTCCCAGATGAAGAAGCCGATACCGACGCCACCGATCAGCATTTCCGCTGCAACGATGGCAAGCCAGGAGAGGCCGATGCCTATACGCAGGCCGGTGAAGATGTAGGGCGCTGCTGCAGGCAGCATGATTTTGCCGAAATATTCGAAACCGTTGAGGCGCAGCACCTTTGCGACGTTCTGGTAATCCTGCGGAATGTTGCGGATGCCCACAGCCGTATTGATGATGACCGGCCAGATTGCTGTAATGAAGATGACGAAGATTGCGGATGGATTCCCATCCCGGAAGGCGGCTAGCGACAGAGGCAGCCAGGCAAGCGGCGGCACGGTGCGAAGGATCTGGAAGATTGGGTCCAGGCCACGCATGGCCCACTGGCTCTGACCGACGAGAACACCGAGCGCGATGCCAGCGATCGCGGCCAGGGCATAGCCCAGTGCGACACGCTGAAGGCTGGCGGCGATATGCCAGAACATCCCCTGATCAACCCCCTGCCCTACATGGAACGGATGAATGATCAGTTCCCAGCTTTCGCTGAGCACACGGCTCGGCGACGGAAGGCTTGAGGTGGGCGAGGAACAGAGGATTTCCCAGGCAAGCACCAGAAGCGCGAGCGTCAGAAGCGGCGGCAGGACAGTCGCATTCATGCGGCGAGCCTTTTCGATCACCTTCGAGGCAATCGACCGGGTCGGCTTGGCAGGGGAAAAGACCACCACCTGTGCTTTCGGGCTGACCTGCTTGCTTTCCTTGATGTTCAGTTGCGTAACGGACATGGCCGCTTTCCTTTGTTGAATTCCGAGTGCGAGGGCGCAATGCAGTCAGCGCCCTCGAAGCAGGTTTGCTCAGGCCATGCGGGAAATGCTGAGGCTCTTCAGGTAGGCAGCCGGATTTTCCGGATCGAAGACCTTGCCGTCGAAGAAGGTTTCCTTGCCGCGGGATGACGAGGCGGGCATGTCGGACACGCCGAGGGCCTTTGCGGCGTCACGCCAGAGTTCTTCGCGATTGACCTTGGAGATGAGCGCCTTGATATCGAGCGTTGGCTCGAACTTGCCCCAGCGGATGTCTTCCGTCAGGAACCAGGCGTCATGGCTCTGGTAGGGATAGGAGGCGTGGTCTCTCCAGAACTTCATGAAGTGCGGGCTGTTTTCGACCAGCTTGCCGTTGCCGTAATTGTATTTACCCTTGATGCGGTCGGTAATGTCCTTCGGCGGAACGTTGAACCAGCTGCGCTTGCCGACGATTTCGGCCAGTTCATCCTTGTTCTTCATGTCGTCGCACCACTGCGCCGCTTCCAGAACGGCCATCAAGAGCGCTTTCGTCGCACGCGGGTTCTTCTCCACCCAGTCGGCGCGCATGGCGAAGGATTTTTCCGGATGCTTGTTCCAGATCTCAGCGGTGTTGACCGCCGTGTAGCCGATGCCCTGATTGACCAGTTGTTCGTTCCACGGCTCGCCCACGCAGAAACAGTCCATGGTGCCAACCTTCATGTTGGCCACCATCTGCGGCGGGGGAACAACGATCGTTTCCACATCCTTGTCCGGGTCGATGCCACCAGCAGCCAGCCAGTAACGGATCCAGAGGTCATGCGTGCCACCGGGGAAGGTCATGGCAACCTTGGCAGGCGTACCGGCAGCTTTCTTCTTGGCAAAGGCTTCCTTCAGCGCTCCTGAATCGAGCCCGACCTTGAGGTCCGCATAGGCAGAACCCACAGAGATGGCCTGCGCATCGAGGTTGAGACGCGACAGGATAACCATGGGCAAGGGCTGGTTGTTCTGCGTCACCTTGCCGGTGGAAATGAGATAGGGCATCGGGGTGAGGATATGGGCGCCATCTATGCCGCTGCCTGCAGATCCGAGAACGAGGTTGTCTCGCGTCGTGCCCCAGGAGGCCTGTTTGACGACTTCGACATCCGGCATTCCGTGCTTGGCGAAAAGTCCCTTTTCCTTTGCGACGATCAGCGGCGCGGAATCAGTCAATGCGATGAAGCCCAGTACGGCTTTGGTTGTTTCAGGGCCTGCCCCTTGCGCAAATGCTCCCGAGGGAAATGCGGTCTTGACTGCGCCAAGAAGGGCGGCGGTCGCGGACGTCTTCAAAATCGTACGGCGGCTGATGCCGGTATCGGATGCCTTCGTCATTTTTTTCATTCCCCTCTGTGACGGAGTGCCAAAACGAAAAAACGCCGCGTGCTTGAATGCAGCATCCGGGCGGGAGGAGCCGGACGGCAAGGAAGCCTGCGACGTCGTTGTCTGATGATCTATATGATGCCCTGTCGGACGCTCATCTGCCTGCCGATCGCCATTGACCGGTGCGTTGTTATCCTTGCAAGCTGCGTGCCAGTTTTGGCAGTCAAATACATGACACTGTAAAGATTGAATTATTTTCGATTTGAAGTGGACGATCCAAAATTTGGGCACTCGTCCGTGTGCCTAATTTGGAAGCGTCGAGCTTGGTCAGCTGCTGCCATTCTGAGCAGGCGCAGCAAGAGGAGGCCTCAAGTTTCCAGCGTCGACGGCAGCGTCCCATTCTCCTCTGCCCGCACCGCAAAGCTTTTGACGTAAGCCTCGATGGCGGCCGGATCGAAAATCTTGCCGTCCATGAAAATATCGTCGGGCTCGCTTCCCGCAGGCGCGAGATCGCCGTCATGATCGCCGACCTGCCCGAGCGCGGCTTGATAGAGATCTGGCCGGAATGCCGATGCAGCAGCATCCGCGGCCTGTTGAGAGAATCGCACTTGGCCCCAACGCACCATCTGACTGAAGATCCAGAGCGCCTGACGCGGCTGCGGAATGTTGGCGCCCTGGCGGTGGAAGGTAAAATAGTTTGGAATGATGCGGCGATTTCCCTTGGCATCTAGCGAGAAGCGGCCTGCGAGAACCTGACGGATAATCTCGACGGGCGCTGCGATGTAACGGTCAGCCGACAGGATTTCCGCGAGATGCGCGTGGTTTGCCGGTTCGTCGCACCATCGCGCGGCTTGATCCAGTGCAACGATCAGACGCAGAACGGTGTCTCTGTTGGCCTCCGCCCATTCCGGGCGCATGCCAATCACCTTTTCCGGTGCCGAGGGCCAGATATCCTGCTTGGCGGCAACGATACGCCCGACCCCGCGTTCGGACGCCACCATGTTCCAGGGTGCACCAACACAGAACCCGTCGATAGCACCAGCCTCCAGAGCATCTGATGTCAGCGGCGGCGGCACGACGACCATTTTGACGTCACGATCCGGATTGATGCCTCCTGCTGCCAACCAATAGCGGAACTCGTAATTGTGCGACGAGAACGGGTAAGTCATGCCCAGTGTCGGTGGGCTCTCGCCTCTATCACGCATATCAGCGAGAACCGCCGCAAGCGCCTGGGCATTTCCCAAAGCGGATGCGTCTTCTCCCAACCCGGTAACGGCTTGCATCCTCTCGAACAGACGCGTGGACAGCGTTATGGCATTGCCACCTCTCCCAAGCGAGAACGGTGTCATCGTCGGCGATGGATTGGAGCCCAGCCCGAGGCTTGCCGCGACCGGCATGGGAGACAGCATATGGGCAATGTCAAATTGCCGGAAAGCAAGACGATCGCGCACATTGGCCCAGGAGACATCCCGAACCAATTCGATGGAAAGACCTTCGCGCTGAGCAAAGCTCATCTCGACCGCAGCAATCAGGACGGAGGCATCCATCAAGGGAATGAAACCGGCTCGCAGGACCTTCTGCTGAGGCTCTCCGCCCAAAGCTGGAGCCGTGAGATTGCTGTTGCTGTCCGGCACGTTCGTCATCCTGTACATTGCGCGCCCTTAGGTTTTGACGTGCAGCGATCACCTGTCATCACAGCAACATCCCGGCCGCAGTCACGACCGACTGGGCAATGTCTGCCAATCGCTTCTTTTCATTCATCGCGGTCTGACGCAGAAGCGTGAAGGCTTCCTCTTCGGAAAGATTACGCATCTTCATCAGAATGCCCTTCGCGCGCTCAATGACCTTGCGCTCTTCCAGCGCCGATCTAGCCTCTGCCAATTCTCGCTGCAAACGGTTGAAGACGTTGAAGCGAGACACCGCCATATCGAGGATGGGCTTCACCCGTTCCTTCCGCAAACCGTCAACGATGTAGGCAGATACGCCGGCATCGACTGCTGCTTCGATGGATGCCGTATCCGAACGATCGACAAACATGGCAATCGGCCGGCTGATCGAGCGCGTCAGTTGGAACAGATGCTCCATCATGTCGCGGTTGGGATTCTCGATATCGATGATGATGACGTCGGGCTTCAGATTCTCGATCAACCGGGCGATGCCGTGAACTTCATGAACGACCGTCACACGGTGATGCCCAGCCTCGCGCAAACCTTCATCAATGATCGCCGCACGCACAGCGTTTTCATCGATGACAAGAATGGTGAGGTCGAGATGGTTCATGGCCGCAACCATGCCGCAACGCAGCATAGTTGACAAGATCAATCGATGAAAATTAAGGCATCGATGATAATGCCTTAATTTTCATCATTCCGATCAAAGCCGCGTCAGCGGTGCTGCGTGGAGATATCGGGCGACCTTGCGCTTCGCCTTTATATCCTGCCAGACGAGGTCGACCTGCTTGGGAGACAAGCCGACTGCACCAGCGACCTCTTGCGAAGACAAATCGCTTTCCAGACCGAATAGACAGATATCCATCTTCTGGTATGGCAGCGCAAAGTAGAACTCTTCCTGCGTCTGTGGCAGGGAGTAAGTATCTGTCGTCGGCGGTCGTGATAGAATTTCCTCTGGCACGCCGAGTTCGGCTGCCAATTGAAACACCTGACTTTTGTACAGATGCGCGATTGGCTTGATGTCAGCAGCTCCGTCGCCATTCTTGACGAAGAAACCCTGATCGTATTCGAGCCGGTTGGGGGTTCCCAGAACAGCAAAGTTCAGACGATCGGCATGGTAGTATTCGATCTGCTTGCGCGTGCGCTGCTTCATGTTTGTTGCAGCCACGATGCCGAGATAGGCCTTCGCGCTCAAGCGAACCTTTTGCATCTCTCCGTCCGGTGTCCGAACAACAAGCGAGGAGATATTGTAGCCGCCACTGGTCAACGGATTGTCGAAGACGATCTTGGAGCTCCACCCGGGCCCATATTCCGGCACCGCTTCACGAATGAAGCCGTCGCGCCGCTCATAGCATCCGGCTGCGGCAAGAGCGGGACCAATATCCTCTATGATCGTCTCGATGCCAAACCGGGCGGCAAGCTTTTGACCAAGACGCAGACTTTCCGGATCGGAGTCATTCTCCGGCATGAAGACTCCGAAAACGTTCTTTGCTCCGAGCGCCTCGACAGCCAGGGCCGCGCAGAGGCTGGAATCGATACCGCCGGACAGACCGAGCACCAGTCCGCGTTTACGCAGGTCCGTGCGCAGTCGCTCGCGCAACCAGTTAGCAGTCGCCTCAATTTCAGCCTTTGCATCCAGGATCAGCGGAGCAAAAGAAGGGATATGATTTGATTGATGTCCCATTCAGCTTACTCCATGGGCTGTTCCGGCTCGATAAGGAGCCTGCGGCTGACCTTGCCCGAAGGCGTTTTTGGTAGCGAGTTTCTGAACTCGACGAGCTTCGGCACCATATGCTCTTCAAGATGCCGCGCACAAAATCGCTGAACATCGCGTGCCGTCATCTGAGCCTCCTGGCTGACGATGACAGCCTTGATCGCCTGGCCGAGCAGATCATGGGGTACACCCATTGCGACGGCCTCGGAAACACCAGGCATCTGGCAAAGCACCTCTTCCACCAGACGCGGCGCAACCTTCTCGCCGCGACATTTGATGACATCGTCCATGCGGGAAACGAAACTGACGAAACCGTCTCCATCGGCGCTAAAGAGATCACCTGTTCGCAACCAGCGCTTTCCGGTGGACGGATCAATGGAAAGCGCGCGGCCAGTGGCCTCTTCGTTTTGCCAATAACCCTGCATGACGTTCGGTCCACAAACCAGAAGCTCACCCACGTGGCCCGGGGCCAAAGATTTCCCCTCCTCGTCGACGATCTTCAACTTCACCCCGGGGATTGCAATTCCAACCGAACCGCGGCGTTGGTTGAGTTGAGCGGGCGGCAACCATGTTGCACGCGTACATTCCGTCTGACCGTACATGATGAAGAGGTCAGCGCGCGGCAGGAAAGCGTGTAACCAATCCTGGTGGGCAAGCGGCAAAGGCGCGGCGGCACATGTCACATAGCGCAGACTGGCAAACCGTCGGGGGTCGAGTTCACGCGCCTGCACCATGATCGCGGCGATCGAGGGAACGATCGGCCAGCCCGTTACACCCTCCCTCTCGAGGGTCTGGTAGATCTGTTCCGGAAAGGCGAAGGATTTTTCGATAACCAGCGTCGCGCCGACCTTCACTGAACTCATCAACTGGTTGAGCCCGTAACCGAATGACATTGGCAGCACCACCAGAATAACATCATCGGAGGTGTTTCCGAGATAGGATGTGATGGAGGTGACGGCAGCGTCGAGATTTGCATGGGACAGCATCACGCCTTTCGGCAATCCCGTAGAGCCGGAGGTGTAGATAATGGCCGCCAGCGCCTCTGGCGAACGCGACAGGAAAGGCAATGGATCTGACTCGAACGTCTGTCTCAGGCTGCCACCTTCCCCGGCGACAATGCAAGGAATGCCTCCGTCCATCGCCTCCAGGTGTCCGACAAGCCTGGGCTCGGTGATGATGAGAGATGGTTGGCAATCCTGAACGATCTGTTGCAGACCCGCTGGCTTCGTTGACGGGTTGACCGGACAGATGACGGCACCCGCCCTCCAGACTGCAAACACGGCTATACCAAGCTCCCAGCCGTTATCAAGAAACAGGATAACGCGATCACCTTCGCCGACGCCGCCTTTGGCGAGCGACTGGGCCAATCGCGCGGACCGATCCAGCAGATCAGCATAACTCAGTCGCATTCCATCTGAGATGATTGCGTTCTTGCCCGCATGCAGCTGTGCGCTGTGAACCAGATACTGCTCGATCCGCGTCATATACCGGTCAACCTGCCTGCTTTCGCTCGACGAATGCTGTGATCCGGGCCAAGCTATCCAGATTTGCCGGAATGATGTCGGTATCTGCAACCTTGATACCGAACCTCTCCTCCAGATAGCTCACAAGCTCCAGGATACCGGTTGAGTCCACATAGTCACTGTCGATGAGCGATGTGTCCGCCGTCAGCGGCTGTGACTCGTCGCCGAAGAGAAAGTTCTCGACAATGAAGGCGCGAAGGATGGCTTTGGTGTCATCTGACATGATTGAGGTCGGTCCCGTTCTTGGAATTGGAGAGGCTGTCGCTCGTTCCGACGGCCAGGATCTGCGTGGACAAGATTCCGATGAATGCGGAGTTATCTCTGAAGCTTGCAATTTCGCCCTGCATCGCCTTGTCAACAAGTTTGCCGACGGCAGCAGGATTGAAGAATGCAGAGGCTTTCAGTTTTTCTGGCGAGAGGACGGTCCTGAGGTAGTCAGAACCTTTTGGTTTGGCGAAGCTGGCAGCATCGGGAGCGCGATAGGGCTGTTTGGGCCTGTCGATTATTCCGCCGGGTATATGGCGGCGGGCAACGTCCTTCAGGATATGCTTCTCGCGCAACCCCTTCAGTTTGCGATCCGGGTGCAGCCGTGAGGCGAATTCGACAACGCGATGATCGAGAAACGGAAAACGCCCCTCCACCGCGTTGGCCATCATCGGCCGGTCGCCCTGCGCTGACAGGATGTAACCCGGCAAGAGATATCGAGTCTCCAGATACTGCGCCTGATTGAGAGGATGCCAGCGCCTGAAGTCTTCCGGCAGTTGGCTTGCCAGTTCTTCCGCTGCATCATAATTGCCAAGGATCCCACGAAGTTCGGACGAAAAGAACAGCTTTGCCGATGCTGTCGATTTGAACCGCGGCCGATGAGAATAGAGCGGATCCTGAAGATCTTCCGAACCGACACCGAAGAAGCGAGCCAGATACTCCGGTGTCTGCTGCTGAACGCCCGGAAGGTAAGAATACAGACGTTGGAATAGTCGTGGACGCCTCGTCGAGGACGGTTGGCGGCCACAGAACCGCCTTACCTTCGCCTCTCGAAACAGGTCGTAACCGGCAAAGATTTCGTCAGCCCCCTCCCCTGTGAGGACAACCTTCATGCCATCGTCCCTGACGGACCGGGCAAGCCCCTGAAGCGGCACCGGCGCGGTGCGTAGAATTGGTTGACGTATCAAACGCATGACCCTCGGCAGGTCATCCCGAATCTGGTCATGCGAGGACGTTACGCTGACATGATGGGAACCGATCGATTGCGCCATCATTTCCTGCCATCGTCCTTCGTCATGTTCGACACTGTCGAAACGCAGCGAATAGGTCCGAAGCTCGTGGCCATGGATTTTGGCAGCCAATGCCGACAGCAGGGAGGAATCCAGACCGCCGGACAGATAGGCTCCCACCGGAACATCCGCACGTAACCGAAGGCGAATGGCGTCCATCAGCAGTGCTTCAAGCTCTTCGAGCTGGTCTTCAGGAGACGCGTCGATTGCGAGATCGGATCGATCGGGGAATTCTGCCTTCCACCAGGCATCGACCCGCTGCATACCCGCCTCCAGAACCATGACGTGGCCGGGCGGTACCTCCTTGATCGCAGCATAGGCCGTGCGCGGCGATATGGGGCACCACAGGGTGAAGGTTTGATCAAGAGCGATCGGATCCAGCTCATGGGAGACGCCCGGCAGTGCGAGCAAAGCCTGGACCTCGGAAGCAAAGAAAACCGCACCGTTACATTGTGTGTAGAACAGGGGTCTTACGCCCATCCTGTCTCGCGCAAGGATCAGGCGTTGCCGGGATCTGTCATGGATCGCGAAAGCAAAATCGCCATTAAGATCCGCAAGGCAATTCAGCCCCTTGTCACCGAAGGACGCGAGAAGGACCTCCGTATCGGAGCTCGATCTGAGGTTATGGCCTTTCCTGTTCAGCTCCTGGCGCAATTCCACGTAGTTGAACACCTCTCCATTGTAGGAAATGGAAAGATTGCCATCCGTGCTGACCATAGGCTGAGCGCCATCTGCCAGTCCGACAATCGAGAGCCGCGCATGGGCCAGCCCGACATCGCCATTGATCAGAATGCCATTTCCATCGGGTCCGCGATGGTTCAGATGGTCGAGCATGAGACGCAGATAGGAAGCGCCGGTTTCACCTGAAAAGTTTCCGCCAAAGTAGCCTGCGATAGCGCACATCACGGATCACTCGAACCTGTCGCCGATGAACCGGGTCCAGCCCTCGCCCACCAGACCGTTGATAAACGCCTGACCGCTCTTCAGCGCCTCCAGAAGTTCCCGATCATGCGTATGAACGATGGTTGCCGCGGAAGGAACGAATGCGCATTTCTTGCCGATCATCGCCTGAATGATACTCGGCTGACTGGCGCCTCGGATGGCCACAAGCCCCAAGGCGGATGCATCTCTCAACAGGCAATCGATGACGATGGATTCGAGGCCCGGTTCCGAAACGACTTGAACCGTTCTGCCGATATCCCCCTTGTTGCCATACAAGAGATAGAGCCCGATGATCTTCCCACCACGATTTTTCACGGCGCGCTGGTGACGTTCTCCATAATTGCGTTTGCGAGTCGCATGCTGAAGCATCGCCTCCAGTTGTCCGTTGCTCCAGACGGGTCGGATTGCGTACTGGGTCAGTAGTCCTGGCAGCAGCTCGGCAAAGTCCGAATCTGAAATCGGCTCGGTCAAGAAGGCGTCTGCCTTACCCGGTGTCCGCTCGTAGCCGAGCCAACTTGAGGGCCCAAGTGCGCGAGACAGGACGCCATCAAACGCATGGCCAAATGGCCTCATCACTTTGAGAGCGCGCATATGGTTTGTCGCAGCCTCTATGGCGAATGATGCCGGACGCAAGATCCTCAGCCAGCCGAGACTGTATGACCCCAGGACCGTGGCCCGCATGGATTTCCACATTTCTGTCGAGATATCATTGGCAGTCTCTGTAAAGGAGAGATCCTGGGGACCGGATAGAACGTCCCGCAACAGGCGTGCGCCCGCAAATGGATCGACATCCCGATCATCGGAAACAAAGCTCCCGCAATCAAGTGCAAGGATCTGCCTGTCCTTGAATTGCATCGAAACCGGGAGAACCCCGATAAAACCCGATACGCTTCCATCGTCTCGCAGATGAACCCGTGATCTGAAAGCCGGTTCAGGCCGCGCATTATCGAGAAAGATCTGGCGGAAGTAGGATCTCAGGTCGTCGTTTGCAGGTTGCGACGTCTTTCGAAGAAGCCGCTGGAACAAGTTCGCAACGTCATCCAAATCTGCTTCTTCGAACGTCCTGACCTTCGACATAGCCTCTCGCAAGGCCCGGAACACTTGGGCCATCGCGCCATTCCTAGCCTGTGGACCGTGTAGAAAGCGTAAAGCGCGAGCCTGGCTCAGAAACCCGAGTGTCTCAACCCAGCCATGCTACAGAATGCCCCAGGCGCGAAAACGCCCTCTCCCCGTGACTTCCCGAAGGTTGAGTTCTTCGATCAGGCGCAATGCCGCACGCTGTGTGATTTTCAAATGACGTGCAGCCATGTCCGTCGAAACGATCGGTTTGGACAAAACAAGATTGATCAGTTGCGGAAGCCTCGAAGATGATCGTCGTCCAACCAGATGGCGGGACATCATCTGATGCGCGAGTGACAGTCTATCGTGCTCTTTCAACCCGAATTCTGCCATTGCACGGATGCCACCCAGAAGGTTCCGAAGTCGGACATTCGTATCGCGCGTGGTGCGATCTTCCCGGCTCACCAATTTCAGACTGAGGTTCAGCGCGGGAAGATGCTGACACGTAACGAGATGTCGCTGTCGCAACAGTGAGGCGGCAAGCAAACGCCCAAGCCAGTTTCCATGCTGGAAAACCTGGAGCGTATTCCAGCTATCCAGGGCGATGACACATTGCAGCAGCGCGGGATAGTGCGCATTTCTGGAAACGACCTGAAGCCATTCACCGAGACGCTCTTCCTCGTCCCAATCTTCGTCATAGATCAGGTTTCCCTTGGCTTCTGGCTTGGTGAAGCGGATATCATGCAGCACGGCTTCACTCTTTGCGAGCAAAGCATCCATGGCAGCGATGCTGCTGTCCAGATCATCCTGTTCGCGGTCGTCGTCAACTATCAGCGATTTCAGTTCCAGCCGTGGAGTGTCCTCCATGAGGCTTTTCCCACGCAATGAAGTGATGCCAGAGGCTGTCAACGCCCAGTCAATCTTGTTGGCCGCAATTCGTCTGCGTTGCCTAAGAACGTCGTTTGCAATCGTCAACTCGTGGCTGGGAGTCCGGCTGTCTTGGGAGGCATCATGCAAAACGAGATCTTCCAGATGAACCAGTTCACCATCGATCCACAAAGAGGCACAGGCATCGAGGAAATGAAACCGTTCAAGAAAGCCTTCCCGGATGGGCGATTTCCCGAGGCGTTCGTCAAGTCGCACCAGCGCAGCATCAGCGGATATTAGATCATTCAACAAGCCATCGACGTCGATTTTGGAAGAAAGCCAAGCCGTTGATGTCATGGTGAATAACTCGTTAAACAGACATGAAATGACATTTAATGTCCGCTGCTAGGATTCCGCTTTCGCTGGTATCGAGGCTGACCGACCGTCCCAAGCGCTTCAAACGCTCCAAGCTGAGTTACTCTAGTTTGTTGTGCTGATTCGAACCATCCTTTTCTCCTCTGTGCTCCCTGCACGTGCTCCTCGGCTACAGAGCTTCAGAAGTTGGTGAGAGACCGCGATTGGCTGTTCGGATGGAACTGGCTTCACCTGCGCCGTGGTGTAGCTCCGTTTCAGCATCGACAACAGAAGCTGTTCGGCATCAAGGCGATTCGAGATCAGGAGCTTGAGCAATTCGCAGAAATAAGCGCCCGGTGATCTGATCTGTTCCTGACGTTGGTATACGATGCACACAAGAATGTTTGCTGTCAGTTCGCCGCTCAGCCGAACGCAGCGAAGGTACTGTTCCTTGTCTATACCCAGAACCACCCGTGCAATTTCACAGGCATGCGACAGAGATATCAAGTCCCTAAAGGGTCTTGCAGGACTGCATTCATGGATTTTGGGGCACGTTTTCAAAATCACGTCCAGTGAGATGCGGCTTCCTTTGACGACGGTCTGCTGGAGCGTATTCGTGTGGAGCTGAGCCTGCGTCCTTTCTCCGCAAAGGTTTTTGGTCCTTCTTTCAATATAGGATTCGGATTCTGACTCCTCTTTGTGGCGGTCATCCTGTCCCTCATTGGCGGACGTATTAACCGATTTTTCGATGTTATTCAGACTGTTGAGCAGTTGAGAGCGCAGAGCTTCAAGCGCGCGCAACGACGCTTCCAAGTTTGCCGCTGTTGCCTGGCGTGGAAGATGAGCCAGGATTTCATCCAGGCGCAAGGAAATCGCAACGAGTTCTTCCGAGCGTGTTTCGTCGATGTAGAACTGCAGGAGCTTTCTCATATCCCGGCGACAAATTGTTATCGCTTCCTTTGTTCGCTTCAGGCGCATCGTTTCTTCCACGATTTTGGCTGCCATTTCGGCAAACTCCGTAGCCCGTAACGCCATAGGGCGCAGATCGAAGCCATAAGCACATTCGATCTCGCCACTGCGCGAACGATGGGCATAGCGTTTACCGTTTGGACTATCGTTCCGGCAGATCAGTCCGGCCTCAACAAGCGAGGCTATGCTTCTCCGTAGCGTTCTGGCGCAGACGCCGTGGGCGCGAAGCGAGAGTTGTTCGTTTGAAGGAAACACGACCAATGGCGCTTTGGGGTCCATGTCGGTTCCTGGAAGAAATGACAGAAGCGCGTTCAGCACTGCAAGTGCCCGATCCTGAAGGCCAAGCTTTGAGCGAGCTTCGGCGATGTGCCGGAACACTTTCCACTTATCGACAATCTGAGACCCAGCGACGGAATTCGCGGTCGCTTGGTGTTTCAATTGAGCACGCGTCAACGGCCGCCGCCCAAAGGGCGTCGTTATAGATTCGAGATGCATCTTCCTTGCCTTTCAATAGGCAAAAGAAATCCGCTCACCAAAACGGTGCCAAAAACTCTTGACTGCGATTCGTGAAAGTGCGATTCTCTGTCTTGCTTAAGGATATGAGAAGGGCTTCCACGACGGCGACGTCTCGGGGGCCTTTTTCTTTTGCGGACTATTCCTTCCTGTTTTTCTTCAGATACTGGGCATGCAGCAGCGGGAGCTGCTCGGCGATGAATTCCGCAAAGTCGGTCGGAACAGACTTGTTGAAATTGATTTTCGAGCCCGATTTTGCATGAGCAAGCGTTCCGATAATCAATCCACTCGCTTCGATCTCGTGAACTGAAGACGTATTCTGCTTGACCTGTTGGGTTTTCAGCGCGTTGAGCGCCAGCGCGAAACGGTCCGCGCCATCCTTGACATAGGCAAGAGCCGCCCTCACCTGTCCATCGGCATTGTCAGCCTGATGCCAGTGTTCGACAAACTCCATCCAGCGTCGCCGACCGGTATCGGGGCTACGACCGATAAGACGCAGAATATCTCCCGGCACTGTTGTTGCGATGCGGATCATTTCGGAGATGTGCGACTTGCCCGTAGAAAGCGAGGCGCAGATAACATCGCGATTGAAACCTGCCTCTTGTTGGGCCAGAGCGAAACTGCACTTTTCGATGAAGGTAAGGTCATCTCGATTGGTGTTTTCTTCGCCTTGATAGATGATTGCCTGTTCATCGGTCAGATCCTTGACGATCGCCCGAAACTTCAGACCCAAAGCCTTGGCGGCAGCCAGACGGCGCCGACCGTAGACGATTTGAAAAGGCTTTATTCCGTCCGAAGTCGGTCGAACAAGGCCAGGTACGATCTGGCCCTGCTGCCTGATCGACTCCAGCATCTCTGCCATGGCACTATCGTCATAGGCGCCTTCGAAGCGATCCTGAATTGCCGACTGGGCGATATCTTCTACATCGATTTCAGCAATGCGGTCGCCTTCCTTCAGCAGTCGGTCGAGAATTTCTCCCCTCTCCTGCATCTGGCGAATGCCGTCGGCGACTTTCTTCAGATGTGGAGACTGGGAATTCGGCGCCTGTGTCGGAATGGCAGGGGCCGGAGCCTGCATCTGTCCCAGCACATTGGCGAACATCCCTTTTGAATCTTTACGGCTCATTGGCGACCCCATGCAGTCCAGATGAGTTTTTCGATTTCTTCATTGGATGCGTTCAGCGACTCAATTGCTCTGTCGTAGGTCTTGGGTGACGAAAATCTCGAACGCTGCACTTCATAGAGGCTTTGCTTCCAGGTCAGTGCGTCGGCCACTGCCGTTGATTTGATGATCATGTTCAGCAGCAGGTTCTCACCGAAGACTTGACGCATGAGGGCAGCCATATTGGCCTGCGGATGGTCGTTCGGCTCATACTTGGTAATCAGGAACCTCGCAAAATCCCATGAGACGGATGCGCCAACATCGTTGAGGATCTGCATGTAGGACGATGCCAGTTCCAGAAACTTACCGGTCGCGTCCACGTCCAGCATATGGGCCGGCACCGGAATGATGACGCCGGTTGCCGCTGTCAGCGAGGAGAGCGTGAGGAAGTTCAATGACGGTGCTGAGTCCATCAGGATGATGTCGTAATCGTCCGTTACCTGCTCCAGAGCTTGAGAGACACGCAGCAGGAAGCTTGTGCCGCTTTTGCGCATCTCGAGTGCGACAGCGGTTTCGAATTCCGTCAGTTCAAGTCCGGCACAGATGACGTCGAGACCGGTGATGTGCGTCTTGTGAATGAGCTCGCGTGTTGGACGCGGTTGATCGAACCGGATGGCGGCATAAAAAGTGTCATCTGTCCGTGGATCAAAGGTTGGCAGCGCTCCATGAAGACTGGTGAGCGAGGCTTGAGGATCGAGATCCAGCAGCAGCACGCGGTAACCCCGCAAGGCGAGGTAATGGGCCAGATGCACCGTCGTCGAGGTCTTGCTGGAGCCGCCCTTGAAATTCGTGACCGAAATGATCTGGCAGGCTTCGCCGGAAACGCGGCGAGGGTTCATCCACTTCTTGCGGCCGTTTTCCGCAAGCATCATTCTCAACTCTAGAATTTGTTCAAGAGTGTACATACGGCGCCCATTGCCGCTGACCTCCGGAGTGGGCCCCTTCTCCTTCTGGACGATCTGGCGAATATAGGCTTCCGAAACATCGAGCAGGGTTGCCACTTCTGCCGCAGGAAAAAGTCGCATTTCGCGACGCGAGTCCGGAGGGTACTGCGCAAGCGTCAAGCTCTGAAGCGCGCTGTCAAGCTTGCTCGAAAAGCTTTGCATGAAGTCAAGGCTACTTAGATGGCGGTTCACGATTCGGGTCCTCAATTGCATTGCGATAGATAGAAGCAGCCTTGGTTAACATGTCTCTAACGAGGGTGATGTTTCGCAAAAAACCGGAACTGCGGCAATTATGCGCAACTACAAACCTATATCGATTCGGAGCGGGGGTGAATGGGCAATAGTTCCCCGCGGGGAACTCGCTATAGCTCGCCTTCGGTCGTAGTTCCCCGCGGGGAACATGACCCATAGCCTCATTGTTTAAGCCTTGGTCGAGGTCTACATCTGATGATGGGATCTACCGATATCTCGTTCCGCTGAAGCGCTGGCTAATGTGTGAAAACGAAAGGTCAGAATCGGGGCATGTGTAAAAGGATCTTGGTCGATCTGCTGAAGAATTAGCACACTATGCAAAAAAAAGTGGCGAACCAAACAGAAGTCTTGACCGAACCGGGCGCCCCGAAACATAGGTGTGGCGCAGCTCTAGAATAGGCGAGAGTCTGCAAGAATTCATTGCAATCATTATGAGTCCTGAACCGGTAATACCGTCTCCTCAAATATGATCAGCGGTGGCGCAGCGTAGGCAGGTGGACATTATGAATTTGATTGGGACACATTTGCGCGGACTTGTCCTTTCCGACGTCGGAGAGAATGCCCCGATCCTTTTTGGTCCAGTATCTCCCACCCCGTCCCGGCATGGCGAGAGGCTCGAGCATATCTTTGCGGAACGCGCCGTGTCCGGCGGCGATGCAGTGGCGGTCATCGATGCCTGCCGCCAGTGGACCTATGCGGAGATCGATACGTGCGCCAATCAGTTTGCGCGCATGTTGATGGAGCAAAATGTGAAGCCGGGCGACCGCGTGGCGCTTCTGGTTGATCGCTCAGCTGAAACATACATCATCATTCTCGCCATTATAAAGGCTGGTGCGGTTTTTGTTCCGCTTGCGACGGCCTTCCCCGATGAGCGCATGGCACTCATTCTGGAGGATGCCAATGTCAATCTCCTTGTGACGATGGAGGCCTATGCTGATCGTGCGAGGAACTTGTCCGTACCCCATCTCGTCGTCGCGCTCGACCGCGAGCATTTGTCCAGGTTCGAGGCTACGCCGGTTGAAGTTAGTCCAGCCCTCGATGATCTGTGCTACATTCTGTATACCTCAGGCACGACAGGCCGCCCAAAGGGGGTGGCTGTAGCGCATCGAAGCATCTGCAATTTCGTGCGCGTTGCAGCCGATGCTTACGGCTATCGCCCGCAAGACCGCATCTATCAGGGCATGACGATTGCCTTCGATTTCTCCACAGAGGAGATCTGGGTTCCCTTCGCCGCCGGTGCGACCATTGTGCCGGCACCCGGCCGTATGACGCTTGTCGGTGAGGAACTGGCAGAATTCCTCCGTGCCAACGAAATCACCTGCATGGCGTGCTCACCAACCCTCCTGTCATCCATCGAGAGCGATGTTCCGTCACTTCGCGCTATTCTGGTTGGGGGGGAGCATTGTCCGCAAAATCTGGTGCAGCGATGGTGGCGTCCCGATCGGCAGATCCTGAACACCTATGGGCCGACGGAAGCCACCGTCACAGCGACGATGTGCTATCTGTCTCCTGATCATCCGGTCACAATCGGAAAGCCGTTACCCACATACTCAATCGTCCTTCTCGACCCGGAATTTCCCGAGCTTGCTTCTCCGGGAGACTTGGGTGAAATCGGTATTGCTGGTATCGGACTTGCTGTTGGTTACCTCAACCGTCCGGATCTGACCGAGCAGAAATTCATTCCCGACTTTATTGGACTGCCGAACAATCCCTCTCATCGCATCTACCGGACAGGTGACCTCGGCCGGATCAATGAACAAGGCGATATCGAATATCACGGCCGCATCGATACTCAGGTGAAGATCCGTGGCTATCGCATCGAGCTGAGCGAAATTGAGTCGGTGCTTCTGGAGCAGTCGTCCATCGCACAGGCTGCCGTGACCACCTGGGAGATCGAGCCAGGGCGGGTGGAGCTCGTCGGATACTATGCATACAAGTCCGGCGTCGATCCGATGTCTCGGAGCGCCATTGCCGCAGAGCTGCGAAAGCGGCTGCCAGACTATATGGTACCATCTTTTCTTGAGGAATTGCCGGCATTGCCAATGACGGTTTCCGACAAGGTCGATACGCGCAAGTTGCCGCGGCCCGTGAGCTTGAGGGTTAGCAAGGAACGGCCGCATGTTCCTCCATCAAACGATGAAGAACAGTTCATCACCGATGCGCTGTCGGAAGCGCTGAACATGAAGGTCAATTCGATCGAAGATCATTTCTTCGACGATTTGGGCGCCAACTCTCTCCTTCTGGCGCGCTTTTGCGCAAAGCTGAGAATGCGCAAAGAGTGGGCCACCACCTCGATGCGCGACATCTACATGCATCCTTCTGTTGCAAGTTTGGCGCAACACCTCAAGGGACCAGAGGAGGAGGTTGCCGCGGTTGAGGAAACCTATCCCCCTCACCGAGCCAGCAATCTCGCCTATTGGACCTGTGGCGCGGCGCAACTCCTGTTCTATGGACTCTATGCATATGTAGATCTATGGTTGCTAAATCGTGGATTGAACTGGGTCTATGACAAGCTGGATGATCCCGCCCAGCTCTATGCGAGATGCGCGCTTCTATCGCTTGCTATCTTCTTCGGTATGTCCGGCTTTGCGATTCTGATGAAGTGGCTGCTGATCGGACGTTGGAAACCAGAAAGCATCCCCATCTGGAGTTTGCGATATTACCGCTTCTGGGTCGTCAAGACGCTCATACAAACGGCACCTGTCGTCCTTTTCAGAGGAAGTCCGCTCTACAGCCTCTACCTGCGTTTGCTAGGTGCCCGTCTGGGCGACAATACGACGATCGAATGCCGCTCAATTCCTGTCTGTACAGACCTCATTTCGATTGGTGACAATTCCATCCTGCGGAAGGAGTCCATGCTCATGGGCTATCGCGCGCAGTCGGGATACATTCACACAGGCCCTATCTCGATTGGCGATAATGCCTTTGTGGGAATGGGCTGCATGATCGACATCGATACGAGTATTGGTAATCGGTCGCAACTCGGCCATGCCTCCTCGCTCCTGAGGGGGCAGCGGATACCTGATGATCAGCATTGGCACGGCTCTCCTGCCAGCCAGACGACTGCCAATTACTGCCCCGTTCCTCCGGTCCAAATTTCGACGACCCGCCGTATTCTGTACGAAATCGTCCAGGTCATTACGCTGTTCGTCTTTGTCACTCCTATCCCGCTGTGGTTCCACAGCTATTGGCAGAATGTTTCCGACGACTACCAGGAATCCATCGGCGTCGTGGCGATTGGCACGACCGTAACGCTGGTTGCCTTGTTCGCGGGTCTATTGGCTGCCGCGCTCATTCTGCCTCGTTTATTCAGCTTCGTCTTGCGACCGAACCGGACCTACAAGCTCTATGGTTTCCATTTCTGGCTTCAGTCCATTGTTGAAGTTGTCACCAATGCGCGATTGCTCAACCTTCTTTTTGGCGACAGCTCCGCCATCGTTCATTACATTCGAGCTCTTGGATGGAAACTGAACAAGGTGGTTCAGACCGGTTCCAACTTTGGCAGCAATCAACAGCAGGATAACCCGCTTTTTTGCGAGATCGGCTCCGGGACAATGGTTTCGGACGGTCTGTACATGATCAACGTCAACAAGTCTGCAACCGCGTTCCGCCTGGAAAAGACCAAGATTGGTGAACGCAACTACCTTGGAAACAACATCTTCTATCCGCCGAATGGCCGCACGGGGGAGAATGTTCTTCTCGGAACCAAGGTCATGATCCCGGTTGATGGCCCGATGCGCGAGAATGCAGGACTGTTGGGTTCCCCACCCTTCGAAATCCCCCGTATCGTTCAACGCGATGTCGACCTGATCCAAGGGGTCACCGAGGCCGAGCGACGCGCGCAACTGCCGAGGAAGAACAGGCACAATGCGGCAACGGGCCTGACATTCTTTGCGGTTCAATGGATCATGCTGTTTTCAACGCTCGCAATCTGGGATCGCGCGCTGAACTACTACACAGACTGGGGGCACCTCGCCTTGTTCGGCGCTGTCGTCCTGACTGCCGGGGTCACCGTTGTGCTGCACATCTTCATCGAATGGGCAAGCCTGCGTTTCCGCCCTCTGAAGCCGAACATGACAACGATCTATGATATCTCGTTCTGGCGGCATGAACGGCACTGGAAACTGGCGGACTCGCCAATCACCAACCTGTTTACGGGAACACCATTCAGGCCCATGATCTTGAGAGCGCTTGGCGTCAAAATGGGCAAGCGCGTCTATGATGGCGGCGCGAATCTGACCGAGCGTTCGCTGGTCCAAATTGGTGACGATGTAACGTTGAACGAAGGTTGTGTCATCCAGGCTCACTCTCTGGAGGAGGGGGCATTCAAATCAGACCATATCCGTATCGGCAACGGATGCACCCTGGCCACAGGCGCGTTCATTCACTATGGCGTCGTCATGCAGGAAGGTTCTACTGCGGATCTGGATTGCTTCATCATGAAGGGTGAAATTCTGGAGAAGAATTCCATCTGGCGCGGCAATCCCGGCAAACTCTATGGCTTTTTCAAAGCGCCGGGCGATTGAGCCGACCTCAGAGCGATTAGAGAGACGCATGACAGTCTTTCTCACCGGACCTATTCTATCCGCTGTCACCCTGTGGCAGCGGATTTTCCATATGTGCAGAACGGCAAATTGCAACCAGTGATAAATTTGATCGATTCCAGCTATCGAGAGTAGTACAACTAATCTGCTACCAGAAATTGTTTAAACAGCAATTTGGTAGTAACATGCACTCAATCTATTTCACTCACAAAATTACCGGAACCTCCATCGCGCTCGAAATTCATTCGACCGACCAGAATCTCGTGGGGATCATCACCACTGCAATCCAGTCGTTGAATGGCTTGCAGCTATACCACGGAGAACCGCAGAACCAGGCAAGGTCCTGGGGTTTTGCTATCTTCGACTGCAGACACGAATTCCCCACGAAGGTTTCGTCGAATGTCCATAATCTAGCTCTCGTACCCCCCGCGCTGGCCAATCGTGAAACAACCTATGCGTCCGGATTTACCGACTTCATCGCATGGCCCCTAACGCCGGACGAACTAAGCGTTCGGATTCTCGGTCGTTGCGGGATCTGGTCTCATGAAGGAGGATATCACCGCTTCTCGCCCATCCCACTTGTAGAACGCATCTGCAACTTCATGAGCGAGGATCCGCAGCGGACTGTATCTGTCCGGTCGCTAGCCAGAAATTTCCATAGCAACCACAACACCATAAACCGCCTTTTCAAGCAGGAGTTCGGACTTCCGCCTCTCGCCTGGCAACGGAAACTCAGATTGGAAGGTGCAGCCTACCGTCTGATGCGAAGCATGGATTCGATCACCGAAATCGCAGCCGAATTTGGCTATCCATCGCCGAACAACTTCGCGACGGCGTTCAAGCGTCATTTCGGCAAATCACCCCTTCAATACCGAAGAGATGAAGCACGCAAACGTCAGGATGACTGACGAAGAAGAAACCGTCAGAGAAGACCTCTAGCTTCTCTTTCAGGTTGCATATCCAAATAAAAAACCTTTAGGTTGATTCATAGTGATTGATCTAAAGGAATGCAGCCACCAACGGGGAGGAGCTCATGACGAGACGCCTGGGAGTCCTCCCCATACCGCCAACATAAGTCTTGATAAGGATATTACCATGCCAAATTATACTCTCAATATTGCATTCGATCAGGCAGGTCTGCAGGCTTTGAGCCAGGCAGGGCAGAGCGTTACGATTGCAAAGCAATCAGCTGGTGGCCTCCAGACCGCATGGATCACTTTCCAGCCTCAGCTCAACAACGTGGTCAGCTGGACGGAGCAGTATTCGGTCTACGCATCGACGACCAATGCCCAGGCTGGTGCCCAGATCATCACCAGCTCGCAGGCAACAGCGATTGCCGGTAGCAGCTATAACCTCAACACTGCTGGATATTTCGATGCGGGTGTCCCCGGATCTGTCGGTACTACGCAGTATGAGATCAACAACGGCGATCCGAACCTCAAGATCAACAACGTGGCGATGGTGACCGGCGGTCTCGTACAGGGTGCGACGGTCAACGGCGCGGCGCTTTCCGCTCCGATTTGCGCTGTTGGCATCCTTTTCAATCAGCAGGCGATCTTCACGCCGATCGAGACGATTCAGATCTATACGTCCAGCTATTCGAACAACGGTATCGTCATCTCGCAGGTTGCTGGCAACGCACTGACGGTAACCTATACCACCAACTCCACTGCGAGCGTCGCATATAACGACCAGAACAATCAGTTCATCATGAGCTGAGGCGGCAATCGAAGCATCAATGGATTGAGGTATCGGTCATGCTATCGGTCATAACAGTGCCGCGCAGGCAGTCTGCCTTTCTGAGGGAAGGGCAGGTTCGGGGACCACTCCAGGTGACGGGCGTCATGACGCCCTACACCATCGCGATTGGCGAAGGAGAGCCTGAGCCGCACGTCATCCCGTTGGGCGAGATCCATACCTATAACGTCGGTGGCCGGAGCGTTAAGGTGTCAAATACGACACCCGCGCCCGGTCCCGATAACCTGACCCTGTCCTGGTAAAGTGTCTTCCTGACGCTTTAGAGCTTCCTGCTCGGAAAACCTGGCATTTCGGGCAGAGGGTTTACAGGGCTGGTGGCCGATCTCTCGGGGGAGGGGTCGGCCACCTCTACCATTAGGAGAACGCGTGACAAACTTCCTGCTGAACATCGCCTTCGATGTCGATGGAATCCAGGCGCTTAGCACAACGGGTGGCTCAGTTGCCATTCTCGTGCCGCAAGCCTCATCCCAATATCAGGTCGTTGCAGTCCTGACTGCACCGCTCATGAACATTCAGGTGACCTGGTCCGATACCCTCACGGTCTACACGTCATCGACGCAGCTTTCGACAAATCAGGTCGTCCCTATCAATTCCTGGGAGAGCGCTGTTCTCGGAAATGCCTATACCTTCAATGGAAGTCTGATCAGTTCCGCCGGAGCTGCAGGCGCGCAAAGTATTGTACAGCTGACGAATGCTTCTGGCAGTACGATCACGACTGGATTGGCGAATACCTTCACAGTGAACAGCCAAACGCAATCACTGGCAATTACCACCGCGATGTCGCTTCTCGTTCAAGGTCTGGCGACCTTCTGGCCAACAAACGACATCATGGTCACGGTCATGTCAAATGCCGCAGTCGGAATGGCAGTGCCGACCTATGCGTTTCCCCCATCTTCCGCGACTTGTGACATCAGTCTCGCTGAGGGGGTGACCGTGCAGCCTCCCATCACGTTGAGCTTTTCGGCATCCGATGCAACACAGAGCATCACGTACAGCGATGCCAAAGGTCAATTTGAAGTTTCGAGCTGATGTGGTTTCGATCCTACAGCTCATCGAGCTTTTCGTTTAACGTCTCGATCTGCCGCAGGCGCTTCCTGCCTTCGACGCCGGCCTTTTCAAGACAGCGGGTGATCAGCAGATGGCAGAGCGTCATGACAGCCGTGTGGTTGAAGAGAGGCCCTGGTGCCAGCGTCTGGCACTGAAAATGCCATGTCGGCCCGCTCTCGAACTGGGCACTTTCATCGGTAATATAGAGAAGCTGTGCTTTGGTCTTCCGAATATGCGCGAGAATGTTTTCCCCCTGCGCCACCCTGCGGCGTAACGCGAAGAATACGACCATGTCATCGGGAGCGATACTCACAAGGTGTTCCCCAAGTGTCTGGCCAGGGCCGGGGATGGCAACGATCTCCTCCAGAACTTGCGTCAACTGCCACTGCAGATAGGAGGCGAAGGGAAAGCTGCTGCGAAACCCGAGCACCCATACCTTGCGGGCTGTCATCATCGCCTGGCTCGCAGCCTCGATCTGACTTTCGGAGATGGTGAGGAATGTCGTTTCCAGGTTGGAAATGGCTTGCGCAACATGCGCTTCTATCGTTTGCGGTCTCCCCGGTTCCTCAGCCCTGTTCAGAAAAAGCCGCGATCCACTCTGCTTGTCTATCCGGGCATGGCGTCGAGCTTCTTCATAGTTGGCATAGCCCAGCCGCTGGATGAAACGGGTGACCGTCGCCTTGGAGACATGGGCAAGCAATGCCAGTTCCTGAGCAGAATAGCTGGCCAGTTCGCCCGGAAAGTCACAAACGAATTCACCCAGACGTCGTTCGGCAGGGCGCAGTTCAGGTAAGGCCTCCCTTACCCTGAAAAGAAAAGATCGATCTTTTGGCATCCGCGCTCCATACTGCCGTTGCACAGGATCTTCCCGCTCAATTCGAGCGGCCGCAAGGTCTATGTTGGATGTTCTGCGGGAGCGGCGCGTTTCGTGATCTCGGCAACGATAGAGCGGACAGCCGATCCGATAGGGGCGATGACGGGAACGGCCAAAGCTTTCTGGAGCGCGTGGGCGGCCTGTCCCAAAGGGCCCCCGCCTATAATGACGACATCGGCACCGTCCAGTTCAACGCACTCCCTCACAGCCTTCTCCAGCGCTTCAAACAGCCGCTCGGGAGATCCGGCCAGATCCACAGGATCGCCCGGTGTCAGCCGGGTTCCGGTGTAGCGATTGGCGACACCCAAGGCATCCGCCTTTGCCGCAAAACTTGGAACCAGTTCCGGCGTTACCGTGGCAATTCCAAAGCGCCTTTTTCCAATGGTGGCTTCCATCATGCTCGCTTCGCAAATGCCAACGACCGGGATGCTGCATCCGGCTCTCAGTTTCTGCAGTCCCGGATCTCCGAAGGCGCTAATGATGAGGCCATTGCTTTTCGCTGATGCCAGAAGCCCGATCGAGATTGTCTCTTCGGCAGCATCCTCAAGTTGGGACGCATTCAGGATCATGGCAACGCCGTGGCGAGCGGTCCTTCCCTCGACACTGAAGCTCGGCGGAAGCTCTTTGCGCGCGATTTCCGTCATCATCGCCGTGGTATCCTGCGATGTATTCGGATTGATCAAGGTGATTTGGGGCATGGCGAGGATCGTCTAGGCGTATCTTACGCAGGCGACACTTGCCGTACCGTCGATCGCTGTCAAGCGAGGCACATCGGTGAGGCACTGTGCGGCGGCCTCTGCACAACGTGGCGCAAATGCACAGCCCGGCGGCAGGGCTGCGAGGTCCGGAGGCGCGCCGGGGATGGTGATCAGCCGGTCGCGTCCGTGTGCGAGCTCGACGCGCGCGCCCAGCAAACCTCTCGTATAGGGATGCTTCGGATTCTGGATGACGTCGGCCACCTTGCCTTCTTCCACGATCCGCCCGGCATACATGACTGCGATCCGGTCAGCGACCTCCGCGGCAACACCGATATCGTGCGTTACGAAAATGACAGATAGCCCGTATTCCTTTTGTAGCTCGCGGATCAGCAGCAAAATCTGGATCTGGACAGTCGCATCGAGCGCCGTCGTCGGTTCATCTGCAAGCAGAACCTTCGGATTGCAGGCAATCGCCATGGCGATCATCGAGCGTTGCAGCATGCCGCCTGACATTTCATGCGGGTAGTTCATAAGTCTTCGCTCGGGGGAGGGGATACGGACTTTTTCGAAAAGCCCAAGAGCCCGCGAAGCTGCCTCTCGTCGGGAGACGCCTTCGTGGCGCATGATCGCTTCCTCAATCTGTTGACCGAGAGTGTAGACCGGATCGAGCGCAAGGCGCGGCTCCTGAAACACCATGGAAACGGTCGCACCGCGATAGTCTGCGAGTTCGCGCGCAGAAAGTTCTGTCACGTCCTTGCCTGCCACGCGCATGGACCCCTCTATGCTGGTTCCCTTCGGATGGAGCCGGAGAAGCGATCTCATGGTCACGCTCTTGCCCGATCCGGACTCTCCCAGAAGTGCAACAACCTCGCCACTGTTTACCGAAAGGCTGACACCGTTGACGGCCTTGACCGGCTTTCGTCCGCGGTTGAATGTCACGGAGAGGTTACGGATATCGATCATTGGATCGGTCATCAGGTCATGCCTCCATTTGTACCGGTGCGCCGCTATGGCCTGAATTCGGCATGGCCATCAGGCAGGCTGCGGATTGTGCGCCAGAGATGCGGGCGAGGGGCGGAAGGGTCTGGCGACAGATATCTTCCGCGAAGGAGCAGCGTGTATGAAAGCGGCAGCCCGCAGGCGGATCGATAGGGTTCGGCGGATCTCCGGAAAGAGGCGGTTCGAGCGTCCTCTCACCGGGGTCCATTTTCGGCATCGAGGCCAGCAGGGCGGACGAGTAAGGATGGCGAGTCCGTTCGAAGATGGCATCGCGTTCGCCGATCTCCGCCACCTTTCCCAGATACATCACCATCACTCGCTCACACATGAAGCGGACGACGTTAAGGTCATGGGAGATGAAGAGATAGGTCAGGCCAAAATCGCGCTTGAGGTCCAGCAGCAGATTGAGAACCTGTGCCTCCACGCTCTTGTCCAGAGCCGAGACCGCTTCGTCGAGAATGACCAGACGCGGTTCCAGTGCCAGAGCGCGGGCAATGTTCACGCGTTGGCGTTGACCGCCAGACAATTCGTGCGGATAGCGTCCGGCAAACCGAACCGGCTCAAGTCCTACCCGGTGCAGCAGATCGTGAGCCCTTGCTATGGCTTTGGCGGCCGGAACGCCATGAACGCGGGGCGCGAACGCGATGGATTCCTCGATCGTCAGGCGTGGGTTGAGGGAGGCATAGCTGTCCTGAAACACCATTTGCACCTGACGCCGGTATTCCGAGAGCGGTAGCGTCTCGCCAACCGTCTCACCATCGAACAGGATTTCTCCGCGATCCGGCGTGATGAGCTGCATCAGCAGGCGGGCGGTGGTTGACTTCCCGCAGCCGCTCTCACCCACAACACCCAGCGTTTCGCCTTTCAGGATGTCAAAATTCACGCCATCCACTGCGTGGACGACTTTTTTCGGCTTCAGGAAGCCGCTGCCCTTGACCGGAAAATGCTTCAGCAGGCCCCTTACGGAAATGAGAGGCTGAGCCGGACCGCCCCTCTCGCCCACGGGAAGGAGATGTGTGGGTTCTCCGACAAGGTTGATCATGATTTCACATCCATGGCTGTACGAAGCCCGTCGGAGAAAAGGTTGAAGCAAATGGAGGTGATGAAAATCATCACGCCGGGAAGCGCTGCCACAAACGGATTGCTGTAGATGGCGGTGCGAAGCGTGTTGAGCATCAAACCCCATTCCGCATCGGGCGGTCTTACGCCCAGGCCCAGAAAGGAGAGGCCCGATGCGAGGATCATCGAGACGGAAATCAGGCTGGTCGCGAAAACGAAGATCGGCCCAAGTACGTTACCCAGAACATGAACGCGAATGATCGTTGCTGCGGAAGCTCCCGATGCGCGGGCGGCATCCACGTAGTCGAGCTTGCGCACCTGGGTGGTGACGCTTTCTGCAACGCGGGCAATCTGGGGGATAAAGACGACAGTCAGCGAAACGAGCGCATTGGTCAGACCCGATCCCAGCGCGCCCGACAATGCCACCGCGAGAAGGACGGATGGAAAGGCGTAGAATACGTCAATCGTTCGCATGATAAGCGTGTTGACGATGCCGCCAGCATAGCCGGCGATGATGCCAATGGTGGAGCCGATGATGAAAGCAATCGGCACCGGGATCACGCCCATGATCAAGGACAGGCGAGCGCCGTGGATCAGGCGGGAGAGCATATCTCGGCCCAACTCATCGGTGCCGAGAGGATATCCGGGCGTTCCAATCGGTTTCAGGCGGCGGATTACGCTGCCCTTTGATGGATCGTATGGTGCGATGTAAGGCGCGAAAATCGCGATAAGAACCAGAATGACAATGATTGCCAGAGCAATCATGGCCACCGGATCGCGGGCGAGCCGACGCAGAACATTGCTCCAGAAGCCAGGGGATTTTGCGACGGGGACGAGAACAGGCGCGCCGATTTCTGCAGTGACTGCGCTCATGGTCAGCTCCTCTGGATACGGGGGTCGATGGCGCTCTGGAGCACGTCGACGGCAAGGTTCAGCAGCACGAAGAACATCGCGAGTACGAGGATCGTGCCCTGCAGTATCGGCAGGTCACGGGTGAAAATGGCGCCGTTCAAAAGAAATCCGGTGCCAGGCCAGGAGAAGACCGTTTCGATGAGGATCGACCCGCCGAGAAGATATCCAAGTTGCAGGCCCATGACCGAAAGCGCCGTTGGGGCGACATTGCGAATGACGTGACGCATGATCTGCCTGCTCATCAGCCCCTTGGCCGCGAGCGCCTGCGTGAAATCCTGCGAAAGAATGTCTGCAACGAGCGAACGGATCGTGCGGGCGATGATGCCCATGGGAATGACTGACATGGTGACGGCAGGCAGGATCAAAAACTGGAGATAGGCCCAGCTGAATCCGCGTCCCGTGGATCCTTCCGGACCGCCGCCCATGGCCGGCAGCCAGCCAAGCGTGACCGAGAAGGCGATGACGAGAACCATGCCCAACCAGTAATGAGGCACGCTGACACCAAGCATCGAAACAGCAGAGGCCGCGCGATCTATCCATGTTCCGCGAAAGACGCCTGCCAGAAACCCCAGCACCGAACCGGTGATGAAGCCGATGCCGGCAGCAGCGACAGCCAGGATGATGGAGTTTACCGAGGCATCGAGAATTTCGCCGAGGACTGGACGTCCGCTGGCGATCGATGTGCCAAGGTCACCTTTCAGTGCATGCCATGCCCAGAGCAGATATTGAACCGGAAGTGGCTGATCAAGACCGTAGAAGCTGCGCATTTGCGCCTGCATCTCTGCGGAAGCATCCGACGGAAGGATCGCCGCGAGGGGATCTCCCGGCGCGATGTGGATCAGCATGAAGCAAACAATGCTGACGCCAATCGTGACCGGGATGACATGCAAAATTCGTTTGAGCGCATAAAGCAGCATAAGGGTCTCACTCGATCGGTTGAATTGGCACAAACAAGTCGGGCGCGCCGGGCGGCTGCAGCAGAACGCCGGAATCGGGAAGACCGGCGCGCCCGTGTGTCACTCAATCCATCGAGATGGTCGAGAAGTCCTGGAACCAGTTCTGCGCCTGGACGAAGCCCTTGACCTTGCCCGTCATGGCGCGTGGGGCAACGTCATGCGTCACCATGAGGAAGAGCGCATCGTTGACATATTTCTCATGGATCTGCTGCATCACCTTGTCCTGTTCCGCCGCATCGAAGGTGTTGCGCACCTTGTCGAACAGGGCATCCATATCCTTGTCGCAATAATAGCCCCAGTTTGTGCCCGCTGGCGGTGCCAGATTGCACTGCGATTGGCGGATCATGGCAGTGAAGGGATCCTGGATGAAATAGCTGTAGTTGACGGCGGTCGCGCCCTTGGCGCTCGCATCCTTGGCCCCTGCGCGCCACACATTGATGACCGTGTTCCAGTCCATCACTTCGTATTCGACGTTGATGCCGATTTCGCCGAGCGTCTGCTGAATATACTCGTTCATTTGCAACGGCAGCATCTGCCCGGAGCCGGATGAAGAGATGACGACCTTGGTCTTGATTGGATTCTCAGGACCGAAGCCGGCCTCCTTCATCAGCTTCTTGGCTTCTTCGATGTTGTAGTCCAGCTTGAAGCTTGGCTTGCCGAACCACTGGTGACCGGGCGGCATGTAGCCCTGTGCTGGAACGGACAGTCCGCCCAACAACTCGTTCAGACCCTGACGGTCAACTGCCAGGTTTGCGGCCTTGCGAACACGGATGTCATTCCATGGTGAGCCTTCGACACGGGAAAGATGCCAGGTCCAGTTGTGCGGATAGGAGTTCGTGACGATCTTGAAACCGGCATCCTTCAGTGACTTGACGGAATCCGGGGCAGGGGCTTCCACCCAATCCACCTGGCCGGAGCGCAGGGCCGCAACGCGCGTATTCGGCTCGGGCAGCGGGATCAGTACGAGCTTGTCCAGCTTCGGCACGCGGGCCTTGTCCCAATAATCCTTGTTGGGCGTGAGTTCGGCCCGTTCGCGTGGAACGAAGCCGCCTTCCATCTTCCAGGGGCCAGTTCCAGAAGGCTTCTGGGCAACATTGTCCCAGTTCTTGCCTTGCGCTTCCCAGTTTGCGGGAGAGGAAATCAGGATCCAGCTCAACTGATAGGGGAGCGTAGCATCCGGAGATTTGGTGGTGATCTCGACAGTCAGGGGATCGATGACCTTATACGATGCGACAGCGGGAATACGAGACTTGCCCTGCGCAGACTGACGCTTGTCGAACTGCGGCGCATCCTGTTTCAGAAGCTTGTCGAGATTCCAGACGACTGCTTCGGCCGTGAAGGCGCTGCCATCATGAAATTTCACGCCATCCCGTAGCTTGAAGATCCATTTGGTCTTGTCGCTCGCATCGACCTGCCAGGATGTCGAAAGGCTTGGAACGAGGCCCGACGGTTTGTCAGCCTTTGTCAAATCCCATTCGACCAGAGCATTGTAGACCGTGTAGCCCATGAAGCGTTGACCCTCGCCGCCCTGGTCCGTCTGACCGGTCGTGAGGGGGATATCTGACGCCGTCATTCCGATCCGCAACGTGCCGGCAGCATCAGCCTGGACCGTCGTCGCAAACATTGCAAAAGTGGCTGCGCCCAAGATCGTGCTCACCTGCAACAGCTTGAAAAATGCTTGCGAGCCCTCGGGCTTGGATGGTGTCTTCGTCATGCCGTTCCCTCTTTTCGTTGTGGATGCCGGACTTCTGCCCAGTCGACGAAAACAAAGCAGATTTCATGCCAGACCAGATGAAACTGAAATTTCATCGACTAATCAGTGTATTAGTTGATTTACCAGTTTCGGCACGTCGAATGTGGGATCGGCGACTGCAATCTTTCTATGCGGATTGTTAGCAAGTGCACAAACAATCACCCGATAAATTGCGTGTACTCATCTGGAGTTCCGCCACGTCTCCATAACAAGCGGTCGGTTCAGGTTGAGGGCCAAATAACACTGTAAGCCTTCGCTCCGCTGTCCCAATCGAACCCTGGCGGATCTCAATGCTGGAAAGCTTTGGTTTGCATAGCCTTGTTACCGTCGCAAACAGGCTGTAGTCCTTCTGGGACAACCCGCATCTGGCCGGTTCCCGCAAAGGGCGAATATTGCGACTGTCGCAAAACTCCCTATTCTTCGACGTTGCAAACGTCAGGAGAACAGGGATCGTTTTACTCGGGAGATTTGCGGACAGGCAATCATGCCGCCTTTGCGTTCAATATGAAGATTGCGATGCCGGTCAGCGCCAGTGTGACGCCGCTGACAATCGTGCGGGCAGTATTCCAGAATTGCCAAGGCCCCGAATAATTTTCCCAGATGCGTTGCGCCTCGGCTGCATCCTGCGGGATGGCGACGGCCGCAAGCGCTTCGTTCATCGGTACATTTACGATGATGGTAAGGATCATGCCGCCGAATAGGTAAAGCAGGCCGGCGATCGCGAAGATAAGGCTTGCGGCCTTCATCCGGGATAGCCAAGCAAGCACTGCGGTCGCGATCAGGACAAAAGGTGTTCCGAAGAAAGCTGGCGCAAACACCATGTTTCTGACCGATGCGTTCATGGCCTGCATCGCACCAATCGCAAGCGCCGGATCGGCCGCATCCAGCCCCCACATCGTCGAACAAACCCACGCATAGAAAAAGCCAAATATCGCCCCGCTCGACAGCAGCGATAGCAGTGAAAAAACGTAAAGGAAGAGCGTCATTGTGAAGGTTTCCCGTGAGCGGATGGCAAAAAGTGCTCGCCAGCGGCGGGCGCATGAAGTTCCAAGAACAGGGCCATAGCCTCTCTCGCCCGTTGCTCGATTTCCGTGGGCGGCAGTTCGTCCAAGGCACCGATAACTCGGCGAACCTGAAGGTCGCCAATCAACAGGCGAAAATAGATGTCGGCACTAGAGGTCGGGTCGTCGCAGATGATGAGCCCGGACCGGCCTGCGGCTTTCAGCAGGTCGCAAACGAGAGGTGCAATGGTATCGCGTCCAAATTGTGCAATCGCCGGGCCGAGTGTGTTCGTATCGCTGATGTCACCGGCCGCCGCGCGGTTGAGCACGACGGCTTTCTCGCTGGTTACAAGGGACAGCAGGATTGGTCCGAGTGCGGCGAGCGTTTGGAGCGGATCGCTTCCCGTTTGAAGCGCACATTCCAGCAGTTCCCTGGCCTCTTTGGCATTCGCTTCGATCAACGATCGGAAAAGGGCCTGCTTGTTGCCATACCAGTTGTAGAGCGTTTCATTGGAAACTGATGCGCGCTGGGCGATGGCGAGCATGGACGCGGCCTTGTATCCGGCCTCCTTGAGCACCGCATAAGCGGCTTCTTCTATGCGTTCGCGTCGAGCGATCTGCTTGGGTGTAGCCATTATCTTACCTCATTGACAAAAGCGTACAAAAATATACGATTTTGTCAATGAGGTAAGATGGAAAAGGATCAGCGAAACGGCGTCTTGTCGCAAAATTCCTGAGATCTGGTACAGATCGACCCTGCCTGAATATCAGAGGGAATTTCCGTTGCGAAACACAGGTGCAAATTTCAGAAGTTCGCGACCGACTTATGCGACGGCGGCTGCCGGGTTTGGGCCGAAGGCTGATTTCGCTCCTGACGGTGTCATTTCGCCCTCTGTCTGTACCGACCCATAACAAAAGATCAGTCTCTTCGAAAAGATTGTTAAAAGCGTGCAATCGCCTCTTTACGACTAACATGTTACCGTAGTACGGTGATGATGTTAGTTGGAGGAGCACAGAATTGTCCCGCAAGTTTGGCCTGTCGGCCGCCCTGACCACGCCGTTCGATGAGACCGGAAATATTCTTCTGCCGATGCTGACCGAGCATGCTCGCTTCTGTCTCAACCATCACTGCGACAGCGTGACTGTCTTTGGTACGACGGGCGAGGGAAGCTCCATTGGGCATAGCGAACGCGGGAAGGTTCTCTCTGCTCTTCAGGCGTCTGGAATTTCTGGCGCCAATATTGTCGCTGGCGTCCTGGTCGATTCCGTCATCGACGCTGTCGAACAGTCCGCCCAGGCACTTGATCTGGGAGCGCGCAACATTCTGCTGGCGCCGCCATCCTATTTCAAGAACGTATCGGATGATGGTCTGTTCACCTGGTTTTCGGCGGTATTCGCCGGTCTCGGGTCCAAGGCTCGGGATATCATCGTCTACAACATTCCATCAGTCACGATGGTCAAGATCTCCGTCGACCTCGTTGCAAGACTACGCTCAGCGTTTCCCGGTATCGTCACGGGCGTGAAGGATTCCGGTGGCGATTGGACGCACACCGAGCGCCTTTTGAAAGAGCACGGCGATCTTGCCATCATGATCGGTGATGAGCGGCATCTGGCCCAGGGAACCCGTCTGGGCGGACAGGGCGCGATTTCCGGCATGGCCAACCTCTTGGGCGCAGACGTGCGGGCCATGGCGGTGGATGGTCGTGACGATGATCGGGTAACAGGTCTTGTCGAGGTCCTGCTTAACTATCCGGTTACGCCTGCCGTCAAAGTCCTGGTTGCTCACACCAGCGGCAACGGGGTATGGCTGAACGTGCGGCCTCCGCTGATTACAATTGCGGCTCAGGATCGCGACAGGATTTGCAGCGTATTCGATCAGGCTTTCTCCGAAAAGGCTGCCTGATTCAAACCTGCCGAAGAGGGGACGTCATGGACGAGACGAACGAACAGGTGCCACTGCGGGAAAAGGCGTATGAGAGCTTCACACGCCACCTGCTGGCACGTGATGTTCGTCCCGGCCAGTTCATTTCCCAAAGGCAGTTGGTGGAGTTGACCGGGCTGACGCTTGGCGCGATCCGGGAGTTGATCCCTCGGCTCGAAACGGAAGGGCTGATCAAGACTGTTCCTCAACGCGGGCTGCAGATTGCCCATATCGATCTCAGCCTGATCCGGGAGGCCTTTCAGTTTCGCATCTTGCTTGAGAAAGAGGCTGTTGCCCTGTTCACACGCAATGCAAGCGATCAGGAGGTTCATCGTCTCTTAAGCGCGCATCGCGAGATTGCTCAGAAAATCGAGGAAAGCGGTCCGTCACCTGAACTCGAGCAGAGGGCGCAGGCGACCGACTGGGGCATGCATAACGCCTTCATCGACGCCATGGGCAATTCGATAATTTCGAATGCCTATCGGGTCAATGCCATCAAGATGCGGTTGATCAATCAGGAACGCGTCCGCATTGAGGGTCGGGTCGGTCCCGTCATGCGGGAGCATTTGGCTGTTCTCGAAGCTATCGAAAGCCGATCCGTGGATGACGCGGTTCAGCGCCTCGTGGCGCATATCGGAAATGCAAGGGATCGAGCCCTCGCAATCTAGAAGTTTTCATCTGTCGCTCTGAGGAGATGCGACTTTCAAAACGGGAGGATAGAAATGACGACTTCAATCTTGAAGCCAACCCGCCGTGGGTTTCTGGCAGCCAGCGCTGCCTTGGGCGGTGCCGCAATGCTGGGTGGCCGCCCCGCGTCTGCTGCCGTCGACTGGAAAAAGTTTTCGGGCCAGACCATCAACGTCAACCTCGTGAAAAGCCCACGCAGCGAAACGCTCATCAAATATCTCTCCGAGTTCGAGAGCCTGACCGGTATCAAGGTCAATGCCGAGGCAACGCCGGAACAACAACAGCGCCAGAAGACGGTGATCGAACTCAGCACAGGCAAGCCGAGCTTCGATGTTGTGCACCTCAGCTATCACGTACAGAAGCGTCAGTTCGAAAAGGGCAACTGGCTGGCAGACATCAGCGGCTTCCTCAAGGATCCATCGCTGACCGATGCTTCGTTGACGGAAAAGGATTTTGCCGAGGCAGGCCTGCTGTTCGCCAAGGATTCCAAGGGCGTACTCCGCTCGCTGCCCTTCTCGGTGGATTACTGGATCGTCTACTGGAACAAGGAACTCTTCGAGAAGAAGGGTCTTTCCTATCCGACCACGTTCGAAGAACTGGTCAATGCGGCAGAAAAGATCACCGACCCGTCCACCAACACCTATGGTTTCGTCGCACGCGGTCTGAAGAACGCCAACACGCCGGTCTGGACATCCTTCATGCTGGGCTATGGTGCAGCCCCGATCAACGGGCAGGGCAAGGTTGATGCGGTTTCGAAGGAAGCAGTTGAGGCTGCCAAGCTCTATCAGCGCCTCATGACCAAGGCAGCACCTCCCGGCGTTTCCGGCTTTAACTGGGCAGAAGCGCAATCGGCTTTCCTGCAGGGCAAGATCGGTATGTGGTTTGATGGTGTTGGCTTTGCGCCGCCGATCGAAGATCCGCAGAAGTCGCGTGTTGTTGGCAAGACCGGCTATGGCGTCATGCCAAAGGGTCCGGCCGCGCAGGCAGCAGGCACCTTCGGCGATGGTCTCGGCGTCGTAGAAGCTTCCACCAAGAAGGAGGCGGCTTACCTGTTCTGCCAGTGGGCAATCTCGCATGACATGGGCGCGCGTCTGTTGCAGGCCGGTGCCGGCGTTCCGTTCCGCCAGTCGATCCTGGCCGATGCCAAGGTCCGCGAAGGCGTGAAGATGCCGGGAGCCTGGCTGGATGCGGTGGCAGGATCTGGCAAGATCTCCAAGCTCGCGCTGCCGGTCGTCATTCCCGTCACCGAGTTCCGCGACATCTACGGTGTTGCTCTCACCAACATGATTGGCGGCGCTGATCCTGCAACTGAACTCAAGAATGCAACAGCGCAGTTCGAGCCGGTTCTGGCGCGAAGCGAGGGATAATGGCATCCGTGAGTATCGAAAACAGCGTTGCTGACGCCAAGCAGAAAAGGAGCAAGCCGTCACGGCTTGCTCCCAACTACTGGCCGTTTGTCCTGCCCGCCCTGCTTGTCGTGTCTGCCGTCATCGTTTTTCCATGGGTCTTCACCCTCTGGATGAGCGTCAATAGCTGGACGCTTGGCCAACCGAGAACATTTATCGGTTTTGCCAATTATGTGCGGTTGGCGCAGGATATGCGCTTCTGGGAATCGCTCTGGCATACCGCGACCTACACGGCGCTCTCGGTTGTGCTGCCGCTCTTCTTCGGAACTTTGGCTGCGCTGATTTTCGATGCCAAGTTTCCGTTCCGCGGGCTTCTTCGCGGTGTCTTCGTCATGCCGATGATGGCGACACCGGTCGCCGTCGCGCTGGTCTGGACGATGATGTTCCACCCGCAGCTTGGCGTTCTGAACTATCTTCTCTCCTTCCTCGGCATCGGACCGCAGGAGTGGATCTACAACCAGTTCACTGTCATCCCCTCGCTGGTGCTCGTCGAGACATGGCAGTGGACACCGCTGGTCATGCTGATTGTTCTGGGTGGTCTCGCCGCCGTGCCGCGTGAGCCTTACGAAAGCGCTGAAATCGATGGCGCAAATGCCTGGCAGAAATTCCGTTATCTGACCATGCCGATGATTGCGCCCTTCCTGATGATTGCCGTCATCATCCGGTCTATCGATGCGATCAAAAGCTTCGACATCATCTATGCGATGACGCAGGGTGGGCCGGGAACGGCATCCGAGACGATCAACATCTATCTCTACAACACCGCCTTTGCCTATTACGATATCGGATACGGTTCAGCCATGGCGGTTGTGTTCTTCTTCATCATCATTGCGCTTTCCTTCGTCCTGCTCATGGTCAGGCAACGCGCCAACTGGTCCGACATGGAGACGAAGTGATGGCAAAGCGCCTTATTCGACGCAAGACGCTGGATAGTCTGGGCCTGCTGTTCGTGGCCTTCATCATGGTGTCGCCGGTCATCCTGTTCTTTCTCTGGATGATCTCGCTTTCGCTCAAATACGAGATCGATAACGGTGCCTATCCGCCGATCCTGTTTCCCGAGAATGTCGCCTGGTCGAACTACCTGAAAGTGTTCGAGGAAAACAATTTCCTTCTCTACTTCTGGAATTCGGTGCTGGTGACCGGAACCGCGACCTTGCTGGCGCTGGTGATCGGCGTTCCCTCCGGCTACGGCATTGCGCGCCTGAAGGCTGAGAAATCTGCCGTCGTCATCATGATTGCCCGCATGACGCCTGGACTTTCCTTCCTCATTCCGCTGTTTCTGCTCTTCCAGTGGACAGGGCTCATCGGCACGCTCTGGCCGCAGATCATCATTCACCTCGTCGTCACGGTGCCGATCGTCGTCTGGATCATGATTGGCTATTTCGAAACGACGCCGATGGAACTGGAAGAGGCAGCCAGCATCGATGGTGCCACCCCGTGGCAGGTCTTCCGGCTGGTGGCACTGCCCATCGCCAAGCCCGGCATCGTGGTGTCCTTCATTCTGGCGCTGATCTTCTCGTGGAACAACTTCGTCTTCGGCATCGTGCTGGCCAACCGTGAAACGCGCACGCTACCGGTTGCGGTCTACAACATGCTGTCCTTTGAACAGGTCAGCTGGGGCCCGCTTGCCGCTGCCGCCCTCATCGTGACGCTGCCGGTGCTGCTGCTGACGATGTTTGCCCAGAAACAGATTGTGGCCGGTCTCACCGCCGGTGCCGTCAAGGGAGGTTGAGGGCTTGCCGCCCTCCCTCAATTCTCAAATTCAGGAAACGCACATGGCAACCGTCAATATTCAGAACATCCAGAAGAACTACGGCGCGGTGAAGGTCATTCACGGCATCGATATCGATATCGCTGATGGAGAATTCGTCGTGCTGGTCGGCCCGTCCGGCTGCGGCAAGTCCACACTTTTGCGCATGATTGCGGGCCTTGAAGAGGTGAGCGGAGGCGAGATCCATATCGGTTCGCGCGAAGTCTCCAATATGCCGGCGCGTGATCGCGACATCGCCATGGTCTTCCAGAACTACGCGCTTTATCCGCATATGACCGTTGCGGACAACATGGGCTTTGCTCTGAAGCTCAAGAAGGTTCCGGCTGCGGAAATCCAGGCGAAGGTCAAGCGGGCCGCCTCAATCCTGGGGCTCGAAGCCCTGCTGGATCGCTACCCGAAGCAATTGTCCGGCGGCCAGCGCCAGCGCGTTGCCATGGGTCGCGCCATCGTGCGCGATCCGCAGGTCTTCCTGTTCGACGAGCCTCTGTCGAACCTCGATGCGAAGCTTCGCGTGCAGATGCGCGGCGAAATCAAAACCATGCACCAGCGTATCGGTACCACGACGGTTTATGTCACGCATGATCAGGTGGAAGCCATGACCATGGCCGACAAGATCGTTGTTCTGCACGGCGGTTTCATCGAGCAGATCGGCGCACCGCTCGAACTCTATGATCGCCCGGCCAATATCTTTGTTGCAGGCTTCATCGGTTCGCCTGCCATGAACTTCATCGACGGCCGGGTGGAAGAGGGCGTGTTCCGCACCACAAAGGGGCTCATCCTGCCGCTTCCGCAAGCCGTCGCGGAGAAGATGGGTGGCCGGGATCTCGTCTACGGCATTCGTCCCGAACATATCCGGGCATCGACGCAGGGCATCGAAGGCCGCGTGACGCTGGTGGAAGGCACGGGATCGGAAATCTTCACGCGTCTGGATGCCCATGGCGAAGACATCGCGTGTCTTTTCCGCGAACGTTTCGATGTCCGGTTCGGCGATACCGTTTTCATCGAAATTGATCCGTCGAAGGTCCATCTTTTCGATAAGCAGACCGGTCGTCGGATTTAAGGCGCAATGAGCAAGCGCATTCTTTGCGTCGGTGCTGCCGTGCTCGACACCATCTTCCGCGTTCGCGCTCTGCCAAGCGGGGAGGGCAAGATCCTGCCTTACGAGATGGTGCAGGTTGCGGAAGGCATGGCCTCCAGTGCAGCCTATGCCATTGTGCGGTTGGGTGGCAGCGCTACACTTCTTGGCGCTGTCGGCGATGATGATACCGGAAGGCGTATCTGCGATGACCTCGCGCAAGCGGGGATCGATACCACGGCCATGACTGTTGTGGCCGGTGCGCCGTCCGCGCTGTCTACCATTCTCGTCGATGACCGGGGCGACCGGCTGATCGTGCCGTTCTACGACCCGCGCCTTCATCACACCATTCCGCAAATCTCCGATGAGATGATTGCTGGCTTCGATGCAGTTCTGGTCGATGTGCGCTGGGCAAGGCTTGCCCGTGAAGTGCTGCAGGCTGCGCGTCGCGTGGGTATTCCCGCCATTCTGGATGGTGATGTGGCGCCCGTTGAGACTCTTCTATTATTGGCTGAGGTGGCTGATCATATTATCTTTTCCGAGCCTGCCGCCCGTTCACTCGCGCAAGCGAAGGCGGAGACTGACCTGGTGCGGGAGTTGGCGGAGCGTTTTCCGCAAGCGCTTGTTTGCGTGACCTTGGGTGCAGCCGGTGCCTACTGGATGGAGGGTGCTGAGCTTCGCCATCAACCCGCGCTTCAAGTCGTGGCGGTGGACACACTTGCGGCTGGCGATGCTTTCCACGGGGCCTATGCCCTGGCGGTTGCGGAAGGGCTTGATACATCAGATGCCGTTCGTCTTGGTTCGGTTACCGCAGCGCTGAAATGCACGGTCTTCGGCGGACGAACCGGCATGCCGCTTCGTGATGATGCTGAAAAGGCTCTCCAGCAACTGCCCTCACCGTCTAAGCTGCGGCCTCACTGAATGGTCAGCATGACCAGCGGATCGGCGCCGAACAGCAGCGCGTGACCGCCCGCCAGCAGAAGTAAAAGCGCCGCTGATGTCAGCAACAGCCCGACTATCATTGGTCGGTCGATGCGGGCTTGTGGCTGGATGCGCCATTTCGGCAGGCTTTGCCGGGCTGCACGCTTGTTTTGCAGGCGAATGCCCATCAGTGAGAAACCGGCAAAACCGCCGAACAGGACGAGCGAACGCACGTCTCCGTTCGCAATCACATGGCCGATGGCCCAGAGAAAGAACCCCCAGAGAACGGGGTGGCGGGTTACCCGAAGAATGGCTCCGCACTCGCCCGTCGGTTTTCGCAAGGTGACTGAATAGGAGTTGGGGCTGAGAAGGCCCGCAATCACCAGAAACAGACCGATGGGCGAAAGTACGAAATTGACTGCCGCCTGCCAAGCAGCGGGTGCCCATAGCTCGACATAGTCCATTCTCAAGGCCAAGGCGAAAAGCCAGATGAGCACAAGCGTCGAGGCGACGGAGTAAAGGGCAAGATAGGCCGTTCGTCCAATCATGCTAATCAGCCGGGACCGAACCTGCGGACTGGTCGGAATAGAGTGCAGGGCGATGAACAGGCCGCCGGCGATAAAAAGTTCTTCTATGGTCCGTGCTTTCCGAATTCGCGCCTACTGCTGAACGAACAAAACGCCTGCGATCACGCAGGAAGCCAGGACCGCGATGACGGTGCTGTAGCGCTGGAGGACGCCCATTTTGTAGAGCGCGATTGAAAAGCCGATGATGATCGGCGTCGCAACGACAAGTCCAGTTTGTGCGTCGGTCATGCCCGTTCTCCTGATCCGCAATCTCATTTGATGCAAACTGCATCCGTTCGCGTCTCCGGTCTTTGTTTCTGCGCAAAGAAGCCGGTCGCTGAAAGACGCATATCCCGATGGAGATCTGGCGGATTGCGGGAGAGGTTCAAATGGCTGCCATTGATGACATGACGGGCGCAGAAGAAGCCGATGGCGGCTTATTGCTCTGGCTTCTGGTCTGGAGCGAACTTGCCGTCTTCTCCATCCTGATCGGTGGCTTTCTTTTTCTGTCGCTACAGCAACCGGAAACGTTCGAAACGGGAAGGCGGCATCTCGGCACCGGCCTTGCCAGTTTCAATACGCTGATCCTGTTGACCAGCGGCTGGTTGATGGCCGAGGCGGCGCGTGCCGATGAAGATCGCAAGCGGCGCAGATGGCTGGTGCTTGCCGCACTCTTCGGCTTTGCCTTCGTCGCCATCAAACTCTTGGAATACGCAAGCGAGATTCCGTTCTCTCAAGAGCCGGGCCTGCAGGGCTTCTTCGAGATGTATTTTCTCGTCACCGGCTTCCATCTTGCGCATGTTGCTTTTTTGCCCGTTCTCATGCTCCTTTCCGCAGTCCGCCCCAAGGCGGAAACGGCAGGCGCACTGGCCACCTTCTGGCACGTGGTGGATCTGGTGTGGCTCGTCCTCTTCCCCGTTCTCTATCTGGTGTAGTGATGCGAAAGCAGGCTGATCACTGGCTGTTTGGAGCGGCCCTCTGGCTGCTCCTTCTTGCCATCATCGCGTCGCTCGTCATCGTGCAATGGCGCCACAGCGCCCTGCCGGTTGCTGCGATCGCTGCCGTTCTCGGGCTCACAATCCTGAAAGGGCGCATCGTCATCAAGCACTATATGGGCCTGCGCAACCCCGCACTGACATTGGCGCTGACGTCGTGGGTTGGCCTGTTTGCCCTTGTGGCGCTTGCCAAGGCTCTCGCGCCGGTTCTGTTTCATTGAGAACAGATCACCTTCCGGAATTTTGTTTGCACTTTCACAAAGAATGAAGTGCCGCTCTCAGGCACTTCTCGTCCCGAAGGCTGATGCGGCTTTAGCCGTATGACGCCTGAAACAATCCGGCTCCGTTGCAGCATGACGGAGCGCGAGAGGGACAGGATATGTCGGAACATCTCACCAAAACCGGAGCGCGGAACGTCTTCTACGGCGGATCCGCCTTCTTCTTTGCCATTTTTCTGGGGCTGACGGCGCACAGCCACTATTACATGCGCACCACCTCGACCGACGAGACAACGCTGACCGCCGCCGTCGCGCGCGGCAAGCACGTCTGGGAGAAAAACTCCTGCATCAATTGCCACACGCTTCTGGGGGAAGGTGCCTATTTCGCACCTGAACTCGGCAATGTCTGGACCCGGATGGGTGGAGACAAGGATGTTGAATCCACGCGCGACACATTCAAGGCGTGGATGGCTGCCCAGCCCTCCGGCATCGAAGGTCGCCGGCAGATGCCGCAGTTCAACCTGACGGACCAGGAAGCGAGTGATCTGGCGGAATTCCTGCGCTGGGCCAGCAAGATCAAGACGCAAAAATGGCCGCCGAACGAAGCCGGCTGACCGTCACTCCAGAGGACATCATCATGAAATATAAAACACAAAGGGTCGCGCTGCTGTATTTCTACGGTGCACTCGGCCTGTTCATCGCCCAGGTTTTGTTCGGCGTTCTGGCAGGCACCATCTATGTTCTGCCAAACACGCTTTCCGTTCTTTTGCCCTTCAACATCGTCCGTATGGTTCATACGAATGCGCTGATTGTCTGGCTGTTGATCGGTTTTATGGGTACCACCTACTACCTGCTGCCTGAGGAAGCGGAGACCGAGCTTTACAGCCCGAAGCTTGCCATTGCGCAGTTCTGGATTTTCCTGATTGCCGCTGCCGCCGCCGTGGTGGGCTATCTCTTCCACATTCACGAAGGCCGTGAATTTCTGGAGCAGCCGTTTGCGATCAAGATTGGCATCGTCATCGTTTGCCTGATGTTCCTGTTCAACATCACGCTGACAGTGCTCAAGGGCCGTAAGACGGTGGTGACCAACATCCTGATCTTCGGGCTCTGGGGTGTCGCGATCTTCTTCCTGTTCGCCTTCTACAATCCTGCCAATCTGGCGCTGGACAAGATGTACTGGTGGTACGTCGTCCATCTGTGGGTCGAAGGCGTTTGGGAGCTCATCATGGCGTCCATTCTTGCCTTCCTGATGATTAAGCTGAACGGCATCGATCGCGAAGTCGTGGAGAAGTGGCTTTATGTCATCGTGGGTCTGGCGCTTTTCAGCGGCATTCTCGGCACCGGCCATCACTTCTACTGGATCGGCGCTCCGGGCTACTGGCAGTGGATCGGCTCGATTTTCTCGACGCTGGAAGTTGCTCCCTTCTTCACCATGGTGGTCTTCACCTTCGTCATGACCTGGAAGGCAGGGCGCAAGCACCCGAACCGCGCCGCCATTCTCTGGTCGCTGGGTTGCTCGGTCATGGCCTTCTTCGGTGCCGGTGTCTGGGGCTTCCTCCACACGCTGTCATCGGTGAACTATTACACGCATGGAACACAGGTCACGGCAGCGCACGGCCACCTAGCCTTCTTCGGTGCCTATGTCATGCTGAACCTTGCCGCCATGGCCTATGCGGTGCCGGAACTTCTGGGTCGCCAGCCCTATAGCCAGATGCTCTCCATGGTCAGCTTCTGGATCATGTGCACGGCCATGTCGGTCATGACCTTCGCGCTGACCTTTGCAGGCGTCCTTCAGGTGCACCTGCAGCGGGTTCTCGGCCAAAGCTACATGGATGTGCAAGACCAGCTGGCGCTGTTCTACTGGATCAGGCTCGGCTCCGGCATCTTCGTGCTGATCTCTGCCATCATGTTCATCTGGGCCATCTTCGTGCCCGGCAAGCAGCGCGTCGCTTCAGCCGCTTCGCTCCAGCCAGCGGAATAAGCGCATCCCAGCCTCAGGCCCTGCCTAATCATGCAGGGCCTCCCCCTTCACACAGGACATTGCACAATGACGATCCATCAAAAACTGCGCGGGGTCACGCTCGCAGAAATCCCGCCTTACATTCCAAATGGCAACGAGTGCCAGCTGTTCGAAATGGCATGGGTGCGGCAGCTGCCGTTGCTTCTCAAAGGGCCAACCGGCTGCGGTAAGACCCGCTTCGTCAGCCACATGGCAACGCGGCTCGGCCTGCCGCTGACAACGGTTTCCTGCCACGACGATCTCGCAGCCGCGGATCTCACCGGGCGCTATCTGCTCAAGGGTGGCGATACGGTCTGGGTGGATGGACCGCTGACGAAATCAGTGCGCGAAGGCGGCATCTGCTATCTCGATGAGGTGGTCGAAGCCCGCAAGGATGTCGCCGTCGTGCTGCATCCCCTGACTGATGACCGCCGCATTCTGCCTTTGGAGCGCACCGGTGAGCAGCTGGAAGCGCCTCCCGGCTTCATGCTCGTTGTGTCCTACAACCCCGGCTATCAGAACATGCTGAAGGCGTTGAAGCCGTCGACGAAGCAGCGCTTCCTGTCAATCGAGTTCGATTTTCTGCCGAAGGCGCAAGAGATTGCAGTGGTTGCCGTAGAAAGCGGTCTGGATGAGGCCCGCGTGGCACCGCTGGTAGAGCTTGCGGCAAAGCTTCGCCGCCTGAAAGGTCACGATATCGAAGAGGGGGTCTCGACCCGCCTTCTGGTCTACTGCGCCTGCCTGATCGATAGCGGAATGCCGGTGCGCGATGCGGTGCGCGCTGCCATCATCGAACCGCTGACGGATGATGCGGACGTGAAACTGGCGCTGACGGAAGTCGCCCATAGTGTGATTGTCTGAGGCTGCCATGTTCGAGTTTCTGGAACTGGAAGAAAGCGTCGGAAAATTCTGGCACCGGCTTGTGGGACAGACCTCGAGCATGCCGCGCTATCCGGATCAGGCCGTCACCTTCGATGAGGTGAAGCCGTATCTCGCAACCTGCTTTCGCGCCTTCGGCGGAGAGCTTACCGCGCAATTGGGGCCCGCCCATGCCCGCACGTCTTCCCACCGCCTCAGGCTTCGTCAACTCGTCGGGCTGGGTGAGGAAAAGCTTGCCTGGGCTGCGCGAGGGGAGGGGGCAATGGCCCTGCCGCCCCTCATCGACATTTTTCCGGAACGGGCACTTAACCGCGATCTCTACATCTGGCTGGCCGCCTATCTGGCCTTAATGCCGTCAGGAGGGGTGGAGCCGGATGATCCCCTGCGGGCAGATCTGGCACGTCTTGATCTGGCCTCTGCCACGGTTCAGCATGTTTTGAACGCTTTTCCCGGCTTGCGGCACCGGTACGCCGCGCTTTGCCGTGCTGGCTTGGCCGGGCGTCGCAGAGCAGTGCTTCCGCCCGTCGAAAAGCTGGTTGAAGCGCGCGCCATGGCTCTGCTTCGTCGGGGCGCAGGCTTGGCCGATGAGATTATGCCCGCCATCTTTCCGGCACAGGCACCTGTCGGTTACCAGCCTTTGCTGTTGGTGCCACTTTGGCCTGTTCATGATCTGCGGCGGGAAGCATCTTCCACTGCTGAAACTGGCGATGAAGACGGCAGCACCGCCGCTGCTGCCGCCGTAGATGGCACCGGCTTCTTTCGGGGTGAACGTGAAACCGAGCGGGACAAAAGCGAGCGCAGCCCTTTCATTTTGAACCGCTTCGAGAAAATTCTCGCCATGGCGGAAATGGTCAATGTCGATCGTCCGACCGATGACAGCGATGATAAAAACGATGATGCCAGCCGCGATCTGGATGAAATCCGGCTCGGGAGACGTAAAGAGCGGCCTTCCGCCAAGTTTCGTTTCGATCTGGATTTGCCGCCGGAAGCGGTGGACACCAGTTCGCTTGAGGCTGAAAACACTTACCCCGAGTGGAACTACCGCAGTTTGAGCTATATGCCGAATTATTGCCGCGTCATTTCCGGCCCGGCTTCGCTTTCAGAAACCTCTGAGCCGCAAACCGCAGATATGCGCGATCTCGTACGTCTGGTGCGGCGTCAGTTTGAAATTCTCAGACCCCGGCATGAAATCCTGCGGGCGCAGGTGGACGGCTCGGAACTGGATCTTGATGCGGTGGTGCGCATGCGTGCCGATCTGGCATCTGGAGGGGACGGCGGAAACCGCATCCATCTTCTCTCACGCCCCAGGGGGCACGACCTTGCGGTGACGCTTCTGGTGGATGTGTCGCTGTCGACCGATGCCTGGTTCGATGATCATCGCGTGCTGGATGTGGAGAAGAAGGCGGTGCGTGTTCTGGCGCATGGCTTGAGCGCTTGCGACACCCATTATTCCATCCAGACCTTCACCTCCCGCCGCCGCGACTGGGTGAAGATCGAGACGGTCAAGGCGTTTGATGAAAGCATGAGCTCGGACGTCGAGCGGCGGATCGAGGGCTTGAAGCCCGGCTATTATACCCGCATCGGAGCCGCCATCCGCCATGCTCATGCCGAACTTGTCAAACAACCGAACCGCCGGAAGCTGCTTCTGATCCTGACCGATGGCAAGCCGAACGACATCGATCATTATGAGGGGAGGTTTGCACTGGAGGATTCCCGCAAGGCCATCGCGGAATCCAGACGAGCGGGAACCAGCGTCTTTGCCGTCACCGTTGATAAGGACGCCCGTAGTTATCTGCCTGCCATGTTCGGGCGCAATGGTTTTGCCATCGTCGGCCACATCGGCAAGCTTCCGCAGTCGCTTCCGGCAATTTATCGCTCCCTCACACGATGAAATGCGCTGCTGTTTGTCGCGCAACAACGAAGCCGGACGATGGTGATTCTAGTCTCATGATGCGGGTTCATTCCAGCGCGGAATTTCCTTCATCATGAGGCTCTCACATGAATACTACCCCCATTCAGGAAGTTGATGTTCGTCTGCTTCCTCCCCGCCAGCGTCACCCGGTCATCTTTGGGTTGCTGGGCGATCTGGCTCCTGGCGATGCGCTGCATGTGGCCAGCGACCATGATCCGCAACCGCTGCATATGCAGATCGATAGCCGCTACCCGGACCTATTCCGTTGGAGCTATCTCGAAGCCGGGCCGGATGTCTGGCGGGTTGAAATCCGGCGGCAGGCCGGTGGCGGCTGTGGTTGCTGCTGCGGACACTGAGTTCTGACGCATTAAGGAGTGACGTTTCATGCAGGGCGCATCCATTTCGCGCTGGACCATGTCCTATTTCGCATGCGCCCTGATCTTCCTCCTGATCGGGCTCTGCCTGATGGCGGCAGGCTTCGGCTTCCCGCAGGAGATTTGGCAGGACCCGGCAACACTCATCACCGTCCATGCCATTGCCCTTGGCTGGCTCGGTCTGCTGTTTTGCGGCGCTCTCCTGCAATTCGTGCCGGTGCTGGCATCGCGGTCCTTGCGTTTTTCATCTTGCGCGGCCCCGGCCCTGCTGCTGATTTTGGCGGGTCTGACCCTCCTTCTGTCGGGCTTTGCTTCACTAGGGGGATTTATCGATGCGCCCCCGGTCATTCTGCCAGCGGGTGGGCTGCTGCTGTGCCTCGGTCTCGGGCTGGTCGCCCTCATGTGCGGTGCCACTCTCGTGCCGTTGTCGCTCAATTCACCGCCGGGTGTCTTCGTGCTGACAGGGCTCGCAGCCCTCACTGCCACTCTGCTGCTCGGCCTCTGCTTCACGCTCGTTCTTTCGGGTGTGTCAGCGCTACCTTGGCTGATTGCGCTCACCGCCTTTGCGGTTCCCATCCATGCGGGCTTCGGTTTAGTTGGCTGGATGGGAGTGACAGCGATCGGCGTCAGCTATCGCCTGTTTTCCATGTTTCTTCTGTCGCAGAATGGTGGGCGCGGTTCGCGCCTTGTCCTGGCTTTCACGCTGCTTGCACTGCTGTGCCTGCTTGCTTCGCTTGCCATCGTCACTGGCTTCATGACCCTTGCTGCCCTGGCATTCGCGGCCATCGCTGCGGCTGTCTATGTGCGGGATGTCATTGCCATCGCAAGAACCAGAAGACGCAAGAAGATAGAACCCAACATGTTCGCCAGCCTTGTGGCGCTCGCCTTTCTGCCTATCGGGCTAGGCCTTGTCGCGTCTGATGCGCTGGCAGATTTTTCTCGCCCACTGGCCGTGACCGGCTTTTATCTGCTGGCGATGGGCTGGCTGTCGGGCCTTGGTCTTGCACAACTTTACAAGATCATTCCGTTTCTCACCTGGCTTGAAACATACGGCCCTGCCATGGGCAGGGGGACGGTGCCGGCTGTGCAGGATCTGGTACGCGAAAAGCCTGCGCGGATAGCCTTTGCTGTGTATTTCGCCGCTGTCTGCTCCGCTGCCATTGGGCTTGCTGCAGATTTGCCGACACTGTTCAGAACCGCTTCTGGCGGAATGGCTTTCTCTGTCTTGATCCTGATCATCGAATTCATCCGGGCACGCAGGTTATTCTACGTGCCACTTGCTCTCAAACTCCCAAAGGGCGCGCAACGCCCTCTTCTTTTCATTGCAACCGCCAGACAGGAGTGATGCCATGGCACAGGATTTCGCAGAACTGGACGTGCGTCCGCTGCTGGCGAATGGGGTCGAACCCTTTCCCCAGATCATGAGTGCCGTAGAGGCGCTTTCGCCGCAGCAAGGCCTGCGGTTGCTGGCACCGTTTCGGCCAGAGCCGCTGTTCAACGTCATGCGCAGGCGAGGCTTCAGCCATCAGGTGCGGGAACTGGGCGGCGGAGACTACGAGGTCTGCTTCCTGCCTGCGGCGGCAAGTGTGGCCCATTCCCAGGATGCCGCAAGCGCCGATATCTGGCCTGAAGCAGTGCTGGAACTGGACCTGACGGATCTCGACCCTCCCCAGCCCATGGTTCGAATCCTGGCCGAACTGGAAGGAATGCAGCCGGGCGAGGTTCTCTTTGCCCTTTTGTCGCGAGAGCCGGTCTTCCTGTTTCCGGAGTTGCAGCGGCGCGGCCACCAGTGGGTTGGCAATCACGATGAAACCGGCACCGTGTTTCGCATGCTGGTCAGGCGGGGGGAGGGGAACCGCGATGTCTGAACCTTTGGTCAGTCAACTTATCGAGCAAAGCCTTTGCACGGTCATGGACCCGGAAGCGGCCATGAGCATCGTTGATCTCGGTCTTATCTACAAGATCGAGATGCGTGGTGAACGACAGGCGCATATTTTGATGACTACGACCGCCCGTGGCTGCCCCGCTGCCGGGTTTCTGACAGAAGCCGTGCGTCAGCGGGTTCTGGAGCAGGGGCATGTGGATGCGGTTGATGTTGAGCTGACCTACGAGCCCGAATGGAACCCCTCGATGATACGAGCCTGAATGGTTTATTCCTGACAACAAAAATGCCGCGCCTTCCAGTGGAAAACGCGGCATTTTCTATGGATCCTTTTTTAGCTCAGCGGTGAAGCGGCTGCCTGCGTTTGAAGGCCAGCATCGGGCCATATTCAACCAGATACAGTCCAAGAGCCGTGAGCCACAACAGTCCCGCCAGTCCGTAGATCTCAGGCAGGTGAGCGGGAAAAAGCGTTGAAAGCGGTCGCACGAGTGCGCAGAGGAACAACGCGGTGTAGCTGATGCACGTCATGCGCGACGCTTTCAATTCGCGACCTGTGTGGCCACGGGTAGCGCGTGTCATCACCGCCAGCATCATGGACGTGATCGTGCCGACTGTCAGGATATGCAGTGCCGCGGTCGGTTCAAGCAGATCCAGCGCCGCGCCTGCAATCGCAAAAAAGCCGAGCGCCACAAAGGCATAGGCGATGTGGAGCACGACCACGATCGGATCGCTTGCTGTCGTCCAGCCGCGCCACCGGATCAGCCGCACAATATGCAAGTCTGCGGCCAGAACGGCGAAGATTGCTGTTGCAAGTGCATTCGGGAGCGCGACCCAGAGGCCAAGGGCTGGCAGGCTTACCAAGATGGCCGCTTTATCGAAGCCATTGAACGGTGTCGGGAAATCCGTGCGGCCCTGCTTGTTCAGCCAGTTGCGAGTAAAGCTTGGTAAAATCCGCCCGCCGATGATGATGATCAGCATGACATAGGCAGAGACGGCAAGGCGCGCGGAATGATCCGGTCCCTGCCATAGAATGACTTCGAGATGGAAGCAGAGATTGGCGAGGGTTAGCGCGGCTACACCGGCAAGAACCTTCAAATCCGCCCATTTGCGTCCGGCGATGATTTCACGGGCGCAGATGAAGAATAAGGCCGGAAGAAAAAGCGCCTCTAGCGCCGCTGCTGGAAGCGCACCCACCAGCGGGACCAGCAAAAGCGATAGCCGCCCGATGGCCCAGAGACCAAAGAGACCAGCCAAAGGCAGACCCGAGACGGGCAGCCTTCCCGTCCAGTTTGGAATAGCTGTCAGCAGAAAGCCGGCGAGCACTGCTGAACCGAAGCCGAAAAGCATTTCGTGGGCGTGCCAGGCTTTGAGCCCATAATCCCCGGCGACCTCGATCGTGCCTCTTAGTACCAGAAGCCACAGTGCCATGGTGATGAGGGCCCAGATGACTGCTCCCAGGAAAAAAGGTCGAAACCCGTAGGAAAACAGCGTGAGCTGGTTGGGCGAAAGGCCGCGGATTGTTCTGATCGTGCCAGCATCCGCATTCTGTGCTGCATGTGTCATGTGATTGCTCCTGAATATGAGAGCAATGCTAATATTCTGGCGCGTCTGTTCTTTGCGCAATGACAATTACTGAGAAGAAATAGATCGAGCTTGTTGTTTTGGAGCAAAGAGCGACGGTTCGAATTGGGTTTTTATCTGTCTCGAAGAACGGCACTGCTCCGTTCCAGACAGGAGACCAAGTCGATGCCCAGAAATTTTGAACTGACCAGACGTACCATGTTGGGCGGTGCCGCATTCGCCAGCGCAATCGTGCCGCTGGTTGCGGCCACGGCGACGAAGGCCGCAAACCCCGTTGCAACGGTTCCGCGCCAACCGGACCTCTCCAAGCTTGAGCGGGTGAAGCTTGCTCTGGTCAAGCCTCCCTTCGTTCACCCGCATACGCAGAAGGCTGAAGGTGCGCCCAAGATCTACGAAGTCACCCTGACGATCGAGGAAAAGAAGATCATCGTTGATGATGCCGGAACCGAAGTGCATGCCATGACCTTCGATGGCTCGGTGCCTGGCCCCATGATCGTGGTCCATCAGGACGACTATGTCGAACTGACGCTGGTCAATCCCGATACGAACACCCTGCAACACAATATCGATTTCCATTCGGCAACGGGTGCGCTGGGTGGCGGCGCCTTGACGGTCGTAAACCCCGGCGAAAAGGCGATCATGCGCTTCAAGGCAACGAAGGCCGGCGTCTTCGTCTACCACTGCGCACCTCCCGGCATGGTTCCGTGGCATGTCACCTCGGGCATGAACGGTGCAATTATGGTTCTGCCGCGCGAGGGCCTAAAGGATCACAAGGGTCAGGATATTACCTATGACCGCGCCTATTACGTCGGCGAACAGGATTTCTACGTTCCCCGCGATGCAAACGGCGAATACAAGAAATACGAAAGCCACGGCGACGCCTATGCCGATGTGCTCGAGGTGATGCGGACGCTGACGCCAAGCCACATCGTGTTCAACGGTAAGGTGGGAGCTCTGACTGGCGAGAACGCCCTGAAGGCCAAAGTCGGCGAGAAGGTTCTGATCCTCCATTCGCAGGCCAATCGCGATACGCGCCCGCACCTGATCGGTGGGCATGGGGATTATGTCTGGGCAACCGGCAAGTTTGCCAATCCGCCGGAACTCGATCAGGAAACATGGTTCATTCCAGGCGGTGCCGCCGGGGCTGCGCTCTACACGTTCCAGCAGCCGGGCATCTATGCCTATGTGAACCATAATCTTATCGAGGCATTCGAGAAGGGTGCTGCCGCCCATTTCAAGGTCGAAGGTCAATGGAACAATGATCTGATGACCGCAGTGCTTTCGCCCAACACACATTGACCCTTTGTCCGAAATCGAAATTACTCTCCGCATCTGGTGCGGAGAGCCTCAAGGTTAAAACAGGTGCGGCATGACCACCGGAACAAGCTCGATCAGATCCATTGCCCTTCCAGCAATTCTGCTTGTGGCCTTGTCCGGTGGCGTGGCCTCACAGGTCAAAAGCCTGACGTTCGCTGCCAGAGATAGCAGCGTAGAGTCATCACCGACGATCTCGGTTCTGCCGCACGAATTCTCCTACCGGCAGGATGGCGAATTCTATCGCAACGGCTTTGCGGTCAATGCACCCTTGCTGAAAGTGGAAGGCAAAGGCATTCCGCTGACCATCATGAAATATCAGGTCAGCGAAGCGGACTATGAACGCTGTGTAGAAGTAAGGCGCTGCAATCCTGCGGATCGCTCCGTGTCGGCGCGGAGCAATTTCCCCGCCACCGGCATGAGCTTTGATGATGCGACGGCCTATGCCGCCTGGCTGAGTGAGGCCACGGGCGAGCAATGGCGTCTGCCAACGGATCGTGAAATGGCCATGGCGGCAGGAGAGAAATTTCCTGATGATGCGCTGGGCGTGGATACTGATACTACCAATCCCGCCATTCGCTGGCTTGCCGATTATGATCGTGAGACACGTCGCAAACCCATGGATGCACGCCCGCAACCAGCCGGTTCATTTGGTGAAGCGGAAAGCGGGCTCGCAGATTTTGCAGGTAATATCTGGGAGTGGACCTCAACCTGTCACAGGCGCGTGGAGCTTGGCAGCAATGCCGGTGCCACAAAGCAGGATGTGGCCTGCGGCGTCTATGTGACGGTGGGCAGGCATCGTTCTCCCATGAGTTCCTTTGTGCGCGAACCGAAATCCGGCGGCTGCGCGGTTGGAACACCCCCTGCAAACCTCGGCTTTCGCCTTGTGCGGGATGAGCCATGGCTTGCCCGCTTGCGGCGACATCTGCCCGACTGGATTTGATCTCTAACAAATCGCACTCATTCCTGCATGCTAAAGTGCCCCGACTTTGGGCCCTTATGGGCCTCAGCCGGGGGAACGGTCGTGGTAAAAATTGACAAGAGCGTTCTTCGCTCATTCGCTCTTTTCGAGAAAATGCCCGATGTGGAAATCGAAGAACTGCTTTCGCGCGCTATCACACGACGGGTGCCTTCCGGTGAGGCGGTTTTTGAGCAGGGCGCACCTGCCTCGCATTTCTTTCTGCTGCTGAACGGTCGCCTGAAGGTCACACAGGTGACACCGGATGGTCAGCAGATCATCGTGCGCGTTGTGCATCCGGGCGACCTGTTCGGCTTTGCAAAAGCGTTACGAAGGCCTGATTACCCCGGCACCGCCCTCAGCGTCATCGAGAGCCTTACGATTTGTTGGCCGACCGATCTCTGGCCGCATTTCATCGATCGCAGCCCCGTTCTTGCTGCTAGTGCGTTGAACACCATCGGCGCGCGTCTCGAGGAGGCGCATACGCGAATTCGAGAAATGTCGACGCAGGAGGTCGAGCGTCGCGTCGCGCATGCCGTTCTGCGGTTGACCAAACAGGCCGGGAGGGCTGCCGAAGGCGGTATTCGCATCGACTTTCCGATCACACGCCAGGACATTGCCGAAATGACCGGTACCACCCTTCATACTGTCTCGCGCATCCTCAGTGCCTGGGAAGGTGATGGTCTTGTGGAAGGCGGGCGTCAGAAATTGACGGTTCGTGATGTGACCCGCCTTCAGGCTCTTGCCGACAGTGCCAAGCTTTGAGCGCTGTGGCCCAATCCGTCCTGCTCTTTGCCATTGCGCAAAGACGGTTCTGACAGTCCAGCTATTCTCCTGCCATTCAAGGTCGCAACCGACCTTCCTGAAGGAGCAAGACAATGAGCCCACGTATTTTCTCGCTGTACGCTGCAGCTATCACCGCGACAATGGCCTTTGCCGGTCTGGCAAACGCTGCCGAACATCACGTTCAAATGCTGAACAAGGGCACTGACGGAGCCATGGTGTTTGAGCCGGCAGCCATCAAGGTGGCACCCGGCGACACGGTCATTTTCACCCCGACGGACAAAAGCCACAACGCAGAAGCGGTGGCAAATCTTATTCCCGCAGGAGCGCAGGCCTTCAAGGGCAAGATGAATGAAGAAGTCAAGGTGACGCTTGATCTGCCGGGAGCCTATGTTGTGAAATGCGCGCCGCATGTCGGCATGGGCATGGCAGGTGTCATCGTCGTGGGAGATGCTCCGGCAAATCTGGCCGCCGTGAAAGCGAACGATCTTCCGAACAAGGCGAAGGCTCGTGTATTGGCCGGGCTTGCGTCGCTCGGTCTTTAGGGAGCCTACCTTGGTGAAAGGCTGTGCGCCCGCAAGCCTTTCACCGCTGGCCTGCAGCAGCTCCCCAGATGCTGCAGGCTTTTTTGGCTTCCATACCCTGGCATATGTCCGGCCAATTGCGCTTCACCTGATATTGCCGAGTATCCGCAATGTCAGACGAAGGAGGAGCCCCCAGGGTGGACCCAGCTTTTCAAACATGTTGATCTTGCCGATCTTATGGACGGCGCGGGCGTGACTGAACCGACGAAACCCGTCCCTGCCGTGATAGGCGCCCATGCCACTTGGTCCAATTCCGCCGAAAGGCAAGTTTTCCATAGCGTAATGCAGCAAAGTGCCGTTGACGGTTACGCCGCCTGATTTGCAATTGCCGATGATCTTTGACTGCATCTCTTCACTGTCGGTAAACAGATAGAGAGCAAGCGGCCGTGGCTTTGAATTCACGAAAGCAATGACCTCATCCACCGTGTCGTATGGGACAACGGGCAGCACAGGCCCAAAGATTTCTTCCTGCATCAGCAGGCCGTCGCGCGGCGGATCAACGACCAATTTCGGGTAAAGCATCACGCGATCGGGTGTCTCTCCGGCATACTGGACAACCCGTGCTCCCGCGGCTTCTGCCTCTTGCACAGCATTCCTGAGACGTACCATATGCCTTTCGGAAATGATGGATGTGTAGTCCCGGTTGGATGCCGGGTTCGGATAGGCTTGTGCCACGTGGTTCATGACAGCATCGACAAACTGGTCAACGCCCTGACGGGGCACGAGCGCGTAGTCTGGCGCGATGCAAGTTTGGCCCGCATTGATGAACTTGCCGAAGCTGATGGAGCGAGCCGCGGCGTCGATCGAAAAATCCTCGTAAACAATGGCTGGGGATTTTCCTCCGAGTTCGAGTGTGACCGGTGTGAGGTTGTCCGACGCCGCACGCATGATCGATCGACCGACCTCTGTCGATCCGGTGAAGAGCAGATGATCGAACGGCAGTCTTGCAAAGTCCTGAGCGACCGAAACATCCCCCAGGACAACGAAAACCTCATCCGCGGCAAAGTTTTCGGAAATTAGCTTCGCCAACAGGTCCGAAAAGCTGGGCGTCTGTTCCGATGGTTTGACCATGACCCTGTTGCCTGCCGCCAGAGCGTCCGTCAGCGGCGCTATTGCAAGCGCAAGCGGGTAGTTCCAGGGCGCAATGATGCCCACCACACCCAGCGCTTCGTAGCGAACCCATGCCCTTGACGGCTGGAATGCCAGATCGACCTTCCGCCGCTCCTCTTTCATCCAGCGCGCTAGATGCCGTTTTGCATGGCGAATCCCGCGAAGTAACGGCAGTATCTCCAGAAGCTTTGTTTCCGTATCCGATCGCCAGTTGAAATCGGCGGATATCGCTTTGCAAAGCGCTTCCACATTGTCAGAAAGCAGTTTTTCCAGTCGACCAAGCCTGTCGATGCGTTCCGAATAGGTCGCCTCGGGTCCACTCCGCGAGGCGAGGTGCATCGATTGAAAGACCTGCTGAAACTCTGCCACTTAAACTGCCTCGTCAAGAATAAGAGCGGCCGCCTTTTCGCCGATCATGGCGGACGGCGCCTGCGTATTGCCGCTGATCAGGGTCGGCATGATGGAGGCATCTGCCACCCGAAGTCTATCCACGCCCCGAACCTTGAGTGTCGGGTCAACGACAGACCTCTCATTCCCTCCCATACGGCAGGTGCCGACCGGGTGATAGATCGTATCTGCATGTTCGCGGACGAATTGTTTCACCTGAGTCTCATTCGTGAAATCGATCGGATAGAGTGGACGTGATGCGGAACCGGCAAGTGGAGGCGCCTCGACAATGTCATGCACGATCCGAGCGCCCCTCACGAGAAGGTCCAGATCTCTCTCGTCGGAAAAGAACCGGGGATCAATGAGAGGTTTACTACTGGGGCGACCGGACGAAAGGGTCACGCGACCGCGACTCTCGGGTCTCAATACACAGACATGGAGCGCATATCCGGTCGCGACATGCATTTTTCGCGCATGGTCGTCCACGAGACCAATACAGAAATGCAGCTGCAGGTCCGGTCGGTCGACCTCCGGGCGGCTGCGAACAAATCCTCCAGCCTCGGCAACGTTGCTGGTCAGCAACCCTGTCCTCTTCCGGTACTCAAAGGCTGCCTTGGCGATATTGCCCAGCGCCTTTGGCGTGTAACCCACAAGTCCGTCTAATCGGGACAGGATGTTGGCAGCATAATCCACATGGTCCTGCAGATTTTCGCCAACATCCGGTGCATCGTAGACGACGTCAATGCCATGAGAGCGCAGAGCGTCTCCCGGTCCGATGCCGGAGAGCTGAAGAAGGTGTGGCGAGCCAATGGCACCGGCGGATAGAATGACTTCACGCCTCGCCCGTATCACGGTTTCTTTCCCGCCAGACCTGATCTTTACGCCGACGGCTGTCCGTTGCTCGAAGACCACGCTCTCAACCTCGATATTCGTCATCACCTGCAGGTTTTGCGGATAGGGGGCGGTACCGAGGTAGGCCTCTGCAGCATTGAAGCGTTTTCCCTGATGCTGAAAGACCTGATAGAGACCGACGCCTTCCTGATCTGCGCCGTTGAAGTCTTCATTGAGTGGAAATCCGCAGTGCTTTGCCGCTTCCAGGAAGGCGTAAGTCGCGGCTCCGGGCGCTGTGAGATCTGTGATACGCAGCGGACCGTCGCCTCCGTGATGGTCGTCCGAGCCTCTGCTGTTGGTCTCGCCTCTCTTGAAGAATGGAAGCACGTCCGCCCAGCCCCAGCCTCTGCACCCAAGGGCCGCCCAGTGATCGTAATCCTGACGCTGCCCACGAATGTAGATCATGGCGTTGATCAGGCTGGAACCACCGAGGCCACGGCCACGGGGCACATAGCCTTTGCGGTTGTTCATGCCCGGCTGCGGGATCGTTTCGAATGCATAGTTCTCGCGGTTTCTCCAGGGAACACGCGTCGCAAGACCCAAGGGAATCTGAGAAAACAGCGATGGATCTGAGCCACCTGCTTCGATCAGCACGACCTGCGGCGCACGTTTCGATTTTGCCAGGCCCGCGGCCAGCGCACACCCCGCCGGACCCGCTCCAACGATAATGAAATCGGCAATCGTCATGTCTTGTCCCCCACCCCGAACAGACACTAGCAAAATTGACGCAAGCGTCAATTCTGATTGCCGGATCCGAGATTGGCTATGCCGCCGACAAGAACGCGAACCAGGAGAACGCTGGCTGTGAAGATATCTGCCTCCGCCTCGTCACGCGATTGCAGAAGAAGTTCGAGACCATTGGCCACTATCAATGTTGCGATCTGCTTCAGTTCACCCTGTCCGAAGCTGTTGTTGGGAAGCGTGCGCTGCAGATCGAGGATGAGGTCATCGACGATGCCGGTGGTGGCCGAGAGTTTAAACAGGTAGGAGCGGATGTGGTGCTGGTTGCGTGCACAGAAATCGAGCGCATGCTCAATCCCGAGAATGAATTCCAGAAAACCGCGATAGCTGGATTGCAGCATCGCCTCCAGTTCCGTTTCCTTCCCGCGAGCCTCGTTGGATCGCCTGCGGATCTCCGTTGTCAGGTCGGCCAGTAGCTCCTGGAAAACGGCTTCCCGTGTCCCGTAATAGTTATAGAAGGTTCCAATGGAAATGCCGCTGTGAGCAACGATGTCGCGCACAGTGGATCCGTCCAGCCCATGATGCGCGAAGACATACCAAGCCGCCTGCTTGATCGCATCGCGATTGCGTATCCGTTTGGCTTCGAGCTTGGAAGACGTCTTTGGCTTGCTCGCGCTTTCCATCATGATCCCGGTCACGGAAGATAAGTCTGCTGAAAACCACCTGCAGATGGTTGCTTATAGCTTTCCATGCTCGATGCGGGGAAGTACGTATCGCGAAAACAGGTCCGCTTCCGCAGCGTGAGGGTAGCCGGACAGAATGAAGGCTTCGATGCCTGCTTGCTGATAGGCCTTCAATTTGGCCAAAACCTGGTCCGGATCGCCGACGATCGCAGCGCCGCATCCGGACCTTGCCCGACCGATCCCGGTCCAGAGGTTGTCCTCGAAATAGCCATCATTTGCCGACTGCTCACGCAATTCGGCCTGACGGCGAACGCCCACCGATTGGCTGTCCAGTGATTTCGCACGAATTGCAGCGCCGGTCGCATCGTCCAGTTTCGAAAGCAGCCGGTCTGCAGCTTCCCGCGCCTCAGCCTCCGTTTCGCGCACCACGACATGGACGCGATAACCGAAGCGAAGCGTGCGGCCCTGGCCTTTCGCGCGCTCTGTGAGATCGCTGATGACATCCTTGACAGCCTCCATGCGGTCCGGCCACATGAGGTAAACATCAGCGCCGACTGCCGCTGCATGACGCGCATCTTCGGAAAGACCGCCGAAATAGAATTGCGGGCAGCGTCCGGAAAGCGTGGAAATACGCGGTGGCTCGACCTTCAGCTTCCAGAAGGTCCCGTCGTGATCAACGCTCTCTCCGTTCAGGAGTGATCGCAGGATCGTCATCGCTTCGATCGTTCGCTGATAGCGCGGCCCACTGGCCAAGGCTTCTCCCGGGAGATCACTGGAAATGATGTTGATAGCCAGGCGACCGCCTGCCATCCGGTCTATTGTCGCAATCTGGCGCGCAAGCTGGGCGGGCCATGCTTCCCCCATACGAAGCGCCATCAACAGCTTGATCCGCTGGGTCAGGACGGCCATGGCCGATGCAAAGGCCGTGGTATCAATGCCAAGCGCGTAACCGGAAGGGAGCAGAATGTTATCGAAACCTCCGCTTTCGGCCTGAAGGACGATATCCCGACAGTGCTCGAAGCTGGACTGCAGCCTTGGATCAGGAACGCCAAGGAACTGGTAATCGTCATCGCATAACGCGGAAAACCAGGCGATCTCACAGGCCTTCGTCATTCAAGTCGGTCCTTCATTCACGAACATACGTATCTGCTGCTTTTATAAACCGGCGATCTTCAGATGAAGAGAAAGCGATCCGGCTGCTCCGGCAATATTGGTATGAGATTTCAAATCACTGCGGACAAGCGGATTGGAAGCGTCGGAAAAACGCGGCCAGAGGAGACGGATCGGGGTCAGCCTCACCACGCAACCGTTGCCTCAACTGCGCACAACGCCTTTTTTCAGAACGATGTTGCCGTACAGGCGTGTTTCTCCGGTCTGAATGATGGCAAAGCACTGTTTTGCCCGTGCGTAAAACGCGTGGCGCTCCAGAGTGCCGCACTGTCCACGGTCACCGACGATAGCCCGCAGTTCCTGCACGGCAGGCGGAACTTCATCCGGATTGCCAACGACCTCCATGGTGACGGCCGGAACCTCGACGAAATCATCGAGTGGCATGACGGAAAGAACCGCTTCCGTCGCCCTTGTGACGCTGATCCCGTCCAGCCGCACGAGCCGCTGGGCATTCGTCGTTCCCGGAAAATTCGCGTCGACGATGGCAATTTCATCGCCATGGCCCATCGCCCTGAGAATATGTAGCAGATCCGGCGAGAGCAGTGGGTCGATATTGATCAGCATGTCATCCTCCTCGACGCGGTCGATGGACTGACGCATGACCACGGGGACCAAGCGTTACCGATAGCGACCGGTCTCCGTCAAGTATATGATTAGACGCTGCTCAACAGCAGGCTTGTTTCGCTGTTCGAAACCCCTTCGATCATCCTGACTTCACGAAGGACGCGATCGAATTCCCCCAGATTGGCGGCACGAATCTGCGCTACGAGATCCCAGTTGCCGTTGGTGGTGTGCAGACTGTTGATTTCCGCAATGCCACGCAGCTTCCGGATAACCTGCCCGGTCGCCTTGCCTGTGACTTCGATCATCATGATGGCCTGAACGCTCTGGGAATCGAACTCCTCTCTGACGCGCACTGTGAAGCCCAGAAGTATGCCCGACTCTTGAAGCCGATCGAGGCGGTTCTGAACAGTGCCTCGCGCCACATCCAGCAACTCGGCCAGTTTCGATAGGGATGCGCGTCCGTCGATCCGCAATTGTGCAATCAATTGGCGATCGAGATCGTCTGGAATGTAATGCGGCCTGTTCATCAAAATGTCCGTTCAGCTAAGTTGGTAGATCAAATTGCTCAGTTCGCTATCGGTTTCAACACAAACTTGATCTTTTCTATAAGTTTGGCAACGGGCACACTTAGAACCAGGTTCAACCAACGAGGTGAATATGTTGCTCGCTCCATCGAAAAAGGCGCTCGTACCGTTCGTCAGTGTCGCCAATATGATGCGACTGGTTCATCATGTCGGGGTCGAGATTTTCCTGAAGGAGTTGACGGACGCAATAGAAGCCGACTTTGCACGTTGGCCGGAATTCGACAAGACGCCGAGACTTGGCTCGCACTCTCATGATGGTGTCATAGAGTTGATGCCGACATCTGACGGTCAGATCTACAGCTTCAAATATGTGAACGGTCATCCGAAGAACATGGCGCAGGGTTTGCAGACCGTCACGGCTTTTGGACTTTTGGCCGATGTCGCCACGGGTTACCCCGTCCTGCAAACAGAGATGACTGTACTGACGGCTCTGCGCACAGCCGCAACCTCTGCCATGGCAGCCAGACATCTGGCGCCGAAATCCAGCCGGACAATGGCGATCATAGGTAACGGCGCTCAATGCGAATTTCAGGCACTTGCCATGCGTGCCGTACTGGGCATCGAGAGCGTTCGGCTTTTCGATATTGACCCTAAGGCGACTGAAAAAGCTCTCCGCAATCTTGCGGGCAGTGGCTTGGAAACGGTTGCATGCACTTCGGCTCAGGCAGCCATTGAAGGTGCTGATATCATCACGACCTGTACTGCCGACAAAGCCTTTGCAACCATCCTGACCGACAACATGGTCGGATCTGGCGTTCACATCAACGCGATTGGTGGAGATTGCCCCGGCAAGACCGAACTCCACCCTGATATCCTGAAGCGGGCGGATACGTTCGTCGAATATCCTCCGCAGACCTGGATTGAAGGCGAGATCCAGCAGATGCCGAAAGACTATCCCATCACCGAACTGTGGCGTGTGGTGACAGGTGAGACAGAGGGACGCCGTGATCCACGCCAGATCACGCTTTTCGACAGTGTTGGCTTCGCTATCGAAGATTTTTCAGCGCTTCGGTATGTTCGCGAGAAAATCCGTGACACCCAGTTCTTCGAGGAACTGGACATGATTGCCGATCCTGACGATCCACGCGATCTGTTCGGCATGCTCAGCCGGGCGGCGGGTTGACGCCGCGCGACTGAGACTCTGGTCAGCCCCGTCCCGAAGACCAGCGATGCCAATCGGCTTCGCTGCCGTAGAAGACGTTGAGGTCGATTTTGCCGTCTACGCCCTGGGAAAGGCCGGAACCTGAATATTGCCAGAACAGCCAGCGGCGCTCCGGATAGACCTGCGAGGGGTGTTGCGCAACCGCCCGCAGCCAGAAGGGATGGTGCGGGAAGGCTCCGCGTAGATTGTCGGCATAGAAATCCGGTGCCGTGTAGATGATCGGCCGCTTGCCGTAGTGCTTTTCGAGGATGTCCATGAAGACCTGCATCTTCTCGCGGATCTTCTCTGGCGACAGTCTGCGCTTGCAGTCGGAAAGGTGATTGTATTCGACATCGATCACCGGCGGCAGCGCGTCGGGGTCCTTTGGCACGTTCCGAATGAACCAGGCTGCCTGTTCGCTTGCTACCCGGCACCAGTAGAAGAAGTGATAGGCACCGCGCTTGATGCCAGCTTCCTTGGTCTTGCGCCAGTTCGTTCTGAACATCGGATCGAGATGATCGCCGCCGTCTGTCGCCTTGATGAAGGCAAAGTTCGCACCCTGCGTACGCAGGGTTGGCCAATCGATATCGGCCTGCCAGCGCGAAACATCGACTCCGTGAACGGGATGATGGCGCGGCGTGATCTTCCCGAAATTGATCGGTTTCGCATCGCGGAAGCGCTGATTGTAGATCCTCGGACCCTTGGCAGAGGCGGATGGCGAAGGGTCCTGCGGCATCATCATCGCGACTGGACGCGCTGATGGCATGGGCATGCCGACCTGGCTTTGCTGAACATCCAGCGCTTGTGCATGAGGCGCGGCAGATCCCGCCCAGGCGAGTTCGTGGGGTGCAGGTTCCGGTGCTGATTGTGGCATTGGCTGCGAAGGCACGGCTGCCGCTCGGGCCGAGATCTGCGCCGCACTATTGCCAATCGAAGCCGGGGGCGTGACTGGGGTCAGCGCACTTGTCGTTTCCTTGGAAGGAGCGAGGTCAAGCGCATCCTCGGGTCCACTGGAACGGCAGCCCCCAAGAAGGATGCAGCCGATGAAAATGGCAGGCAAGACCGGAAAACGCATTACACCAACACTCTGCTTGCTTCAGCACACCGGAATGTCCGGATGCGCCCGTTCAACGGGGATTAGCTAACAGAGACTTACCAGAGAATGGTAAATGCTAACTTTACCACTCCGGTTCGGAATAGTTTTATCCAGAGCGCCGGTTCAACTTTCAATCACGGCCCAGCGAGGTGATTGAACACGCGAGCTTGTTTGCCTGCAGAAGGGAAGCGCCGGTTGCAAGCAGCATCTGCGGCAGAATGAGCCATTCAAGGCTCCAGGCAGCACCGGAACGTTCTTGCTCATGCACGAGCGAATGATGCATTCCAGAGACCTGCACGGCGTTGAAACGAGCCAGCGTGACCAGTATTTCTGCCGTTACCGGGTTCTGCTTGTGCGCCATGGCGGAGGATGCACCTCCGCCGAACATGGTGATCTCGCCGCCGATCTCGGCCATCAAGGCAATGTCTTGCCCGAACTTGCCGAGGCTGCCTGTGATAAGCGACAGCAGGTTGGAAAGGTCAACTATAAGGTCGCGTTGACTTTGCCATTGCGGCCAATCGACAAGACCAAGCTCTGCGGCCAAGGCGGCTCGAAGCGCCTGCCCCTGAGCACCGAACTTGTCGAGAGACCCGGCAGCTCCTCCGAACTGGACCGGAAATCCTGCCTTCAGCATTTCAATGGAGCGTTGCAGGCTGCGTTCGAGCGGCGCCTGCCACGCCGAGACACGATCGCCGACGGTGATCGGGATCGCCGCCTGCATGCGGGTATATCCCATGAGTGAGCGCGATCCATGCGCCTCGTTCAGCTTCGCGAGGTGTTCGATCACGGATTGCAGCCGACGGATGAGGATCGGAAAGATCGACTTCAGCCTCAGCATGAGGCTTGTGTCGATGACATCCTGGCTTGTTGCTCCGTAGTGCAGGTGCCCGGCCACTTCGGAAGGCAGGGCGGCGCGGAGCTGTTTGACGAGATTTGCGACGACAACACCATCTGCCGCAACACCCGCCTTCAACTGACCCATGTCAGGCCAGAAGTTCTTGCACGTCGCAACAATCGAATGAGCGGCGGTTTGCGGAACCATGTCAGCTTCAGCCTGCACGTGCGCAAGCGCGGCTTCGAATGTCAGCATCGCGCGAATGTCCGCCTCCGCCCCCAGATGTTCAGAGATTTCATCGTCTCCAAACAGACCGGAGAGAAAAGGATGGGCGAAGGCGGTCGCGTTCATAGGGCCTCAGATATCAAAGAATACGGTCTCGTTCTCACCTTGCAGGTGAATGTCGAAGGTCACCGTATCGCCCTCGCGCTTGCCGATGAGCGTTGGCACGCGCACACGATGCTCGATCCGGTTCAGGATGGGATCCTGCGCGTTGGCCGCTTCTTCGTCAGAAAAGTACATACGCGTGTGCAGACCGATATTGATGCCGCGTGCAACGATCCACAACGTAACATGAGGCGCCATCAACGAACCATCATTGAAAGGCACTCGGCCCGGCTTGATGGTCTCGAATACGAATTCGCCTGTGGTCATGTCGGCGGGGCATCGTCCCCAACCGGCGAAATTGGGATCGGCGGTACCGCGTGTTTCCGATGGACTGTTGTAGAAACCGTCGCTGTCTGCCTGCCAGATTTCGATCAGCGCATCCCGCAATGGCGTACCTGAGCCATCTATGACACGGCCGCGGATCGTGATCCGCTCGCCACGGGTCTTTTCGTTGTAAAGTGGACCCGATCCGAGATCCGTTTCATAGACACCGTGAATGCCTGTGAAGTTTGGCGTGCAGCCGATGTGCACATACGGACCGGCTGTCTGGGAAGGAGATTCCTTCAAATAATTCAGCGGCTGTACCATATCAGTTGCCCTCCTTGCGGTTCTCGAAGAAGGTCGAGCGGCGACCGCGCAGAACGATATCGAATTTGTAGGCGCGCATGTCCATCGGGATCGTATTGTTCATATCGAGCGGTGCAACGAGACGCTTGATTGCTTCCTCATCCGGAATGGTTTTAACGATCGGACAAATCCAGATCAGCGGATCACCCTCAAAATACATCTGTGTGATCAGCCGCTGGGCAAAGCCGTGACCGAACACCGAGAAATGAATGTGCGCTGGGCGCCAGTCATTCACGCCGTTTGGCCAAGGATAGGGACCTGGCTTGATGGTCTTGAACCAGTAATAGCCGTTTTCATCCGTCACGCACCGGCCGAAGCCGCCGAAGTTCGGATCGAGCGGCGCAAGATAGGTTTCTTTCTTGTGCCGATAACGACCACCCGCATTGGCCTGCCAGAATTCGACGAGAGCGCCTGCAACGCCGAGACCGCGTTCATCCAATACACGACCATGCACGAGAATACGCTGGCCAATCGCCATTTCGCCGGGCTTGGCGTAGTTGACGATCAGATCGTTGTCGAACTCGTTTATCATGTTGTGGCCGAAAACCGGGCCGGTAATTTCGCTCTTCGTACCTTCAAGGGATATCAGGGCGCGCTGGGGCGAGCGCAGCACCGAAGTCTTATAACCGGGTGTCAATGCAGGCGGGTGCATGGCTCTGTCTCGAGCGAAGAACCCTCCCGTTTCGGGCAATGTATTTTTCATTTCGTAACCTCCTCGGCGCCGGCTGACGCCTCCATCTCGGCATAGACCGATTTTGCTATCTTGATGGCATGATTTGCTGCCGGAACTCCGGCATAGATTGCGACATGGAGGAGTGCCTCGCGGATATCCTCTTTTGTCGCGCCTGTATTCGCCGTGGCACGAATATGCATGGCTACCTCATCGTCCTGACCGAGGGCAGCGAGAAGTGCGATCGTCACAATGGACCGTTCGCGTTTCGAAAAGTGAGTGCCTGACCAGACCGTTCCCCAGGCTGCCTCTGTAATCAGGCGCTGAAAGGGCTGATCAAAGGGTGTCTCATTGGCATTGGCGCGGTCAACATGCGCATCACCCAGAACGGAACGGCGCGTGACCATTCCTTGGCGATAACGGTCCGAGACATCTGTACGGTCGGTCATGATCGGCTCCAGTCAAAGGGCGGATAGAAAACGGCGGAGAATGCCGGTGAAGAGTTCCGGCGTCTCGACACAGGGTATGTGCGCCGCTCCTTCGATGATCTCGAAACCGCAACACGGAATGAGGTCGGCAAGCGAACGCACCAGTTCCGGAGGGGTGGAACCGTCTTCCGCGCCGGCAACGCAGTGCGCCGGGACCGCGATACGCTTTGCGACATCGGTGAAGTCTGCATCCCGAATGGCTGCACAAGCGCCGGCATATCCTTCGACAGGCTGACGAAGGAGCATATTGCAGTAGCCTCGATAATCCGCGTTTCCATTCGTACGGTACGGACCTGTAAACCAGCGTGACATGATGGGTTCGAGTATGCTCCCAATCCCGCCGCTCTCCACCGCACCAATGCGCGCTGCCCAGAATTCCGGCGTACCGATTTTATGCGCCGTGTCTGCGAAGAAGAGACCTCGAATGAGATCCGGGCGCTTGTCGTAGGTGCTGAGCGCAATCAACCCACCGATGGAAAGTCCGCAGAGCGTTACATTGCGCAGGCCGTAGTGCTCAATCAGAGCGATCAAATCGTCCGCGAAATTTTCGATCTGATAGGGCGGCGAAGCAAGATCCGACAGGCCATGTCCGCGCTTATCGAATGTCAAAAGCGTGAATTCATCCGAAAGCGCTTCAACAACCTGGCTCCAGATGCGTCGATCCGTTCCGAGCGAGTTAATGAAGGCAATCGCGGGCTTGCCACTGTCAGCCCCGACGATGTCATGGCTGATTACAACATCGCCAATGCGCAAGAATTTCATGATGAGTTCCTCCGTGCTCTTTATTGCATCGCTCAAATGGTTAGGTAAAATAAGATTTTGAGGCCATATTCTTAACTCAGGGGTTATTATTTGATCGGATCGCGCATCAAGTACCGCCACCTTCAGACATTCGTGGAGGTCGCCCGGCAGCGGAGCGTCGTGAAGGCCGCAGACAGTCTGCACATTAGCCAGCCTGCCGTGACGAAAACGATAAGGGAACTTGAGGACGTCTTGAAGGTCGAACTCTTCGAGCGAGATGGACGCGGCATCAGGATCACCAAACCGGGTGAGGTGTTTCTCCGGCATGCAACGGCCTCCTTGACGGCGTTGCGCCAGGGCATTGATTCAGTCTCGCAGGAGCAGTTGGACAGCGTCCCACCTGTTCGCATCGGTGCCTTGCCAACCGTGTCGACCCGCATCATGCCGCGCGCTATGGAGCTTTTTCTGGCGGAAGGCACACGAAGCCGCATCAAGATCGTGACAGGAGAGAACGCTGTTCTCCTGGAGCAATTGAGAACCGGCGATCTGGATCTGGTCGTCGGTCGATTGGCGCCGCCTGAAAAGATGACCGGCTTCTCGTTCGAGCACCTCTATTCCGAGCAGGTGCTCTTCATCGTCCGGGCGGAGCACCCGCTGTTGACAGAAAGGGGACCGATCTTCGCCAGTCTCGGCGATTACCCGGTGCTCATGCCGACGCGCGGTTCGATCATCCGACCATTTGTAGAGCAGTTCCTGATTGCAAATGGTGCTGGGCCTCTTTCCAATCAGGTAGAGACTGTATCGGACTCGTTCGGCCGTGCTTTCGTCCGGTCGAGCGATGCCATCTGGATCATTTCCAGCGGCGTCGTTGCGGGCGACATTGAGGATGGCGTCCTGGCAGCACTTCCGCTCGACACGACGGAAACGCGCGGCCCCGTTGGCCTCACGCTTCGTACGGACGCGACACCAAGCCTGCCGATGTCCATCCTGATGCAGACCATTCGTCAGGCGGCTGCCGAGATTTCATGAGTGTCTGGTCGTCAGTCTTCCACGATGCTCGATCAGGAAGAGGACCAGACCGAGAATTCCAAGCAAGCCGCCGGTCGCGGCGGTGCCGCTCCATCCGCCCGCATGATAGGTGACGGTGCCGAGCGTTGAACCAATAGCGCCACCAATAAAGGCGGATGTCATATAGATCGCGTTCAGGCGCCCTCGCTTTTCCGGTGCGATGGCGAAGATGATGCGCTGCGATACGATCTGGTTTCCCTGCACGGCGGCATCGATCAGAACAGCGCATATCGTCAGCAGGATGAGAGCACCGGCAGCGACCGCATATCCCGACAATGCGAAGAAGACGGCGAGCCCGAGCATGGCAGACATGGATAACGCCATGCCCCAGCCGCGATCAGACAGACGACCGACGACTGGTGCCGCGAGCGCACCACCCGCGCCCGCAAGTGCAAAGAGGCCAATCCCTTCCTGGCTAAGCCCGAACCGCTCACTCAGAGCAAACGGGATGGCTGTCCAGAAGAGATTGAACGCACAGAAGATGATTGCCTGATACGTCGACCGCCAACGAAGAACCGGCGTTTCCCGGATCAGGCTCCCCATGGATCGCAGGATTGCGGGATAGCTCATGCTGGATTGGGGTTTTTGTTGCGGCATGACCTTGAGCAGGGTGACGCCGATGAATGCCATAAGGCACGCAGAAAGAAGGAAAATCGCTCGCCAGCCGAATGTCGCTGAAACGAAAAGCGCGATGGGGCGTGACAGCATGATTCCGGTCAGAACTGCTGCCATGACATTTCCGACCACACGACCACGCTTCTCGATCGGAACCCTGTGCGCGATGAAGGGGATGAGAACCTGCGCTCCCGTCGAGCAGACGCCAATCAGGAAAGAACAGACGAAAAACGGGACTACGGATGTCGAGACCGCCATGCCGAGCAGACCGAAGAGCGTGATGGCCAACAGCGTCAGTGTCAGCCGCTTGTTTTCGATCCGATCCGCCAAAGACACGAGGAAGAACAGCCCAATACCATAACCGATTTGGGTCGTACTGACGAGCGCGCCGGCCAGGTCTCCTGTGATTCCGAGTTCAGGGGCGATCTCGTTGATCAGTGGTTGCGCGTAATAGATGTTGGCGACGAGGGAACCCGCCGCCAACCCCACAACAGAGATCAACGTCCGTGACGGTCCAGCGTCACTGTCTTGCCGGTGTTCGGTGCGTTGATCCGTCATTGCTTCAAGCCTTTGGGAGAGTCGCCATGTCGATGACGAAGCGATAGCGGACATCGCTCTTGATCACACGCTCATAGGCTGTGTTGATATCCTTGATGTCGATCAGTTCGATTTCCGCAGTGATGTTGTGCTTGCCGCAGAAATCCAGCATCTCCTGCGTTTCCTTGATCGATCCGATCATGGAACCGGCCAGGCTGCGACGGCCAGGGATGAGCGAGAAGGCGTGCACCGGTACCGGCTTTTCCGGAACGCCGACCAGAACCATCGTGCCATCGACCTTCAGAAGGTTGAGATAGGCGTTCCAGTCGATGTCCTTGCCGACGGTGCAGATGATCAGATCGAATGTTCCGGCCAGCGTCTTGAAGGTCTCTGCATCGGACGTTGCATAATAGGCCTTCGCGCCAAGCTTCAGTCCATCATCCTTTTTCGACAACGTCTGGCTGAGAACCGTCACATCGGCGCCCATTGCTGCGCCAATCTTCACACCCATGTGGCCAAGGCCGCCCATGCCGACAATCGCGACCTTCTTGCCCGGACCCGCTTTCCAATGCGCGAGCGGTGAATAAAGCGTGATGCCGGCGCACAAAAGCGGCGCAGACTTGTCGAGCGGCAGGTTGTCGGGGATCGACAACACATAGCCTTCCTTCACGACGATATGGTCCGAATAGCCGCCGTAGGTGGGTGTCTGCCCATCAGCCTCTACGTCGTTATATGTCTGAACGAGACCCGGCAGATACTGCTCGTTATCGACGTCGCGCGTCTGGCAATGAATGCAAGAGTCCACAAAGCATCCGACGCCGACATGATCGCCCACCTTGAAGCGTGTTACCTTCGGCCCGACGGCGATCACGACGCCTGCGATTTCATGACCCGGGACCATCGGAAACCGGGAATTGCCCCATTCGTTGCGGGCCTGGTGAATATCGGAGTGGCAGACACCACTGAACTTGATGTCGATCACGACATCATCCTCGCGCGGCTCACGGCGCTCGAAGGTAAAGAACTCAAGCGGCTTGGATGCATCCGTTGCCGCATAGCCTCGTGCTATAGCCATGTTTGAACCTTCCAAAATTGCATCTGAAAATGAAACTGCCCCGGTGGGGGCAGCAATATTACTTAACGCGCAAATGCGTTTTCTGGTTTGTTCGATCAGCCGGAATTGTTGCACGATTCTCCAGACTGCTTCAGGCTGCGGTCAATACGGCAACCCGACATAGTTTTCTGCCATGGCCGTGGACGCCGCCTTGGAGTGGATAAGGTAGTCGAGCTCTGACTCCTGGATCTTTTGCCCGAAGTCGCCGGTATCGGGAAAGCGGTGCATCAATGTTGTCATGGACCACGAGAAGCGAACCGATTTCCAGACGCGGCTGAGCGCGCGTTCCGAATAAACGTCGATACCGGCTTCGGACTTTTCTGCGAAATACTCCTGAAGGCCGTTGAAGAGATAGTAGACATCGCTCGCAGCAAGGTTCAGCCCCTTCGCCCCAGTCGGTGGAACGATATGGGCGGAATCTCCCACCAGGAATAGTCGGCCGAACCGCATGGGCTCTGCAACGAATGACCGAAGAGGGGCAATGGATTTTTCGAACGATGGGCCAACGACCAAAGCCTCCGCGTGATGCGCAGGAAGGCGACGACGGAACTCGTCGAAGAAACGCTCGTCACTCCAGTTCTCTACCTTATCGTCAAGCTCACACTGAATATAATAGCGGCTACGGGTCTCGGAGCGCATGGAACTGAGTGCAAAGCCTCGCGGATGATTGGCATAGATCAGTTCGTGACTGACAGGCGGAATGTCGGCGAGGATGCCAAGCCATCCGAATGGGTAGACCTTTTCGAAGGTCTTGATGGACTTCTCCGGAACTGACTTCCGGCTGACACCGTGAAAGCCGTCGCAGCCTGCAATGAAGTCGCAATCTATCCTGTGCGTGACCCCGTCCTTTTCGTAGGTGACATAGGGATTTCCCCCATCAAAATCGAAAATCTGCACATGGTTCGCTTCGTAGATCGTGGGGGCGCCAGCGACTTCGCGCGCATCCATCAGGTCGCGGGTCACTTCAGTCTGGCCGTAGACCATGACCCGTTTACCAGTCAGGGCAAAGAGATCAATCCGATGATCGCGTCCGTCGAAGGCAAGCGAATATCCGTCGTGCGGCAGTCCCTCGGCGAACATCCGCGCCGCAACACCGGCCTGCTCCAGCAGCCCAACGGTTCCCCATTCCAGAACACCCGCCCGGACGCGGCCCAGAATATAGTCCCGGCTGACCCGATCGACGATGATGTTGTCAATGCCTGCTCTGGTCAGCAACTGTCCCAACAACAGGCCCGATGGCCCCGATCCAATGATGGCAACTTTGGTACGCATGAAGTCCTCCGGATGCTCTTCCTCTCCATGAAAATTGACAAAGCCGACGTGGCTTAACAATGGACAATTCTGCCGGTTTATTGGACAAATCGAACATAGAAGTAGGGAGGCGGGTGGATCATGTCAGTTCCAACTTACGGACTTTATGGCGAAGATCCCGCCGAGGGCCGACTTTTCTGGTTGCATTGCGAAACCATCGTGTCGCGCAGCAGCACGTACCGCTTCGAGATTGCGTTACACCGGCATGAGAGTTTCTTGCAGTTTCTTTACATCCGCTCCGGCGCGGGCGATGTTGTGCTGGAGGACGGTACCATCACGCTGCAACCCCCTTGCGTGGTCGTAATACCGCCCGGCCCCGCACATGGTTTCCGCTTTTCCCGCGATATCGATGGCCTCGTGGTCACGATAGCCACCCGGCTTGTACGCGAACCCTTGCGCAGCGTGATTGATGATGCACTAGGACGACTGTCAGATCCGCTCATGGTGCCACTTGATCAGGATACCGCCGACGCAAGCTACTTTCAGGCGACATTCGCCCGCATCGTAACGGAACATCAGCTGGATACGCCGCAGAATGACATTCTTCTCGAATTGCATGTCGCGGCGGTCGTGGTCATGCTGCTCCGCAGAGCCTTGCCGACGCCTGGCACTCAACCCGAAACACTGGCGGAATTGCGTGTTCGTCAGTTCAAGGATTTGATCGTTCGTCATTTGCGCGATCATTTGCCTGCCGAAGCCTATGCGCGGCAATTGGGTGTTTCGCCGACTCATCTTAACCGGATGGCTCGCCTCGTCACCGGCAAGACGGCTCATGAACTCATTATGGATCGCTTGATGGACGAAGCATGTCGTGAGCTCGTCTTTACCGGATACAGCATTCATCAGGTCGCAGAAAACCTGGGCTTTAGTGATGCCGCATATTTCTGTCGCGTATTTCGCAGCCAGATTGGTCTTACACCCAAGACGTATCGCGATCAGGAGATTGCGCGGATGAGGAACAAAGAGGTTTGAATGCCTGTTTATCGCACTGAACGATAAAGGAGGTTTCATGACCGAGCATTTGCAGGAACTGTCTGGCAACGGACGTCTATCCTTGGGTGGAGAAGAATCCAGCGTCGGCTACAAGCTTGTTGCCACACAACAGCCGGACCAGCAGATTGTCGTCGCCGTCAGCGTCATGGCTCCCCGGGACTGGCTTCTGAAACAAGGCTTTGAACGAGAGGCGACGCTCCATCGAGAGGCTGGTGAAGACCTCGACGTCGCTCTCGACGGCCAGTTGGACGTAAGCCATCCGATCTCTGTGACGCTTCGCAGCGAAGATCAGACATTCTCTTCCCTCGAGGCTGCTCGAGCGGCCTTTCCTGAATTGGGCCGGATGAGAGATTGACGGAATATGTCGTCAGGGTTCCGTGAAGCCTGACGGCATCAACTCGAGCGGATTCGAACGCGGGTCTGTTCGAAAGTAGAGAGCTCCCTTCGTTCGGGATTCAGCGGGCGCGAAATCGAACGTGACCTCGGCTGTCTCGGACGGTACGTTTTGCGGCGTTACCTTTCCAACCACTCGAACTGATGCTGCGGTGCTCGGCCCTGAATTCTGCAGTTCAATATCGACCCGGTAAAGCGCTCCGGCCTGCTCGATCTGTAGCATCCTGACGCTAAGGTCGGGTGGTCTCGAGTCAGCCAGAACCGCCTCCCGGCCTATCCACGACATCAACGCCAGAACGAGCACGGTCGATACGATACCGGTCAACCATTCGATCCAGTGCGGTTTCCCGGTTTCCGTATGCGTTTTCTGTTGCCTGTTGGATGTGGTCATGGTCGGTCTCACAGAACGAGGCGAGCGGAGGCAGCGCCCACGGCGCCGGGGAAGTTCAGCACGATCATGGACATCATGGCCTGCGTCAGGGACGTATCGTCCAGTCGGCCGAATGTCCAAAGGACGTAGACGCTGATGAGTGATGTTACGATATAGCCCGGCAGTGTGAACCGGACGAGCGCGTGCCAGGCGGGTGCATTTCCTGCAAGCGTGTGTGTTCCGCGAAACTGTGCCGCGTAGACGAAAGCGTGCATGAGTAAGATGGAGATGACAATCGTCGCCATGCTGTGCCAGTGCGTCATCTTGTAGGAGATCGCGATGATCTCCTCTGTCGGCGCTATGTTGAGATTGAGGAACAGAGCGCCTACAGCCATCATGAAGAGTTCACCCGAGTAACTGGTTGATGCCTCTTCGGCCGGCTCTTGCTCCTCATCGTCGTCCTGCTGTCCGCCCAACTGGCTGCGTCCAAGAAGCGCACCGATGCTTGCCGGAACAGCCTGAAGGGCGATTTTTCCGACCCATTCGCGCAGAGGCTGATCCTCCATCACGATTCCGAGGAGGGTTAGGATTACAGCACTGGTCAGGATGCCGAGCGCGTATGCAACGATTGCGTCTCGCGCCGCCTCGGACCAAGTGAATGTATGTTCGAACCCGATGCGCCGCGCCAACAGGACGAGAACCGGAAAATTGACGACGAGGAGAAGGAGAAGCCGCTCTCGTGGCATGTAGAAGCCAAGGAACCAAAGCTCCATGGTCATCAGCATCGGAATACCGAAGATCAATGCGCCAGCTGCGCCACGCAGCAGCCCGATGGCGAAGCGGGTCGTTTCGGATTGATTGTCAGCCGTCATGCGCAAAAGATACCGGGTCGTCTGCAACGCAACGATGCAAGTCCTTCAAAGGATCGACCTCCAGATAAGCGCAAGTCCTGACCTCGCGGAATTAGAGCGGCTGGATACATCGGAAAGGGATCCTGATCATAATTCTTGCGCGGGATGCCTTGCGGTGCGGCCTGAGGAAAACCAGATCTGAACCATCAGCGGAGTTGTGCGTTTGCACGGCTCCAGACAACGCCGATTATGAGGAACGACCGTGGACGTCATTCGTATTCTTTTCGCCATTCTCCTGCCCCCGGTAGGCGTGTTTCTGCAGGTCGGTCTCGGCCTTCATTTCTGGCTGAACATACTGCTGACGCTGTGCGGCTATCTCCCGGGTATCATTCACGCGATCTGGGTGATCGTGAAAAAATAAAGTTGATGGGCGTATTTACGTCTTGAGCGCCCTTGGCCAATTTGCGCCTCATGCTCATAAGCATGAGGCGTTTTTGCGAGGGACGACATGGTGGCGTTTTTGGGAGTATCGGTGCAGGAACTTGCACTGCTTGTCATTGCACTCCTTCTCGCAGGATGTTTGACAGGAATACTGGCAGGATTATTCGGTGTCGGCGGCGGCGCCATCATTGTGCCTGTGCTTTACGAACTCTTTCGTCTGCTCGGTGTGCCGGAAGAGTTGCGGATGCCCCTGTGCGTCGGCACTTCGCTGGCCATCATCATCCCGACGTCCTTCCGCTCTTACCGAACACACCGAAGCAAGGGAGCCGTTGATCGGGACGTCTTGAAGGTTTGGGCGGTTCCGATCCTGTTTGGCGTCCTGGCAGGAAGTGTGATTGCCCGCTATGCGCCGCCGGAAGTCTTCAAGCTGGTCTTCATCGCTGTTGCAGGTTTTTCAGCTGTCAGGCTTCTGTTTGGTCGGGAGAGTTGGCGGCTCGGTGTGGAGCTTCCGGGCAAGCCTGTCCTGCGTGCCTATGGTGTCGTGATCGGCTTGCTGTCGTCGCTCATGGGCATCGGTGGAGGGCAGTTATCGACGCTGATGCTGACCTTCTATTCGCGTCCAATCCACCAGGCCGTAGCTACTTCTTCCGGAGTAGGGCTGCTTGTCTCGATCCCGGGAGCGCTCGGCTACATCTACGCGGGTTGGGGGCGAGCTGCCGAAAATCCCGAAATAGCCGCTTTGCAGTTCCCGCTCGCCATCGGTTATGTATCGCTTCTCGGCGCCATACTGTTTATCCCCACGAGCGTGCTGTGTGCTTCCTTTGGCGCCAATCTTGCGCACCGCCTGTCCCGTCGTCGACTTGAACTGGCTTTCGGTGTCTTTCTGCTGCTGATTTGTATCAGGTTCCTGCTTTCGCTTTGAAGGCATTCACCGGGTATTGAAGCTGAGTTGAGTTTCCCTCACGGCGGACTGCCCTATGTTGAAATCAGCAGAAGGGGTAGTCCATTGCGATATGTCTTGATTTCAGCTCTTGTTGCCGCAGTCGGCCTCGCTGCACCTGGGTTCGCGCAGGAGCGTCCAAGAGGGGAGAGAGCCGAACAGGCATCGCCTGACCCATCGGGTCTGCTTGACCTTCTACCATCCGACGTGACGACCGAAGCAGTCCTGAAGACGTCGCAAGGCGAGATGGCTTACCGAGCAACGGCTGGAACACTGGCGCTGCGCGGCTCCGACGGTAAAGTTACCGCAAGGATTTTCTATACGGCCTATCGGGCAAAGGATCCGGTACAGGACAGACCCATAACCTTTGCCTTCAATGGTGGGCCGGGTGCCGCATCTGCCTATCTTCACTTGGGGCTCGTCGGACCGAAGATCCTCCCCTTCGAAGGAGCCAATCGAGATGGAACCCGGCCCGAGCTGCGGGATAATCCAGAGAGCTGGCTTGCTTTCACTGATCTTGTTCTGATTGATCCGGTAGGGACCGGCTGGAGCCGCGCCGTCAATGATGATGCGGCGGCGCGCTTCTATGGTGTGCGTCAGGATGCCGAGAGCCTTGCAAAGGCCATCGCGCTCTACGTGCAGAACAATGGCGTATTAGCGGCTCCGAAATATCTGCTGGGTGAAAGCTATGGCGGCTTTCGCGCAGCCAAGGTGGCGCTCGCGCTGAAGAACAATCAGAACATGGTGCCAGCCGGGATTATTATGGTCTCGCCATTGATGGAAGGCCGGTTCGTCTTCGGGCCCGAGAAGGATCCGCTGGCGGCAGCGCTTCAGTTCCCCTCACTCGTGGCGGCGCAGATGGAACGAAAGGGCACATTCACCACGGATGGGGTGATGCTGGCCGAACGTTTCGCCAATCGCGACTATGTCAGCGCATTGATTGATCCGCCGGAGCAGGGCGCGGATGCTGACGCGATCTACGACCGCATCGCGACGATGACGGGCCTTGCACGGCAAGACGTCGTTCGCACACGCGGTTTCGTTGGGGAGATCTATGCCAAGCAGGCGGCGGGCGAAGGGCAGATTTTAAGCCCGTATGACGCGAGCGTTCCTGTGCCGGATGCCTATCCTGAAGCCAGCTACGCCCGCAACGATGATCCTATTTTGGAGGGCTATACACGCGCCTACGGGTCGGCCTTCGCGGCCTATGCAAGAGACGTGCTCGGCTTCAAGACCGAGATGACCTATTCCCTGCTCAACGAAGAGGTTAACCGTCGCTGGGAGTGGAATGGCGGTCGTGGTGGAGATGCCCGTGTCTCGGCAAGTATCGCCAATGATCTCAGGGACCTGTTGTCCGTCATCCCGTCATTTCGTGTCATGGTGGTCCACGGCTACAGCGATATTCTGACGCCGTATGGCGCAAGCCGCTTTGTGCTCAATCATTTGCCGGAATCAATCGCCAAGGATCGAACCCAACTCAGGCTCTATCGTGGTGGACATATGTTCTACACGAATGATGCGGAGCGAAGCAAAATGTTCGGGGATGCCGCGCAATTCTACGGTCGACAATCGGGGCGATAGCCGCCCCGATCGCGCCTTCCCCGATCAAACCCGTTCGATGATCGTGGAAATCCCTTGACCGACGCCGATGCACATCGTTGAAAGCGCATAGCGGCCGCCGGTTTCATGCAGTTCGATGGCGGCTGTACCCACGATGCGGGCTCCGGACATGCCAAGCGGATGTCCGAGTGCGATTGCACCGCCATTGCGGTTCACGCGTGCATCGTCGTCCGCGATGCCCAGATGACGAAGGGTCGCCAGACCTTGGCTTGCGAAGGCCTCGTTGAGTTCGATGACGTCCATCTGCTGTTGCGTTAAACCAAGGCGCGCGAGGAGCTTTGCGGAGGCCGGTGCCGGGCCGAAGCCCATGATACGCGGAGGAACGCCAGCGGTGCCACCGCCTACAATTCGAGCGATTGGGCGAAGACCAAATTTCTTGATCGCCGCTTCAGACGCGATGATCAGCGCCGCCGCACCATCGTTCACACCAGAAGCATTGCCAGCCGTGACAGTGCCGCCTTCCTTCTTGAATGGCGTCGGCAGTTTCGCCAGCGTTTCAATTGTCGTTGCGCGGGGATGTTCGTCCTTTGCAACGATCACCGGATCGCCCTTGCGCTGCGGAATGGTAACCGGCGTGATTTCCTTCGCCAGACGCCCATTGCCTTGCGCTTCTGCGGCCTTGTTCTGGCTGCGCACGGCAAACGCATCCTGATCTTCGCGGCTGATATTGAAGTCTAAGGCAACATTCTCACCCGTTTCCGGCATGGAATCGACGCCATACTGCTTCTTCATCAACGGGTTCACGAAGCGCCAGCCAATGGTCGTATCGTAGATCTCCGCGTTGCGGGAAAAGGCGGTTTCCGCCTTGGGCATGACGAAGGGCGCGCGGCTCATGCTCTCGACGCCGCCGGCTATCATCAATTCGGCCTCGCCGGACTTGATGGCTCGGGCAGCTGTGATCACCGCATCCATGCCTGAACCACAGAGGCGGTTGATCGTTGTACCCGTGACGCTCACCGGAAGACCGGCAAGGAGAAGCGACATGCGGGCGACGTTGCGATTGTCTTCACCGGCCTGATTGGCGCAGCCGAAAATGACATCATCCACCGCTTCCCAATCGATGGAGGGGTTGCGTTCCATCAGGGCTTTCAGCGGCACGGCGCCGAGATCATCCGCACGAACCGAGGAAAGGGAACCGCCGAAGCGGCCGATCGGCGTGCGAATGTAATCGCAGATAAATGCGTCGGTCATTGGCATGCTCCTTACACTTGCGGGACGACGAGGTCGGCCACAGGACCATCCGTATGGAGCGGTGCTCCTGTCATGGCCTGAAGCTCATCCATCGTCATGTCAGCCAGCTTTTCGCGAACGACAAAGTGACCATCTTTCACGTCGATCACCGCATGGCTGGTGTAAATCCGCGTGATGCAGCCGACACCGGTGAGCGGAAATGTGCACTTGTCGACCAGCTTCGGCTTGCCGTCTTTCGTGACATGTTCGGTGATGACGAAAACCTGCTTGGCACCGTGCACGAGATCCATGGCCCCGCCAACGGCCGGAACGCCCTTGGACCCGACACGCCAGTTTGCGAGATCACCATTCTGGGCGACCTGATAGGCGCCGAGGATGGCGACATCGAGGTGACCGCCGCGTACCATGGCGAAACTGTCCGCGTGGTGGAAAAAGGCTGCACCCGGCTTCAGCGTTACGGCTTTCTTGCCAGCGTTGATGAGATCCCAGTCTTCCTCACCGGCAGCAGGGGCTTCGCCAAAATTGAGGATTCCGTTCTCGGTGTGAAAGATCGCTTCGCGTCCGGGCGGCTGGAAACGGGCAACCATTTCTGGAAAGCCGATGCCGAGATTTACATAGGCGCCGTCTTCGATGTCCTGTGCAGCGCGCCATGCAATCTGCGCGTTGGAAAGCTTGATGTCTTCGCGTGTGTCGAGGGTCATGCGTATGCAACTCCTGCGCGGATCAGAACTTCTTCCTGTTGCGGGTCGGCGATTTCCACGACGCCGTTCACGAAGATGCCCGGTGTGACGACATGCTCCGGATTGATGCTGCCTGCTTCCACAATTTTGGACACTTGCGCGATCGTCGTCCTGGCTGCCATGCACATCAGGGGGTTAAAGTTTCGTCCTGCCTTGTTGTAAGTCAGGTTGCCGTGAACATCGCCGAGTTCCGCCTTCACAATTGCAAAATCGGCCTTCAGCCAGCGCTCCTGCACATAGTGACGCCCTTCGAATTCCGCGATCACCTTGCCGTCGGCCAGTTCGGTGCCGTAACCCGTGGGGGTGTAGAAAGCCGGGATGCCTGCGCCACCAGCGCGGATTCGCTCTGCAAGGGTCCCCTGCGGCACCAGCTCGAGCTCGATCTCGCCCGCGAGATAGCGATCTGTGAAGGCGCGCGGATCGGAGGAGCGCGGGAACGAGCAGATCATCTTTTTGACCATGCCTGCATCAATCATCGCGGCGATGCCGATCCGTCCATTGCCAGCATTGTTGTTGATGACGGTCAGGTTCTTCGGACCGTGGTCAATCAGCGCGTGAATGAGTTCGATCGGCGCGCCAGAACCACCAAAACCGCCGATCATGACGGTTGCGCCGTCCATTATCTTGGAGACGGCTTCTGCCGCGCTCCGAATTGTCTTGTCCATTTTGAGAGACTCCCATGCTCCTCTTCGCGGCGCAGTAAGCGCCTTTCGCCAGCATGCGTCAAACAATTTGTGCGTTATTTGACATTTGTTCGATTATCGCACAATGTGAGCAAACTGTAGCGGAGGGATATGGCGGTGGCTGATACGGATCTGATGGGTGGCTTCGCCAAAGGCCTGCGCGTGATCGAAGCGTTTGGCGAAAATACGCCCAAGCTTTCCATAGCTGACGTTTCGAAGATCACGGCCCTCGACCGCGCAACCGCACGCCGCTGCCTGCTCACATTGTCGGAGCTTGGCTATGCCGATTATGACGGCAAGTTCTTCAGTCTGACGCCGCGAATTTTGCGGCTCGGCCATGCCTATTTGTCTGCAACGCCCATGCCCAACATCGTTCAGCCGTTTCTCGACAGGCTTTCAGAAGAGGTTGGTCAAAGCGCATCCGTCAGCGTTCTGGACGGCTGGGAGGTGGTCTATATCGCCCGAGCCTCCCAGAGAAGGGTCATGTCCATCAATCTGACAGCAGGCAGCAGACTCCCGGCCTATTGCGCGTCCATGGGGCGTGTTCTGCTGGCGTCCATGCCGCCGGATCAGGCCAGAACTCTGCTGGAGCAATGTCCTAGGACGAAGAACACGCCACACACGATGACGGAACCCGACGAGATCATGGCGGAGCTACAGAGAGTACGGGGTCAGGGATATGCGGTGATCAACCAGGAACTGGAACTGGGCCTGTGCTCTCTCGCGGTGCCGCTTCACGATGCCAAGGGCAGGGTGGTCGCAGCCGTCAACATCGGGGCGCCGGCAGCGCAAATCGCGGCGGATGAGATGGCGGACCGCTTCCTTCGTCCGTTGCAACGGATCGCTGCAGAACTACGTCCGATGCTGCGATAAAGCTTTGAATTTGTATTGCAGGCGGCTAATGAATCGGTAGACCTCAAAACGTCAGCTGCGGAGCATTCATGTCCAGATATCCTACCGTCGTCGAAACCGCCGAGGCCCTGGATCGTGGGATCGTATCGTCGAGTACGCTGACCAAAGAGACACTCGCGCGGATCAATGATCCGGCAGGCGAAGGAGTTCGGGTGTACATCCGCCGCAACGATCAGCGAGCCGTGAAGCTGGCCGAGGCTTCGGATACGCTGAGAACGGCAGGTATCAAGCGATCACCCCTTGAGGGTGTCCCGATATCGGTCAAGGATCTGTTCGATATCGCTGGTGAAACGACGCTTGCGGGTAGCATCGCGCTGAAGGATGCCCCCGCAGCGCAGGAAATTGCGCCGGTTGTACAGCGCCTCATCGCCGCCGGGGCGGTGATCACCGGCACGACCAACATGAGCGAATTTGCCTTTTCAGGCATAGGCATCAATCCGCATTACGGGACGCCGCGCAATCCTTACGACCGGGACACGGGGCGGGTACCGGGTGGCTCTTCGTCGGGTGCCGCGATTTCCGTGACGGACGGGATGGCCGTCGCGGCAATCGGAACGGATACGGGTGGCTCTATCCGGATTCCATCCGCGCTGTGCGGACTGACCGGGTTCAAGCCCACTGCGCGCCGGGTTTCTGCGCAAGGCGTGGTGCCGCTTTCGACATCCCTTGATTCAATCGGACCTCTGGCGGCCAGTGTGACCTGCTGTGCCATCATCGACAGTATCATTTCCGGAGACGGCCTGGACGTTCCGGTGGAAGCCCCGATCAAGGGTTTGCGACTTGCTGTTCCGCAGACGATCGTCCTGTTCGACATGGACGAAACGGTCTCACGAGCCTTCTCCCGAACGCTGGACTTACTGTCCGATGCAGGTGCGATCATCAGCGAAATCGGCCTGGAAGAGTTTTCCGAAGTTGCCGATATCTATGCGCGCGGCAACATGGTCGCTGCCGAAGCTTTTGCCTGGCACCGTGAGCTTATTTCCCGAGCGGCTGAAAACTATGACCCCCGCGTCAAGCTGCGGATTACCCGCGGAGGGGAACTGAGCGCCGCCGATTACATTCGCTCTCTCGAGACACGGGCTGCATGGAAGCGCCGCGTCTTGCAGAAGGTTCACGGATTCGATGCAATGATCATGCCGACGGTGCCGGTGATTGCCCCTGCAATCCAGCCGCTTATCAATGACGATGCGAAGTTCTTCGCGGCCAATGGTCTCATCCTTCGCAACCCGACCATGATCAATTTTCTCGATGGATGTGCACTCTCCGTTCCGATGCATCAGGGCGATGAAGCTCCCTCAGGCCTGATGATCGCGGGAACGGAGATGCGTGACCGTCAGATTCTCTCAGTCGGTCTCTCCATCGAACGTGTGTTGCAGCAGGCCGCGAGTCGCTGATCAGAGATCGAAGGCCGCAATCTTCCGGCCTTTGTCCCTAACCAGTTGTTCGAGTTGCTCAATTGTCGGCATTGCTGGCAGATTGGTCAGATATTCGGCCTTCCAGGCGTGATTGGGCATAGCCAGGATTGCCGAGGCAAGGGTGGATGTACCTGCCGGGACACTTGCACGTAGTTGCGGCACCAGTGTGCGCGCCCAGATCAGATTGGTATTGGCAATGGCCAGCTGTGCCTTGCCCGCTCGTTTGACCGACGAACCGCAATCAATGATCAGGCTTGTATCGGTCTGGCCATACCAGATGGCTGAGTTTTCCGTCTCGGTCATCGTATCGCGATTGAAATCGGCACGCTGAATCGGGAAACCACCCTCCGCTGTGAAAAGATTGCATGGTGTGGTCAGGCGGTGTACGCGCAGATGCCACGGGTTGCGCGGAATGAGCCAGGTCTCTACCTCGACATCGCTCCATGCTTTCCAGCGCGAATAGAGAACATGATCAGCGATCAGTGCGTCTTCCAAGGTTTCCCGCATGCGGAAATGCACGCCGTCGTCGGATAGGCCAAGCATGTTGTCGAAGCTCGCCGCATCGAAGTGCCTGTCGTTGGCTTCGATGTTGAAGCCGTAGCGTGTTGAATAGGCGAACTTCGAATATTTCTCGTTCGAGCCCCGCATCTTGTCATGCTCCTGGCCGGTCGCCAGAACCACGATATTGTCCGGTTGATGCATGGCTACCATGCCAGGCTTTTCCAGCGCTACGACATCGTCGCAAGCTGGGGCTTCCTCTTCGGTCGCGGCCCAGAAGGGATGACTAGCCGGCAGAGCCAGAGGCAGGAAGAACTTGAGTGCCCAATAGGGCGAGCAGGCGGAGTTGTAGCTCTCGCTCATCAGAAGATTAGGATAGCCGTAGCCGACGGACAGAATGCCATCGCGATCTGCGATCGGAAGCTTAGACCACCAGCGAAGGTGACGGAGGTAATAGCCTTTGATCTGGCCCCAGGGCAGGGCTTCAATATTTGCGAAGGCGAGTGCGGCCCAGAAGCCGCCTTGCGCAAAGCGATAGGTCTGGCTGCGACCAAATGCGAGCGCGGAACCATCCGGCCCGAACCAGTGGCGAATATCCTGTGTGAAGCGCTCTGCGCGGGCGATGATCCTCGCCTTTCGCTGATCATCTCCGCTGGCAAGAACGGCATAGATAAGCCCATAATAATGCATGGCAAAGGGAATGTAGTGGTCGACACGACGGACAGGGCCATCCCGATACCAGCCATCCCCGATGTCGAAGGCTTCCAACTCTTCCAGATAGGCTTCGGTCTTCGTTTTGTCGAAATCTATGCCAATTTTCTCCAGGCCAAGATCGACAAGAACACGGAAGAATTTCCAGTTGTTGTCGACATAGTCTCGTTCCCGTGCCTTCAGGAGGTAACTGGACACGATGTCCTTGCCGCGCTTGTCCAGAGGGGCCCAGAGATGGTGCGGCACGAGCGCCAGCCCGAACCCGATTGCGGCGAGTTCAACAAGTCTCTGATTCCGGTCGGATACATCGCCCCAATATTCGGGGTGATCGGGGTCCATGCCGTTGACGAGGCCGCATCGGTAGAGATCCCAGTACGCAAATTCCCCTCCACCTGCCGCAAAGGGCACGATGCCCCAGAGCGGGCGCGCGAAGCCTTCCAGATCTGCCGCCGGGTGATCGAAGATGGCGCCTGCTGCACTTAAAGTGACGCGCGCGCCGCCTTCCGAGAAGTAGGGCAAGAGCGGCTCGAACAGGTCGATCAGCGCGTTTGCCACATCCTGGCGGGTTTGAAGGGGATTGCCATGGAGCGGATTGGCGCGGAGCAGGGGATGAGGCACGGCAAGAATTCCAGTCTGCGATTGTTTCACCAGCCGCGGAGAACTGCTCCGCGGCTGGGTTTGATCGGGCCTTACTTGATGGCCTTTACGCCTTCGTTCATCTCCTTGATGCCGTCGGCAATCGACATGTTGTCGGTCATGATTGCATCATGGGCGCGGTTCAGAACCACTTCGATCTTAGCGGCATTCGGGTTGACTGCCATTTCGAGATAGGACTTGCCGGACTGTAGCGCATCCTTGCTGTTCTGGTCCTGCGGGAAGCCGGGAAGCGACGTGATCTTGGCAGCTACGTCGCCGGTGCGCATGGCAGGCAGAGTGCCGGTCGATGCCACGATCGCAGAGCCTTCCGCTCCGGTGACGAACTTGATGAAGGCCAGAGCCTCCTTCTGGTGATCCGAGTTCTTGTTGACGGAGAGGCCCGAGATCTGCGCAGCCGTCGTGCCGGCTGCAACGCCTTCCGGATGCGGGAACTTGACGATACCCCAGTTCTTGGCCTTGGATTCACCGGACTTCACCTTGGCAATCTGCGTGCCGATGAACCAGGTGCCCATGGGCAGCATGCCGACTGTGCCGTTGAAGAACAGAGCCGAATAATGCGTGTTGGAGGTCTTCAACTGCGCATAGGACGGTACGGCTCCAGCCTTCTGCAGCGCCAGCGCGCGCTCGTACCAAGGCTTCAGGAACTCGTATTCACCACCGGTTACGGTGTGCTTTCCATCCTGAATGCCCGGAAGCTGTACCGTCGAACGCCAGGTGTGCAGAAGCGCGCCATAGGTCTTGTTGACGCCCATGCCGCCCGTAAGCTTCACAGCCGTCTCGTCAAACTGCTTCCAGGTCCAGTCATTGGTCGGATAGGGAACGCCTGCTTTGTCGAAAATGTCCTTGTTGTAGTAGACGATCCAGAAATCCGAGCGGAACGGGATGGAATAGATCTTCCCGTCGACCGTCAATTCCTGCAGCAAGCCACCGAACGGTGCGGGATCAATCTTCTCATCCTTGATGAAGGCGCTGAGATCCGTGATGGTATTGGCCCGAACGAGGTTGGCGTAGCCGGGCACATCCTTGATGGTCACGATGTCGAGGTCCTTGGAGCCCCCGGTCAACTGTGTAGACACCATCTGCGGATAGTCTTGGGAGCCGAGATCGACCGGCTCGACCTTGATGTTCGGGTTCTTCTGCTGGAACGCCTCGATCAATGGTTTGTAGTAGGCGACCTTGTCCCAGTCCCACAGCGCCCATTTCAGCGTCACCGGTGCAGATTGCGCAAGCGCCGTGCCTGCCAAAAGCGTCGCAAGCCCCAGGCCGGTGGCCGCAAGCTTCAATGTTCTCCCCAACTGTTCCAGAACCATTCTGATCTCCTTCCCTGATCGTGTCTGGTTCAGGCGTTGCTTCTGCAACACCTGTATTTCATGAACCGTTCCTGTCCTTCGACAGGGCAAGCGCGTGCATTGCGGCTCCATGTGCGCCAAAGACGATGGCGAACATTCCGAGCGAAAAATTTATGGCCGCAGGCATGAAGACCGAGACCGGGTAAAGCAGGATGTGGGCGAGCCAAAGTGCGCCGACGAACAGAAGCGCGCCGACGAGCGGCAGCGGCGTGAGCAGAATGGCAAGCGCCGAGAGACGGATCGTAGACAAGACAGAGCGGCTTTCGATGACGGAAATCACGATAAACTGACATGTCATCATCGCCACGAACAGTGTAACGGACAGGCTGACCGTAAGAGGTGCTGCATAGGCGAGATCTGTTGCCGCGTAGGATGCGTAAGTCCGGACTGCATAGGCGCAAAGGCCCAGCACTGCGCTTGTAACGATAGCCCAGACTGACGCTCTCAACCAATAAGCTCTCAGCGCATCCAGGTAGTCCCGCAAAAGATAAACGTTCCGGTCTTCCACGAAGGCACGGGAAACACTCGCCATCGCAAAGATCGCTGCCGGGATCGTGACCACCAGAAGAGATGTCAGCAGGAACAGGATGTTGAGCTTCACCATCTCCCACCACTCGCGGCCGAGAATTTCTGCAAACAGGGCGAGGCCGGTGCGTTTCGGCGCATCTTTTGGGATGCCCGCGCCTTCCTTCGTCCAGTAGTTTTGCAGCCATTGAACGGCCATGGTGTTATTTGCTCCTAGTACAGGATTGAAACCTGAGTCTGCGGGTCGAAAAGCTGCGTATTGGTCATGTCTGCAGTCAGCCGCACCTCTTCGCCCAATCGCGCTTTAAAACGCGGCGACACGCGCGCGATCATGTTCTGCCCGCCGGCGATGAGATTGAGATGCACCTCCGAGCCCATGGGTTCCGCCAGTTCGACGGTTGCCGAGAAGGGGGCAGTATTGGCCGGATCGATATCGCCCGGCGCAAGTTCGTGGAAGTTTTCCGGTCGAATTCCGAGAATGATCTCTTTGCCGACATAGGGTTCGATCCGCGCCCGATCGAAGCTTACTGGAAGTGGCAGGACATGATCGTTGAAAACCGCGACCAGCCGCTCTCCATCCTTTCGGATGGTGCTGGGTAACATGTTCATCTGCGGTGCGCCGATGAAGCCTGCTACGAACATGTTGATTGGCCGGTCATAGAGGTTCTGCGGCGTATCCACCTGCTGGATATGCCCGTCCTTCATCACCACGATGCGGTCGGCCATGGTCATGGCCTCGACCTGGTCGTGAGTGACGTAAATGAACGTGGCATTCAGTCGCTTATGCAGCTTGCTGATTTCAGCGCGCATCGTGCCGCGAAGCTTCGCATCGAGGTTGGAGAGCGGCTCATCCAGTAGGAAGACCTCCGGATTGCGCACCATGGCACGGCCCAATGCCACACGCTGGCGCTGGCCGCCCGACAAGGCCTTCGGCTTCCGGTTTAGAAGATGACTGATATCGAGAATCTTTGCCGCCTCCTGCACCTTGCGGTCGATCTCGTCCTTGGGAGCCTTCCTGAGTTCGAGACCGAACGCCATGTTCTTGTAGACGGTCATATGCGGATAGAGCGCATAGTTCTGAAAGACCATCGCGATGTCGCGATCCTTGGAGGGCACATCATTCATCAGGTCATCGCCGATGATGAGTTCGCCGCCGGAGATTTCCTCCAGCCCTGCGATCATGCGCAGAGTGGTCGACTTGCCGCATCCGGAAGGGCCGACCAGAATGATGAACTCCTTGTCGGCGATCTCCAGATCGATGTCGTGTACGACGGTCAGAGCGCCAAAGGTCTTGTTCAGTTTCTTCAAAGAAATGCTTGCCATCTGCCCTTCGGCCCTCACCAGTAGGAAGACCAGTTGCGCGAAAGACGCGTCAACGCTTCCATGAAATAATAATCGCCCCAGGACACGCACTCATCGACGCCTTCGCCACGGCAGGTGTTGTGCGGGGTCTTTTTTGAATAGGTGCCGTGAAGGACGAGCCCATTGGACTGAGACGGATCCTTGACCGCGTAGTGATCAACCAGGCTCTTCATCATCCGCCGTGCGAGATCGCGGTAGCGAGCCGCATCGTCTGCATCGACAAGTTCGGCCATTTCCAGAAGGCCGCAGGCAACAATGGATGCCGATGAGCTATCGCGCGGTTCTGCATCTCCGTCCGTGAAGATCAGATCCCAATAGGGCACCATGTCAGCCGGTAGACGGTTCAGATAGAATGTCAGCAGACGTTCGAACGCCTCCCTGTATTCCGCAATGGGCTCATAGCGATAAGAGAGGGCCATTCCGGCAATGCCCCAAGCCTGCCCGCGCGCCCAGAAACTATCGTCGCTATAGCCCTGCTTGGTGGCACCCCGCACGGGCTTTCCCGTTTTCGGATCCATATAGAAGGTGTGATAGGTGGAATCGTCCGCTCTGACCGAATTCGCAAGTGTCGTTCTCGCATGCAGCAGCGCAATGTCGCGATATTTCGGATCGCCCGTCTGCTGACTTGCCCAATAGAGAAGCGGCAGGTTAAGCAGGCAATCGATAATATAGCGATATTCGTTTGGATTGCCTTTGCGGCCCCAGGCCTGGATGAACTGGCCGACCGGTTGATAGCGCTCCAGCAATTGGTCTGCGGCCATCAGTGCGGCTCTGCGCCCGTCTTCATCTTTTACCAGCTTCCAAGCGGCAATGCAGGAGGGCGAATAGAGAAACCCCATGTCGTGATGGTCGGTTTCGATCCGGTTCTCGATGCGGTGCTGGAAGCTCTGCACCTGGATCTGCGCCGCATATTGGAACAGCTTGTCGCCTGTATGTTCAAAGGCTAACCAGATTTCGCCCGGCCAGAAACCAGCTGTCCACTGGTCGTTTGCAACAGCCGGATAGATGTTGCCGACACTGGAGTGGTTCTGCGCCTGATAGGTAAACTGCGGCAGATTGCGGCGTACCTGCGCGACGGCAATATCGAGTGCCGCATTGACTTCTTCGTCTTTGATCGGAGCAGGCGAGCCGGATGCGAGAGCGTTCATGGACATTACCCTTTCAGACCTGACGAAGCGACGCCTTCGACGAAGAAGCGCTGCAGCGACAGGAAGACAATGAGCACCGGTATCAGGGCCACAACTGATGCGGCCATGATCAATCCGTACTCGGCAGAATACTGCGAAATGAACATGCGCAGACCGATCTGGATTGTCTTCAGTTCAGTCTTGGTGAGGTAGATCATCGGTCCGAGGAAGTCGTTCCACGTCGTGACGAACGTAAAGATCGTCAGGGTGGAGAGCGCGGGCTTGGAAAGCGGCAGCATGATCTTTGCCCAGATCTGGTATTCGTTCATGCCGTCGATACGAGCCGCTTCGCAAAGTTCATCCGGGATAGACATATAGAACTGCCGCATCAAGAATACGCCGAAGGCAGTGAAGGCCTGCAGGCAGATGAGCGCCAGATGCGTGTTGTTCAGACCAAACTCGCGCATCAGCAGGAACTGCGGCACCATGTAGACCTGCCAAGGCATCGCGATCGTCGCAATGTAGCCGAGAAACAGCGTATTCTTGTAGGGAAAGCGCAGTTTCGCAAAGGCATAGGCGGCAAAACTGGATGTCAGCAATTGCAGCAGGGTGACGATAATCGTCAGCTTCGATGTGTTGTAGATGAAGAGCGCAAGCGGGATCTTCGTCCAGATTTCCGTGTAGTTCTCCCAGCGCGGTTGCGAGGGGATCCACTCGATCGGAAACACGAAGACGTCACGGCTGAGCTTCAGGGACGCGGACAGCATCCATGCAAAGGGCAGCAGCATGATGATCGTGATGGCGATGATCGTGACGTAGACGGCGATACGCGAGAAATCGATCCGGCGTTTTGTCTTGCGCATGGCTCAATCCTCCTTCTGGCGGCGAAACTGGATGACGGTTACCGCCAGCACCAGGAAGAACAGGACGAGCGCAATCATGCTGGAATAGCCGAGATCCCAGGAAATGAAGGCTTCGTTGTAGATGTGATAGACGAGAACGAGGGTTGATGTACCGGGGCCGCCCTGCGTGATCATGTAAACCTGATCGAACACCTTGAAGGACTGAATGGTGAGCATCACCGTGACGAAGAAGGTGGTCGGCGCCAGTTGCGGCAATGTGACGTGGCGGAACTTCTGCCATGCATTCGCGCCGTCCAGCCCCGCTGCCTCGTAAAGCTCGGAATTGATGCCCTGAAGCCCGGCCAGGTAGATGACCATGTAATAGCCCATACTCTTCCAGACGCCGAAAAGGATGACCGTGACCATGGCCCAGTGGCGGTCAGCGGCCCAGCCCGGCATGTCCTTCGGATCCAGCCCCAGCGTATAGAGAAGCATGTTCACCGGACCCATTTCCGGATTGAAGATCATGTTCCAGACGACTGCAACGGCGACCAGCGATGCGACATAGGGAAAGAACATCGCAGTTCGAAAGAAATCCCGGCCGACGATCTTCTGGTTCAGCAACATTGCGAGACCCAGTGCGCAGGCGAGGGTGAGCGGGACGGAGACGACGGTGTAAACGACCGTGTTCCAGAATGCTGCGATGAACGCACGATCTTCGAACAGCCGCCAGAAATTATCCAGGCCGGCAAACTTGATCGGGTTTGAGCCGTCCCAGTGCATGAAAGCCAGCGCAAACGCGAAAAGGATGGGGCCAAGTGTAAAGACCGCAAAACCCAGAAAGTTTGGGGCAATGAAGGAATACGCAACAAGGGCATTCTCAACGCGACGGCGACGCCGAGACACGACGCGGACCTTTCTGCGGACCTTGACGGGTTTTGCCGCATCGCCAGATATTGCTGGATCCAGACTTGCCACCAGCACTCCTCCCAACTTCCATCAACTTCCCGGCCTCTGCATAGCACACTCGTTGTATTGGTCAAACAACTTTACATAACATCAGACAAATTTGCTGGATGAGCGAAAATAGGTATGATAGGGACATGATCAGTAGCAAGGAGATCAAGCGCGCGTGAGCATGTTCAGTGCATTTGGCAGTCGGCTGCCGGAGTATCTGGCAGACTTTTCCCCGCATCTGTCACTGAGCGGGATCGAAGAGATTGATCCAGAGGTCCGTAGGGTTTTGGAAGTAGCGGGAGACGCCGCATTGACGAAGCCTTGGCCGGAACTGCTGGCCAGCCACTACCGAGACTATGTCTCAAGCGGCAACCGTGCTCGCTTTGAAGACCGCTACTTTGGCCGCCGCCTCAAGCTGAATGATCTTGTGCTTGCAGAATGGGCGTCGGGATCCGGGCGATATCTGGACCAGATCATCGATGGCATCTTCCTCCTCTGTGAAGAGAGCGGCTGGCAATTGCCAGCACACAACGCCTATGTGCGCGGTGGAGCAAGGCTGCCTTTGCCTCGCGCAGACCGTCCCATCATTGATCTCTTCGCAGCCGAAACCGCTGCTAACCTGTGTGTCGTTCGGCATCTTCTGAAACAGCAACTGGACGCCGTCGACCCGGCAATCGGTCTAAGGATCGAAGAGGAAGTCGGTCGTCGTATTCTCACGCCTTACCTGTCAGAGCACTTCTGGTGGATGGGGCATGGCGAAGAGCGCATGAACAACTGGACTGCCTGGATAACGCAGAATGTTCTCCTGTCCGCCTTTCTGCTACCGACCGACCAACGCATTCGACGTTCGGTTGCGCTGAAGGCACTCGGCAGCCTCGACGCCTTCGTCAAGGATTATGCGGATGACGGGGCCTGTGAGGAGGGTGTCGTCTACTATCGTCATGCTGCTTTGTGCATGTTCGGTGCGATGCAAATCCTGCAGCAGGTCGGCGATGGTTTCATCGGCGCGCTGTGGTCAGAGCCGAAAATCCAAAACATGGCGGAGTTCATCCGCCACATGCATGTTTCGAAGAACTACTACATCAACTTTGCAGACTCGTCGGCAGTGGTGCCGCCCTGCGGCACGCGCGAATATCTGTTTGGCAAGGCTGTTGGCTCCAAGGCTTTATGTTCCTTTGCGGCCGCCGATTATCGGTGCGATCCGGACCGTCTGATGCCGCAGGAATGGAACCTCTGGTACCGGCTTCAAGCGGCGGAGACTCACGGTGAGATCATGCGCACGCCCGCGATGACTGTCGTGCATGAAGACGTCTTCCTCCCCGGCATTGGCCTGATGATTGCGCGAGATGGCAGCTATTGTCTTGCTGCAAAAGCAGGTAGCAACGGCGAAAGCCATAACCACAACGATGTCGGCAGCTTTACCGTTTACAAGAATGGCCGTCCCGTTCTGATCGATATCGGCGTCGAGACCTATACCGCCAAGACATTCTCTCCCCGCCGATACGAGATCTGGACCATGCAGTCCGCCTTCCACAATCTGCCGACATTCGGCGATGTGATGCAGCAGGATGGAGAAACCTTCGCGGCAAAACAGGTTGAAGCGGTGTTGGGCCCTGATCAGGCAAGCCTCACCATGGAACTTGCCGAAGCTTATCCGACCGAGGCGCAGTTAAGCCGTTTCACCCGCCGTGTGAGCCTGTTCAAGGGCAGGTTCATCGAACTCGCCGATCGTTACGAATGCGGTCGGACGCCGGTTCTATCTTTGATGACGGAGCAGCGGCCTCTCGTCAGGCGCGGCCTCGTAACCTTGCCTGGCCTTGCGACACTGGAGATCTCGGGCGGCGAAATGCCGACGGTCGAAGAAATCGAGATCGAGGATGCCCGCCTGAGAAAGGCTTGGCCCGCCCGCCTTTATCGAACACTCGTGCCGGTGGTCGGCGCGGAACTGACCATCCGTATCGTCTGAGGAAAACGACATGCACATCACACTCGCGATCATGGATATCAATGGCCGTTCCAAAGCGCAAGCAGGATCGGACGGTGAACTTAATCTCGTCTATCGCGGTGAATATGAGGCCGGCGACTGCATTCGTCTGACCGTTTCAGAGCCCGGTTATCTGCTCCTTGCGTTCGATGCAGCCATCGCTCCATCGCTTCTCTTCATGCGTGAGCGAGAATATTCCTATCCTCTCCCTCTTGGTCAGCAGGGACAAACAATTTCCCCCGTTGCTTTTGCGGGGCAGATTCATCGGCTGTTCGCGCGTGAGGCCTCCCATGAAGAGATCGTGACGAGACGGAATCTTGCGTTCAATCCGCTCGATACTGCCGCCAACAATGCCCTTTACCCGCACGCCTCCGCAAATGTCGAAACACGAGGAGAGGCAGCCTTTGCGGCTAGGAATGCGATCGATGGCGAGAAGGCAAATACTGACCATGGCAAGTGGCCATTCACCAGCTGGGGGATCAATCAGGATCCGCAAGCCGAGCTGACAATCGACTTCGGTCGCGAAGTGAGTATCGATGAATTGAAGCTCTATCTCAGAGCCGATTTTCCCCATGATGCGTGGTGGAAGCAGGCCTCGGTGACCTTCTCCGACGGATCAACCGAGCAGTTGGAGCTTGGAAAATCGGGATCGGCTCAACGTTTTGCCGTGAAGCCACGGCGGATCGAGTGGCTGAAACTGCATGATCTCATCAAGGCCGACGATCCGTCACCGTTTCCCGCATTGACCCAGTTCGAGGCCTGGGGAACTGAGGCTATGCTAGCCCCAATCGAATCGCAGCCGTAAGTTGGGTTCCGCGTTCATTAACCGATCGGTCTCTGGATGACCTCTGTCGGTTCCATTGGAATTGCACAACAGCGGGCGTCAGGGAAAGGAGCGTTCGAGGCCGCGTGCCGCCCGCAACAGGTCTCGGTATCTCAGCTGACTGCCTCTAAGGTGGTTCTGCATTGCCAGTCTGGCGGCTCGATCGTCGGCATCAGATATAGCCAGAACGACAGCTTCGTGTTCCTTGTGGATGAGCCGTCTGTAGGCAGTCTGCTCGTCATTTTGATGTTCTGCAACGACCTTTGATTGCGGGATGGCATGTTGGCCTTGCTGCTCCAGGAACTGCGTGAACAGCGGATTGTTTGTTGCCGCAGCGATTGCAAGATGGAGCGCCAAGTCTGCTTCACGAATCGATCGGTTTTCGTTGATGCAGCGCAAAACCGCCGCATGACAATCGAAAATCAATTCCTCCTGAGCAGGGGATCTGCGCAGTGCCGCAAGCCCTGCCGCCTCGATCTCCAGGGGCGTGCGAACCTCTAGAACTTCCAGATCTGACGCGAGCCGGGCACCATCAAGAGTTTCCGACTTCTGGGGTATGGTGGAACGATCAAGCACGAAGATGCCCGCACCTTGGCGCACATCCACCCAGCCGTCACAGCGCAGGGCAGTAACGGCCTCACGAACGACGGTGCGACTGACACCATGCGTTTCCGTCAATTCAATTTCGCTCGGCAGACGATCGCCCGGAGCATAGTTGCCTGCGAGTATCGCATCTCTCAAGCTTTGCTCAACCTTGGCGACGAGGGAGCCGCTTCCCTTGCGACCGGTCTTCAGTTCCACTGCCACGATTTCCATCCTGCTAGGGTGACCAAATCGCACCACTCCACAAATACGTATGATGAATTCTGGAAAACTTCAAATGAAATCGTCAAAGGTCAGACCAATCTCGCGGCGTTTTGGACGGTTGGTCGGGTGCTAGGATCTATTAAGTACAATCGAGGAATTCAATCTGTGGGGGTAGTGATCCGCAGGTTTGCACTGATCGTTATCTGCGGTTTAACGGAGGGGTGCTAAATATTGAAAGACAAATGCACCACACGACCTACCGAAAAGAGCCCGAATGCTACGTCGATACGCATCGAAAATCATCAGCGAGTTGAAGGTTCCGAACCATAATCCGGTATTGAACGTTTCTCAGTTCGAGGCGCTATCAAAGCAGGTTCCTCTGCTTTACTTCATTCTTCTCGTGAACATGACGTCGCTCGCTCTGACGCATGCGGGTTCTGCACCGTTCTGGATGGTTGTAGGTTTGCCCATTGTCTTTGCGATCCTGTGCGTGCGCCGGGCGGCCCAGTGGATTTCCTATCGAAACAAGGTGATTTCGCCGGACTTCGCCTATCGCAAGCTCCGCTCTACGAATATTCTGGCTGCGCCGATAGCGGTGTTCTGCACCTGGTGGTCGATTTCCCTGCTTCCTTATGGCGATGCTTATCAGAAGGCACACGTTGCCTTCTTCATGGCGATCACCGTGATCGGCATCATCTTTTGCCTTATGCACCTGCGTTCAGCTGCACTCGTTGTGGCGGTCACCGTCAATATTCCGTTCATGGTCGCCATGTTCCTGACAGGAGAGCCGACCTTCATAGCAACCGGTGTGAACGTAGCGCTTGTAACCGGTGCGATGATTGCGATTGTCGTCACTCATTATCGGGATTTCCGACAGCTGAACGAGTCGAGGCTGGTGCTTCTTGAACAGCAAAAGGCTTTGCAGGCGCTCTCGGACGAAAATCTCCGGCTGGCAAATCTGGATAGCTTGACGGAAATACCGAACCGAAGAAATTTCTTCAACGTGCTGACCGAGGTGTTCGGAACGGCCGAACGGAACACGAAACCAATCTGCGTCGGGGTCATCGATCTCGATGGCTTCAAGCCGATCAATGACATGTACGGTCATGCCGCGGGCGATAAGGTCCTCATCGAGGTCGCAAGACGTCTTAAAGAACTCGAGCAGGACGATCTGTCATTCTATCGCCTCGGCGGTGATGAATTCGGCATGATCTGTACAGGAGATTGCAGCGAAGAACGATTGACCCGTCTGGGCGAACAGCTTTGCAGTTCGATTGCGGAGAGAATGCCTGTGGGCGGGAACACGGTGCAGGTGACCGGTTCAATGGGTGTTGCGATCTATCCGGATGTGGGTCGCGACGGGCAGGATCTCTATGAGCGAGCCGATTATGCACTCTACACAGCCAAAAGATATCAGCGCGCAGGTGTCGTGATCTTCAATGCGGCACAGGCTCAATCCCTCGATCGTCAGAAGCAGGTGGAAGAGGCGTTGATGGCGGCCGATCTGGACCGCGAACTGACACTCGAATATCAACCGATCTACAATATCCAGGCACATCATTGCATTGGCTTCGAGGCTTTGGCGCGGTGGAGAAGTCCCGGGCTTGGCCGAGTTTCCCCAGCCGAATTCATACCGATTGCAGAACATACCGGGCGGATCAGTCTCGTCACCCGCACTCTGCTTCGCCAGGCACTTGAAGAGGCTAAGTCCTGGCCTGAGAATGCTATCCTATCCTTCAACCTCTCGCCGCTGGATCTTGCGAGCCCTGATAGCATTCTGAAAATCGTCGCACTGGTGGAGCAGTCCAGCTTCGATGCCAAGCGCATCAACTTTGAAATTACGGAGTCTGCTGTCATCCGAGATTTCGAGCAGGCGACCCAGTCAATCACGCTACTGAAACGATTGGGGGCCGGAATTTCTCTTGATGATTTCGGCACAGGCTATTCGAGCCTGAACCATGTTCACAAACTGCCGCTTTCCAAGATCAAGATCGACGGCAGTTTCGTTTCCGAAGTGCATGAGCGACCCGCAAGCGCGAAAATCATCCGGACAATGCTTTCGCTCTGTGGCGAACTCGGTCTCGGAGCCATCGTTGAAGGTGTCGAGAGCGAAGCAGAACTCGAAGTCTTGCGCGAAATGGGCGTTCAATATGTTCAGGGCTTCCACTTCTCTCGCCCGCTGACACCTGATGATGCGCGCACTCTGATCCTCGATGATCACGGTCGGAATGAGACCGTTGCACAACAGAAAACGGCCTGAATTCGCGACCCGCGCGTTGAGCTCGACGGTCATCCCGCCGAGCTCAACGCGATCTTAGAAAGTGGTGCCGACCCGCAGGACCACCGTGCGCGGTTCTCCGTAGAAATTGAAGACCGAGGTGCCGCCGACGCGCTCATAATAGGTCTTGTCGAACACGTTGTTGACCGTCAGGCTTGCGGTGACATGTTCGTTGAACTTGTAGCCTGCCTGAAGATCGAAGACAGCATAGCCGGGTGCCTCAATGCTCGTCGCTCCTCCGGCCGCAGTCCGCGAAACGTTCTTGAATGAGCTGAACATCTTCACGCCGCCGCCGATGAAGAAGCCGTCAAGCGCTGGCGTGCGATCATCAAACGTGTATTTCGTCCACAACTGAACCATGTGCTCGGGTGTGTAGAATTCAGAGCCCGCAGCGCGGTTTGTGTTCTTGAACTCCGTGTCAGTGAACGTGTATGCGGCAGTTGCCTCCCAGCGATCCAGAATGGTTCCGCTTACCTCCAGTTCCAGACCTTGTAATTTGGCTTCTCCGTTCGCCAGATAGTAGCTCAGGTTATTGGGATCAGAAACCGCCCTGTTCTTGTCCGTCAGATTGAAGTAGGCAAGCGTGGCATTAGCATTCTCAAAAACCTCTGCTTTCAGGCCAACTTCATATTGCTTGCCCGTACGAGGATCCAGAATGTTGCCGGCAGCATTGGTAACGGATTGAGGCTGAAAAATTTCGGTAAAACTACCATACGCCGTAAGCCAGTTCGTCAGATCGTAAGTGATGCCTGCGTAAGGCGTAAATTCTCCATTTGCGCTTACTTTGCTGTTGCCGGTTTCGCTGTCGAACCAGGTAAAGCGGCCGCCCCCGATCAACGTGAGCTGGTCGGTCGGTTTGATGCGCCACTGACCGTAAACCCCGGTCTGCCTAGTCTCTGTTTCCGATGGCGCGCTTAAGGTGATGCGCGGGCGCGCGATGCCGGTATTCCAGTTGTAGAGGCTTTGCGCGCCGCTGATCACGCCTGTCGCAGAGGAGAGCGAATTATCGGAACCGCGATAATCGATGCCGGCTATGATGTTGTTTTCGAGGCCAAAGAGCTCGAA